>JBEBCC010000083.1:0-23947 GCA_041158125.1 Cyanobacteriota bacterium
TGCTGCTGGGCAAGCCCAACGTGTACGGCTCGATCTTCCGCTTCGAAGGCCAGGCCACGGTGTTCAACCTGGATGCCGAGAGCCCCAACTACCGCGACCTGTTCCCCGAGCCGCCGCCGCCGGGCATGGTGCCCTCCTGCGCCGAAGGCGGGGTGGTGGGGGTGCTGCCCGGGATCATCGGCGTGATCCAGGCCACCGAGGCGGTGAAGATCATCACCGGCATCGGCACCACCCTCAGCGGCCGCCTGCTGCTCTTCGATGCCCTCGGCATGAAGTTCCGCGAGCTCAAGCTGCGGCCCAACCCCGAGCGTCCGGTGATCGAGAAGCTGATCGACTACCAGGAGTTCTGCGGCGTGGGCGGCACCGCCCCCGGCCAGGAGGAGGCCGGCGCCGTGGAGAGCATCAGCGTCAGCGAGCTCAAGACCCTGCTGGATGGCGACACCTCCGGCATCGCCCTGATCGACGTGCGCAACCCGCCCGAGGCGGAGATCGCCATGATCCCCGGCGCCGAGCTGATCCCGCTCGACCAGATCGAGAACGGCACGGCCATCGAGCGGGTGCGCGAACTGGCGGCCGGCAAAACCCTGTATGCCCACTGCAAGCTGGGGGGCCGCAGCGCCAAGGCCCTGATCGCCCTCAAACGCCATGGCATCGAGGGCATCAATGTGGCCGGCGGTATCGACGCCTGGAGCCAGGAGGTGGATCCGAGCGTGCCGCGCTACTGAGCTGCTCCTGCGGCAGACGCGCAAGAGCCCAGCAGCGCGCCATTCAGCTGCTCGGCTCACTGCCTTCCAACCGGCGCACCAGCGGAAGGACTCTCAGGAGCAACGCCTCACGCAGGCCGGACACATCCTTCCCGCTCAAGGTCTGATCCCACTGGCCACTCACCTGCAGTTCCCAGCCTTGGACCACGGGTGCAAGCTCCACGGAGGCCTCACGCAACTGCGGCACGGCCTTCAGTTCGGCCCGCAAAGCAGCCAGATGCCCAGCCAATGCGGGTGGATCCAGCGCTTGCAATCGTATGGACCATGTCAGACGACGTCCGGAGCGGAATCGGTGGTTGACAACCACCGCATCTGCCACTTGAGAATTAGGAAGAGCCAGGATCGAACCATCCTCCTGCTGGATGCGCATCGAGCGCATCCCAAGAGAACGGATCACTCCCTTGATTTCACCCGACTTACCAGTACCAATCGTACAGGTATCGCCGATCTTGATCTGGCCATCAAACAATAGGCTGAACCCATCGGCGATATCACGAATCAGCTGTTGCGTTCCGAGAGAAATCGCCAAGGCGGGCACCGACGACAAGGCCAATAACGTCATCGACGTGACTCCCAGATCCCGTCCCATGCTGATCAAGGCCATCACTGCCGCAACCAGACCCACGACCCGACTCAGGGTGAGGATCTGGCCTGCACCCTGGCGACGCGGCAAATGCTGAGGCGCACCAAAGCCAGAAGTCAATGCGACTCTCAGACTCTGACCGCGCAACACCAGCACTTGGCCGATGGTCTCGGCCAGCAGATACAGCAGCAGCATCTGCAGGACCCCTTGAAGAATACGGCTCAGCACCAAGACAGTGGACTCCGCCGGGCCGATCAGATTGATCCAGGTGATGGCAAACCATTGCCACCCCACCACCAGCAGCCACTCCAAGCCGATGACAACCACAGCCAACCCTGACAGCAAGGGGCCCTCCAGGCCGCCATATCGGCGCTGCTGCTCGCGTAACCACCACAGCAAGCAGAGCATGCCCAGCAGCATCAACAGCGAGCTGGGGATCAGCAGCAGCCACTGCAGCAACGACTGCCCAGCGAAGGGCTGAAGCAGTTGATGCCGCACCGCCAAGGGTAAGCGGAAGAACAGCTTGGGCGGCACCGCACCGCCCGGCGCAAGTGCCCAGTACACAAACAGATCAGCCCCGAAACGGTGACGCAACGCCGGGCTGAAACGAAAGATCTGCTCAAAATCCTCAGGCACCTGCGCCAGGGTGTTGGGCGTGAACAGAAAATCACCCGAGGTACAACGACGGCAACCCGATGAGGAATGATTGCGATCGTCACCAATCGCTGCAAGGCTGATCGTGGTATCGGGCAGCGTCCAGGTACGGACGTGATTGCGCTGCACCTCGGCCTGATCTGGCAGCACCTGAGCTGGCTCCTGACTCAGTTCATACAGCAACACGCTGCGCAGCATCAGCATCGTGGCCACCCCGCTCATCTGGCGCAGAGCGGGTGGCACTTGGCTGAGATCCAACGCCTGGGTTGCCTGTTCAAGGTCGTTGATGGCACCAGCCACACGCCGGTTCACAGCGGAGGAATAGAGCCACCCCGGCTCGGCCATCCCGTCACGGATGGCGGCTCGAATGGAGGCCTCGGCGCGGGCCGTCAGCACCAGGAAACGCTCGATGGTCTGGGCAGGGGATGGCCCCGGTACCTTGCGCAGCCTGGGTGCAGCCGCCGCTGGCCAGAGCAGCAGCCACAGGCTGAACACAATCGCCAGCCCCAGCGCGATCAGCCGCCGCTGACGCCGGCGCAAGACCGAGATCACGCCCACCCGAACCCGGCTGACCGGAAGCTACCCAGCCCACAGCGGTGGGGCAAGAGCGACCGAAAGATCAGCCGCATCGCGCAAGCCCTCTACAGCCAGCGCCGCTCAGTAGTCCACCCCACGCTTGAGGTCAACCCCGCGTTCGGCGTAGTGCTTGTGGCAGACCATCTCCGAATGGACAGAGGCCAGATCGAAGTACGCGGGCGAGTGCTTGCAGCGGCCGGTGAGGATCACCTCAGTTTCAGCGGGCTTGCGCAGCAGGGTCTGAACGATGGGTTCCACCGGCAGCAGCTCGAGATCCACGGTGGGGTTGATCTCATCGAGGATCACGGTTTTGTAGAGCCCACTGGAGATGGCGGCGCGGGCAATCTCCCAGGCACGCTCGGCTTCGACGTAGTCGATCGGTTGCTGCTGACCGCGCCAGACGATTGCGTCACGCCCCGAACGCAGGTGATCCACGAGATGGGGGTAACTCTCGCGCAGGGCCGCGATCGCAGCATCTTCGGTGTAACCGCTGCCACCCTTGAGCCACTGCAGGATCAACACGCGGTGACTCTTGTCCTGGGAGATGCCACGGCCGATGGCCTGCAGGGCCTTGCCCAGGGCACTGGTGCTCTTGCCCTTGCCTTCACCGGTGTAGATCTCGATGCCATCCAGACCCGCAGGCGGCAGTGCACCGTCAGGACCGGGCTCGATGGCGTCATCGGCACGGCGGTGAGCACGCATCTCCGAGTGCAGGTCTGAGATGCGCACCAGCTCCCGCGGGGCGCCACGGCCCGTCACGATCACCTCCATTCCCGCCGGCTTGGCCGCCAGGGTGCGAACCACCTCTTCGGCATCGAGCAGCCCCAGATCGAGCACGGGGTTGAGCTCATCGAGCACAACCACCGAATACAGCGCGCTGGCCAGGGCTCCTTTGGCGATCGTCCAGCCCCGTTCGGCTTCGGCCACATCCACACGGGTCACCTGATCGGCGCTGAAGTAATCGCCGCGGCCGGTGCGCACCTGGTCGATCAGATGGGGGAAACCCTGCTGCAGGGCCTCAATGGCGGCGTCCTCGTCATAAGAGCGGCCAGGGCCCTTGAGAAAGCGCAGCAGCAGCACGCGCGTCTGCCGGCGCTCGCAGATGCCCAGGCCAATGGTGCGCAGGACGACCCCCAGGGCAGCCTGGCTCTTGCCTTTGCCCTCGCCGTCGTAGACGTGGAGCTGTCCGTGGCTGCGCTCGCTGCTGCCTGAAGCGGTGCGGATGCCGATGCCTCGCCCGGTTCCCCGTTGCGTGGTCTGGCTGCTGGAGCTCATCGGCACCACCCTGTCGGGCCGATGCTACCGGGGGCTGCCGCTTGCCAGGATCGCGTCCCATCTGCTGCCGTCAGCCTGCGATGTACCGCCTGCTCGAAAGCCTGCCGGCTGGCCTGGAGCGAGCCCTGAGCGGCCTGCGCGCCCAGCTGGCCAGCTATCCAGCGGTGGTGGTGGCCTACTCCGGCGGAGTGGACAGCGCCCTGGTGGCGGCGATCGCCGTCGAACAGCTGGGGGATCGAGCGCTGGCGATCACCGGCGTTTCGCCGGCCCTGGCCCCCCATCTGCGCCAGGAGGCCCGCCAGCAGGCGGCCTGGATGGGTATCCAGCAACGGGAGATCACCACCGCTGAACTGAGCGATCCGGCCTACAGCAGCAATCCGGCGGATCGCTGCTATGCGTGCAAGCGCGAACTCCATGACCACCTGGCGGCCCTGCTGCCACAACTGCAAGGGGGAGCCGGTGGGCTGGCAGCAGCCAGCCAGGTGATCGATGGGGTCAACCTTGATGACCTCAGCGAGCACCGCCCCGGCATTCGGGCTGCCCGTGAGCGGGGTGTGGCGTCGCCCCTGGCGGAGCAGGGGCTGAGCAAGGCTGATGTGCGCCAGCTGTCGCGCGCCCTGGGGTTTCCCTGGTGGGACAAGCCCGCCCAGCCCTGCCTGGCTTCACGCTTCCCCTACGGCGAAGCCATCAGCGCCGGACGGCTCGAGCGCGTGGCGCGCGCTGAAGCCTGGCTGCGGCAGCAGGGGCTGCGGGAGCTGCGGGTGCGCAGCCAGGGGGAGTCGGCCCGGATCGAACTGCCGCCACAGGAGCTGCAGCAGATGTTCACGGCCCTGCAGTCCGACGCCGCCCGCACCGATCTGGTGGAGGCCTTCCGTCAGCTGGGATTCTCGGCGGTCAGCCTCGATCTGGAGGGTCTGGTGAGCGGCAAGCTCAACCGGGATCTGCTCGACTCGAGCGGGCCCCATCCCTGACTGCCCCCCGGAGGGAACCCTGCGGGACGCCCCGGTCTGGACAGGCCGTACAGACCGGGGCACCCTCACCGAGGCCCATCAGATCCCCAGAGGGGTGAAGCCCCCCGGATCACCCGGGGGGCTCAGGCGGCCACGAGAGCGGGCTCACGCTCAGCACCTGCCACGGACCCGGGGGTTTCACGGCGGAAGCTCTTGAGCTTGTAGTTGGCAGCATTGAGCTCCTCACTGAGCACGATGCAAGCCCGCTCCGGCATGGTGTGGTCACCGCAGGTGAACACATCCACGGCGGCGTAGCCCGATTCGGGCCAAGTGTGGATGGAGATATGGGATTCGGCCAACAGAGCCAGCCCCGTCACACCCTGCGGTTCGAACCGGTGGGTGATGAGATTCAGGAGAGTGGCGCCAGCACGCTTGGCAGCGGTGGTGATGGCGTTCCTGATGAAAGCTTCGTCGTCGAGCTTGGCGGGGTCGCAGTTGTAAAGCTCGAGAATGCAGTGTTTACCCACCATCTCGGTGGCACTGGGTGATTGGGGGCTACCGGCGGAAGTGCTCTCTGCTCCGGTCCATCCCGGGTTGGGGTGGAGGCAGGCCGCTTGGCTCATCAGATCCAGGCAAACAGCCCAATACCTTACTGGCTCGGCCGCAACTGGCCCGCCTCCACGGTCACCAATTGCGACTGTGTGTGCCATCCCTGGCTGAAGGCTCCCAGATGGGTGGCGCTCACCAGGCACTGATGCCCCTGGCCCACCGCCTCCAGCAACAGCTGCTGCCGCTCTGGATCCAGCTCAGCCAGCACGTCGTCGAGCAGCAGCAGCGGCGGATCACCCCAGAGCTGATGCACAAGCTCAAGCTCCGCCAGCTTGAGCGCCAGCACCAGCGTGCGCTGCTGCCCTGCCGAACCGTAGCGGCGCGCCGGCTGCCCCCCAAGCTCCAGCGCTACCTCATCGCGATGGGGCCCCACACCGCACTGGCCCAGCCGCAGCTCCTGGGGCCGCTGCTGCCGCAGCTGATCCAGCAACTGCGCCCGCCAGGGATCCTCCGCCTCCTCCCCCTCCAGGGCGCTGCCGGGCAGGTAGCGCAGGCTCAGTTGTTCACGGCCGCCGCTGAGGCGCTGCTGCCAGTGCGCCGCCAGGGGTTCGAGGCGCCGCAGGGCCCGCTGGCGGCGGCGATGCAGGCGTGTACCCACCAACGCCATCTGCAGATCAAAGGCCTCCAGCAGGTCATCCAGGCGCCAACCGGCCTGACCGCGGCGGAGCAGCTGGGAGCGCTGGCGCAGCAGCCGCCCATAGCGGCTGAGCAGATCGGCGTAGACGGGTTCCAGCTGCAACACCACCCGATCAAGCCACTGGCGTCGCAGGGCCGGTTCGCCACGCACCAGCTCCAGATCGAGGGCGCTGAAGCCAACGCAGCGCAGCGGCCCGATCAGGTCGTAGTGACGCTCCAGCCCCTTGCCGTTGCGGCGCGCCAGACGCCCCCCCTGACGGCGCAGTTCCAGCTCCAGCTGATCGCCACCGCTGCAATCGGCGGCGATCAGGGCCTGGCGCTGACCGTGCTGAATCAGGTCGCGGTCAGCCGAGCAACGGTGCGAACGCAGGCTGCCAAGCAGCTCCACCGCTTCGAGCAGGTTCGACTTGCCTTCACCGTTGCGGCCGATCACCAGCAACCGCGGCGCCTCCAGACGCAGCTGCAGCGCATCAAAATTGCGGAACTGGCGCAGCTCCAGGCGATGCAGCCGAATGGGTCAGGGGGCCGTCTGACGGCTAAGGTAAGGCCCGTGAGGAGGCCTGCACTCCGCGCACTGCAGCCCCACCATGGGCTTGTAGGGCCCAGTTTTGGGCATGTAGCTCAGTTGGATAGAGCATCAGATTCCGGTTCTGAGTGTCGGGGGTTCGAGTCCCTCCATGCTCGTCAGTCGCCGGTGGCAGGCCACACTCACACCCCGATCACGACAGCCTGGCGCGCCCTGCTGATCCAGTGAAGCGGCCCGCGCTCACAGCTGCAGGCCCATCGCACGGATGCCGCCCGGATCCACCACAAACCCCTGCTGACGCAGCGGCTCCACCGCCTCCGGCAGGGCCGCGACCGAAATGCTGCAACCGGGCAAATCACGCCGCAGACGGTTCAGGGCAGTGTGCACCAGCACCAACAGCAGCTGGCCCCGGTCCGGCTCGCCGGGATCAGCGGCCAGATCCCAGAGGTTGGCATTGAGGGCCAGATCACTCGTGGCCCGCACAAAGCCCACCAGGGTGCCCGCTGGGTTGCGAACACTCAGCTGCCAGAGGCTGCGCTCCAGAGCCCGCTGCAGGCGCTCCACCGGCCGCGAGGGATCGCCACAGGCCACCAGCAGACGATCCAGCTCGGCCGGATCAGGGCCATGCTGGTCCTCCAGGCTGTAACCGGGCGGGAGAGCCGGCGGCTGGGGTTGTGAGCGGAAGGGAATCAGAAGCGAATCGAGCACCGGCTGTCTGTCCTCAGCCGGTGTTGCGCATGCCAGCGGCGATCCCGTTGATCGTGAGCAGAGCACCACGCAGCAGTTCACTGCGGCTGTAGGTGCGGCCGTCATCGCTGGCGGCGGCTTCACTCATCGGGGGCTGACGGTTCTGATCGCGCAAGCGGCGCAGCAGCGCCACCTGCAGGAAGCCCAGCGGAATGATGGTGCGGTTGCGCAGCTCCACCGAGAGCTGCAGCGCCGGATCACCGTCAAGCAGGCGTTGATGCCCGGTGATCGCCAACACCAGATCACGGGTGAGCACGAACTCGCGGGCGATCACCGCGAAGATCTGCTCGAACGCATCACGGGCTTCGGGGCGCCCCAGCGAGCGCACATAGTGATGGGCCAGATCGAGATCCACCTTGGAGAGGGTCATCTCCACCTTGGAGATCAGCATCCGGAAGAACGGCCAACGCTGATACAACTGCTGGAACAACTCCATCTGACCGGGGTCGGCATCCAGCTCCTGCTGCAGGGCTGCCCCCACACCGAACCAACTGGGCAGCAGGAAGCGGCTCTGGGTCCAGCCGAACACCCAGGGGATCGCCCGCAGGCTGGACAGATCCTTGGCGCCGCTCTTGCGCCGCGCCGGCCGGCTGGAGATCTGCAGCTTGCTGATCTCCTCGATCGGCGTCACCTGCTGGAAGAAGGCCACCAGATCCGGGTTGTCATGCACCAGGGCGCGGTAATGGCTGCGGGAACGGGCCGCCAGCCGCACCATCAGTTCATTCCAACTGGGGGTCTCATCCACATGGCTGGTGACCAGGCTGTTCTGGATCACAGCCGTGGTGACGGTTTCGAGGTTGTAGAGCGCCAGCTCGGGCAGTGAATATTTCGAGGCCAGCACCTCTCCCTGCTCCGTGATTTTGATGCGGCCACTCAGGGTGCCGCTGGGCTGGGCCAGGATCGCCTGATAGGCCGGACCGCCACCGCGCCCCACTGAACCGCCACGGCCATGGAAGATGCGCAGGGCCACACCATGGCGGGTGGCCAACTGCTGCAGGGCGATCTGGGCCTGGTGGATCTCCCAGTTGCTGGAGAGGAAACCGGAGTCCTTGTTGCTGTCGGAATAGCCAAGCATCAGCTCCTGCAGAGGCTTGCCGCTGGGGCTGAGGCTGGTGATCAACTGGCGATAGGACGGTTCGCTGAACAGGCGCTCCATCACACCGGGAGCGGCCTTGAGGTCCTCCACCGTCTCGAACAGCGGCACCACCAACAGATCGGAACGCTGGGCCGATGGATCCACCAGGCCGGCCTCCTTGGCCAGCAGCAGCACCTCCAGCAGGTCGGAGACCGTGTGACTCATCGAGATCACATAGGTGCGGCAGATGCGACCGCCGAACTCCTGCTGCAGCCTCCGCACCATGCGCAGCACGTCGAAGGTTTCAGCCGTGGCCTGACTCCACTGCTGGGACGGTGGAATCAGGGGGCGGCGGGTCTGCAGCTCGGCCAGCAGCCAGGCCACCTTCTGCTCCTCCTCCATCGCGCCATAGGAAACCGGCAGCTGCAGGTAGCGGCTGAGTTCATCAAGGGCATCGCTGTGGCGAGTGCTCTCCTGCCGGATATCGAGGCTGGCCAGACAGAAGGCAAAGGTGTGCACCTGAGCAATCAGGTTCTCCAGGGGCTCACAGCTGAGGCCCGTGCCCTGCAGGCTGTCGTTGATCAGCTCCAGGTCATTGCGGAACTCGGTCACCGTGGCGTAGTGCAGCTCCGGCGCCGGCGCCGGCGTCAGGCCGCCCTGGCCGAAATCCGCCCCCAGAGGCGGGGATGTGCTCATCGGCGCCTTCCAGCCCGCCGCCGCCAGCTGCTGATTGCGCTGCTGGGTGAGCTTGAGGCGCTCGAGCATGTAGCTGAGCTTGAGCCGATAGGGCTCAAGGCGATAGCGGGCGGCACGCTCCTCGTAGATCTCAGGGAAGCGCAGCCGGTCCATCTCCAGCGACTCCAGCAGCGGCGCGCTCACCTGGCTCCACTGCATCGAGATGCTGAGTTGATCGCGCAGATCGCCAACGGCAGCGAGGTAGCGATCGAGCATCAGCTGACGCTGATAGCAAGCCGTGCGCCAGGTGATGTCGGGCGTCACAGAGGGGTTGCCGTCACGATCGGATCCCACCCAGGAGCCGAAGGTGCAGAAGGCATCGCCCGGCGGCAGCACATCCGGGTAATTGCCCGCCAAGGCCGTGCGGATGCGTTGGCGCAGCTGCGGCATGGCACCGAACAGCACCTGCTGGAAGTAGTGCAGCGCGTAATCAACCTCATCAAGCACCGAGGGCTTGAACTGGTGCAGCTCATCGGTACGCCACCACAGGCGAATCTCCTCCTCAAGCTGCTGGCGCAGGCTCTGGCGATCGTCGAGGCTGCCAACACCACCCTGCTGCAGCTTCTGAATCAGGGCCGCGACGCGTCGCTGCTTGTGGCGCACGGTGTGGCGCACGATCTCGGTGGGGTGCGCCGTGAACACCAGGCGGATGTCCAGCTCGGCCAGCAGCTGCTCGATCTTGGCCGGCGGCACACCCAGCCCCCGCAGGCGGCTGAACAGCTCGCGGAAGGTGGCCGGTTCGGTCTGGGTGGCCAGCGGTGGCAGGAACGGATCACTGGCCTGATCAGGGTGATGGGCGCGCAGGCTGGCGAGGTAGCTGTCCTCCTCGATGTGCTGCTCAAGGATGTTGACGAGCTGGAAGTAGAGCGAGAAGGCTCGGGCCGCGGCGATGGCTTCGGCCAGATCCATGTCGCGGATCAGCTGCACGATCGCCGCGGTAGCCGCCTCGGATTGAGCATCGGGCTCGCCGCCCTCAATGCCGCTGCTCAGCTCCTTCATGCGCAGCAGTCGTTCGGCCTGCTGGGGCGGACACTCGCTGCGCAGCACGGTCTGCCAGAGCTCCTCCACCAGCTCCAGGCGCTCCCCCAGCAGGCGGGTCACCCTGGGTTCAGCCGCGGTCACGGGGGCTTCAGTGGCGACAAGGGTGGACCCCATGGAAGCGGGCACGGCGGTCGGGCGATCCATGATCATCCCAAAACGTGGGGCTGGTCTGTCGCAAGGCCTGCAGTCAGCTGTATCTCGCGCCGCTCCAGGGCCTGCGCCGCCTCCGCCACCAGCGCGGCCACAGGCGTGCCGGCGCTGTGAGCGGCCCGCCAGCGCATCGCCTGATTGCCATCGCGCAGCAGGCGCTCCAGGGGGGCCAGCCAGTCCATCAACCCCAGCTCGACCGCCAATGGGGCCAGCTGATCCAACTCGGCGGCCAACCAGTCGCGGGCCAGCAGCATCTCACCGGTGCGCCAGTGGCGCAGGGGGGCATCCAGGCTGAGGCGGGCGGCGCTGCGATCGTTGGCATCGGCCAGCTCGGCCAGGGCCTCAGGGCTGAGGGCGCTGGCGTGCAGTGGGTCGTGGCGATCGGGATCGGCGAGCAGCTGCTGCAGGCGCAGTTCAGCGAAGGCGGTGACCGCCAGCAGCTCCAGCGGATCCTCCAGCAGATCGCAGATACGGATCTCGAGGCGGTTGAGATCGTGGGGGCGGTCATCGCCGTTGGGGCGCACCGAGGTCCAGAGATGACGCACGTTCTGCATCGTGCCGAGGCGCAGCTGCTCCTCAACCCAGGCGATGTAGTGCTGATGGCTCAGGAACAGCGGCACCCGCTGGGGCGTCAGCGGGAACTGCAGCCAGCGCTGGGAGTGGGCGCCGGTGGCGGCGCCGTCGAGGAAGGGCGAGCAGGCGCTCAGAGCCAACAGCAGGGCCGCCTCGCAGCGCACCAGGCGGCAGGCCGCGAACAGGGCCGGCATCGCCGTGATGCCGAGGTTGATGTGCACGCTGGCGGTCACCACGCGGGTGCCGTAGGTGGCCTCGATGTAGCCGTGATAGGGGTTGGCGGGATCGGAACGCTCGAAGCGGTGGCTGTCACCGCAGCTGAGGGTGCTGCCGGGCAGCAGGGTGAGCCCCCGTTGCGCCAGCCAGGGCCTGAGGCGACGGCGGGGCTCCAGCAACAGCTCCAGCTGAGCCCGGTAATCGGCATCCGGCGGGGTGGTGTATTCGAGGTTGCGGCAGTCGGGTTCAGTCACAAAACCGGCCAGGGCGGCGGCAGCCTCGGCGGAGCAGCCCACAACCGTGCCATCGGGCCGTCCGGTGAACAGCTCCACTTCAAAACCCTTGAGCAGCAGGGGCATGGATGCGCTCATGCCAGACATGCCAGAGACTTGAGCATGCCGCGCGCCTTGTTCAGGGTTTCCTGGAACTCAGCGGCGGGCTGGGAATCAGCCACCAGGCCCGCCCCCGCCTGCACCTGCACCCGCCAGCCACCGCTGGCCGCGGGCAGCACCACCATCGTGCGGATGGTGATGGCGGTGTTGAGCGCACCGCTGAGGTCCATGGCGCCGTACACACCCGAGTAAGGACCGCGGGCATCGGGCTCCAGGGCGTGGATCAGCTGCATCGCCCGGATCTTGGGGGCGCCGCTGACCGTACCGGCGGGGAAGGATGCCATCAGCAGATCCCAGACATCGCAGCCGGGATCCAGCAAGCCCTCCACCTCGCTGACGATGTGCATCACATGCGAGTAGCGCTCGATCACCATCAGCTCACTCACCCGCACCGAACCCGGCTGACAGACGCGGCCGAGGTCGTTGCGGCCGAGATCCACCAGCATCACGTGCTCGGCGCGCTCCTTGGGATCGGCGAGCAGATCGGCCTCAAGAGCCCGATCCTCAGCGTCCGTGCCGCCGCGCGGCCGGGTGCCGGCGATCGGCCGCAGCGAGGCCTTGACACGGCCACTGCCATCGGCCATCGGTTCGGCCTTGACCATCACCTCCGGGCTGGAGCCGATCAGGTACCAACCGCCGAAGTTGAAGAACGCCATGTACGGCGAGGGGTTGACCATCCGCAGGCTGCGGTAGAGCTCAAACGGCTCGCGCTGCACTTCGGTTTCCAGCCGCTGGCTGATCACCAGTTGGAACACGTCGCCGGCGGCGATGTGCTCCTTGGCGGTGAGCACCGCGGCCTCGAACTCCTGGCGACTGCGATTGCTGGTGGTGGGCAGATCGATGACGGGCACATCGCGCCAATCGAGCGGCGTCACCCCGGCTGGCAGCGGCTGATGCATGCGCTGCTCCAGCGCGTCCAGACGGGCGACGGCCGCGTCGTAGGCGGCCTCCGGATCCACGGCGGCGTCACTGGCCAGATCCACATACGCCACGGCCGTGATCTGACGCTTCACCTGGTCGAAGGCCAGCAGGCTGTCGGCGAGCATCCAGCAGCCATCCGGCGGACCGGCGGGATCGGTGGGGTGCACCGGCACGCTCGGCTCGATCCAGCGGATCAGCTCATAGCCCCAGAACCCGAACAGCTGGCCCAGCGGCGGCAGGGCCGGGATCGCCGCTGCCCTGTAGGGCACCAGGGCTTCGCGCAGCAGATCAAACGGGTTACCGCTGCGGGCCGAGCGGCGGCCATCACGCCAGACCTGCTCCGCCTGGTCGCCACGCACGGTGAGCGTCCAGAGCGGATCGCTCACCACAAAACTCCAGCGACCGATGCGCTCGCCACCTTCAACGCTCTCGAGCAGCACACCGTGCTCGCTGCCACTGCCCACCTTCAGCCAGGTGGTGAGAGGCGTTTCCAGATCCGCTGGCCAGGTGCGCCAGATCGGAATGAAGCTGCTGCCCGCCGCAGCCTGGGCCAGAACGGTGGCGCGATCAGGAGAGGGCATCACGGCGATGGGCAGGCAAAAAAAACGGGGCGCCCGGCCCCGCCTTTATAGAGGTTGACCCTCCCGGGGCCCGCTGGGGCCCGCGGCAGAGGTGATCAGGAGTCGAAGGTGTTGCGACCGCTGAACTTGATGCTGGCGGGGTTGACGTTCTGGCCAATGCGGCGGGCATTGTGGCCGACCATCTGACGACCTTCGTTCACCTTTTCAGGGAACACGCCATCCTTGGGATGCAGGAACTCCATGTCGCCACCGGGGAAAATGCGGTAGATCTTGTAATCCTCGATCCGAGGCTTGAACTTGGTGCGCAGCTGGGTGCCGAGGGCCAGGCACTGCTCTTTGCGAGCGAAGTACATGATGTTTTCGCCCTCATTCATGTGAGCAGCACCGCCGGTGGGCAGCTCAAAGGCCTGAACCTTGCCGCTGGTCCAGGTGATGGCGTACTTCTCCTCGGTTTCAGCGGCGTTCAGCAGACCGCCCGTGCTGCCGATGTACTTCGGGAGTTGACCGCTCAATGCCATGGCTGTTCCGGAGAGAGAGTCGGCGGACCGCAGACCGTTTCGCCTGGAAGCTAGCACCGTGTTTTCGGGCTGATCGGTCGCAGCAACAGGGTCTTCACACCCGTCAACAAACGCTCGGAACGATCAGCCCGGAGCCACCGGGAAAAAGACGGTGAGGTCGTTGCCGGCCCGCTCCGCCAGGCGCCCCCCCAGGCTGTGAAACAGCCGCTGCGTGGCCTGTCGGCTGAGCTGCAGACTGCCGGTCTCGGGGTTCCAGCTCAGCACCGGCCCCACCCGCTCGGTGCCGGTCGCCACAGGCTCAGGATCGCCGAGGAGATCGCTGCCGCGGGCGCTGAGCCGCAGCTTCAGGCGGGCGCCGGCGGGCTGCAGGCTGAGGAGCACCGCACTGCCGGCGGGCAGGCCGCGGCTGAAGCGGTCCACCAATCCGCCCAGCACGGTTTCCAGTCGGGTGGGATCGCTGAGCACCGGCGGCAAATCGGCTGCGATCTCCAAAGCCAGGGCCAGGCTGCGGCGCTGCAGTTGCTGGCGCCAGAGCGGCTCCAGCATCTGCAGCAGTCGGGCCAGATCGGTGCGGGCCAGAGCCTGCGGCTCTGCGGCAGCGGCAGGCTGACGCTGCAGCTCAGCTGCCAGAAAGATCAAACCAAAGCGGTCGATCTGTTCACTGCATTCACCATCGATCTGCTGCAGCCGCTGGCGCACAAGCTCGGGCAGGTCGGTGCGACGCAGCAGTGAGCGGATCAGCGTGCGGATCGTGGCCAGCGGGGTGCGCACCTCATGGGTGAGGGCCTCAAGCAGGGCCAGTTCGCTGCTGGGGGAGCCAGCGCGCGTCTCGGCAGCGACGCCGCGATGCACCAGCGGCTGCAGGGTGAGGCTCGGGGCCATCGCCGCCAGGCGCTCGGCCAGCAGCGGCCAGAAACGCTGCGCCTGCTGCTCATCGCTCTGCAGGGGCCCCAGGGCACGGATCGCCTGGCGCAACCGCCGCCCCTCGAGGGGGTCGCTGAGCTGCAGGCGTTCATCCAGCAGCGACAGCGCAGCCGACAGGCTGGCCGGATCAAAACGCACCAGCAGCTGGCGCTGCTGCGGCCCGCCCGCCAGGGCGATGGCCACCTGGACATGGGGTGTGAGCACCAGCAGCAGCGGATCGGTGCCATCGCCCTCCTCAAGCGCCAGGCGCGTGAAGCCACCGGCCAACGCCCCCCCAGCGGCACCACCCCCAGGCAGGCGAGGGGCCGACGCCTGCAGCAGATCGCCCAGATCAGGCGGAGCCCACACCCAGCCCTGCAGCTGCTGCAACAGCGACGGCTCGTACAGCGCCGGCAGCGGCGAGGCCAACCAGACTCCCTGCAAGGAACGCAGCGGCAGCAGGAAATCCTCCTGAATGGTGGCGAGGGCCGCCCACCACTGACGACGAACGCTGTCCTCATCGCCACGGCCGGGGCGAACCCCCTCCGCCAGTCTGCGGCGCAGGGCCTCAAGGGTGGAGGCGGTGCCAGCGGGCGCTGCAGAGGCGGTTGGCTCCATCACCGCCGCGTCAGGCCCTGGCCGCCGCGGCGCGCCACCGACGCACACAGACCCAGGGCAATGAAGTTGACGAGCATGGCGGAGCGGCCGTAGCTGAACCAGGGCAGGGGAATGCCGGTGATCGGCCCCAGGCCGATGGTCATGTTGATGTTCACAACCACCTGGAACATCACCATGGCACCGATCCCCACAACAGTGAGCGATTCCACGTCGGTGCGGGCCCTGCCGGCGATCTGGAGCAGCCGCCAGATCCAGACCACGAAACCCACCACAGCCAGCAGGGAACCGATGAAGCCCAGCTCCTCGCCAAGGGCACTGAAGATGAAATCGGTGTGCTGCTCCGGGATGAAGCGCAGCAGGGTGAGGTGCCCCTGCATCAAACCGGTGCCAAACCAGCCGCCGGAGCCGATCCCCACCATGCTCTGCAGCAGGTGATAGCCACCGCCCATCGGATCCTGATTGGGATCGAGAAAGAGGGTGAGCCGAGCCCGCTGATGGGGCTGCAGAAAGTTGTTCCACAGCCAGGGAGCACCAACAGCGAACAGAGCCTGCATGGCCAGCACGACCGCCGCTGCGATCCGCTTCCAGGGGAGACTCTTCCAGGCCAGCCTGACCATGGCGGGGATCCAGACGATCAGGGCCCAGGGGAACGCCCCCGCCAGGATCGCCGTGATCACCGGTGCCATGAACAGCACCACCCAGCTGCCGGGCATGCCCGACCAGTACATCATCACCAGCAGCACAGCGCCGAACACCAGCGAGCTGCCCAGATCCGGCTGAATCAGCACGAGCAGCCAGGGAACGCTGATCATCGCCAGCGGCCTCAGCAGGTCGACGGGCCGCTCCACGGGATAGCGAGCCAACACCCGCGCCAGCAGCAGGATCGCTGCCACCTTGGCGAACTCGGAGGGTTGCACGTGAAAGCCGGCGATGTTGATCCAGCTCTGGGCCCCCAGGGCGCTGACCCCGACCACGCGCACGGCGATCAGGCTGGCCACCATGGCGCCGTAGATCGGCCACTGCCAGCGCGTGATCTGCTCCAGCGGCACCCGGGCCAGCAGCAGGGCAATGCCCAGGCCCACCGCCGCGGTGATCCAGTGCTGGTACCAGTCGGCGTAGGGAGCCTGACGCTGGGTGCTGGCGATCAGGATGCCCGCCACGGCGATCATTGCCAGGGGGATCCACCAGAGGAGCTTGTCCACACCGGCGAACCGACGCCAGCGCCGCGCTGTCGCGGAGCGGGCAAGCAGACCGAAACGTCGGCGCCCCCTGGGGCCCGGCGGCTTCATGCCGCCGCCACCAGCGGCAACCGGACGGCGAGATCACGGAACGCCGCCGCCGTCTGCGACTCCGGCGCCGACAGGACCGCCGGGCGGCCGGCATCACCGCCCTGCACCACCGCCAGCTCCATCGGCAACTGGGCCAGCAGGGGCACGCCGGCCTCTTCGGCCAGGCACTGCCCACCGCCACGGCCGAACAATTCATAGCGCCGATCCGGGGCGTCGGGCGGGATGAAGGCGGTCATGTTCTCCACCACCCCAAACAGCGGCACCCCCAGCTGCCGGAACATCGCCAGACCGCGGCGTGCATCCTGCAGGGACACCATCTGTGGCGTGGTGACGATGATCACGCCGGCCATCGGCACCGCCTGAGCCAGGCTGAGCTGGGCATCGCCGGTGCCGGGCGGCAGGTCCACCACCAGCACATCACGCTCGCCCCAGGCCACCTGATAGAGAAACTGGCGGATGATGCCGTTGAGCATCGGACCGCGCCAGATCACCGGCTGATCCGGATCGATCAGCAGCCCCATCGACACCATGGCCAGGCCACAGCTCTCGATCGGGGTGAGCACCTGGTCATTGCCGCTGCCGCTCACCTGGGGGGTCTGGTCGGCGACGCCGAGCATGGTGGGGGCGTTGGGGCCGTAGATGTCGGCATCGAGCAGGCCCACCTTCAGGCCCGTGGCGGCGAGAGCGCAGGCGAGATTCACCGCCACGGTGCTCTTGCCCACGCCACCTTTGCCGCTGCTGACGGCAATCACCTGACGCACGCCAGGGATCGGCTGCCGCTCCGGACCACCGCCACCGTGACCGGCTGCGCCGATCGGGGCACCGGCATGGCCCGCCGCCGGAGCCGGTGGTGGAGCCAGTTCGATCTGCACATCCTCGATGCCGTCGAGCTGCAGAAGCGCAGCGCGGGCATCGGCGGCAATGCGTTCGCGCTGGGCGCTGGCGTAACCGGGCAGGGCCAGACGAAAGACCACACGGTTGCTTTGCAGGCGCACCTGCTGAATCCACTGCAGCTCGAGCAGGCTGCGACCGCTGCCGGCATCGTTGAGCGGCTCAAGGGCGGCGATGGCCTGGGCGAGGGCGGCATCGGCCGGATCTGCGCTGGCCATCGACTTGTTGGGAGGGCCTGGATCCTAGAAGCGGCGGCGGCGGCGCCTCACCGCCAGCACCGACATGCCGCAATCGTGATGACGAACTCTCTCGAAAGCTTGTGCAGCGGTCGGTCGAACTGAAAGGGTGAGGCGGTTTCGTCAGCCCGCACGGGCGCACCAACCGATGCTGAAGGGTCTGCTGTCCCGTGCACGAACCAAGCTGGGAGCGGCCCCCGCCAGCCCCACCACCGCCGTTGCCCATGCAGCACCGGCGGCGCCACAGCTGGAGGCGCCGCCGGCCGATTCGCGGGCGCGGGCCAAGGCGCTGCTGATGGGTCTGCAGGATTCGATCTGCGCCGGCCTGGAGGCAGTCGATGGCACCGGCCGCTTTCAGGAGGAGAGCTGGGTGCGTCCCGAGGGGGGGGGTGGCCGCTCCCGGGTGATGAAGGCCGGCCGCGTATTCGAGCAGGGCGGCGTGAACTTCTCGGAGGTGGAGGGCTCGGAGCTGCCCCCTTCAATCCTGAGCCAGCGCCCGGAAGCCAAGGGCCACCGCTGGTTCGCCACCGGCACCTCGATGGTGTTGCATCCCCGCAACCCCTACATCCCCACCGTTCACCTCAACTACCGCTACTTCGAGGCGGGTCCGGTGTGGTGGTTCGGAGGCGGCGCGGATCTCACCCCCTACTACCCATTTCTGGAAGACGCCAAGCACTTCCACAACACCCTCAAGGGGGCCTGCGACAGCATCAACCCCGCTTACTACGAGGTTTTCAAGCCCTGGTGCGACGAATACTTCTACCTCAGGCACCGTGATGAAACCCGCGGCGTGGGCGGCATCTTCTACGACTACCAGGATCCCCGCGGAGTGCTTTACAAGGGGCAGGATCCCAAGGGTCCCGCCGCCGCTGCCGGTGAGCGTGTCGGTGCACAGCCCCAGAGCTGGGAGCAGCTGTTCTCCTTGGCCAGCGCCTGCGGCAACGCCTTCCTGCCCAGCTACGCGCCGATCGCCGAGAAGCGCCAGAACACCCCCTATGGAGAACGGGAGCGCCAGTTCCAGCTTTACCGCCGCGGCCGGTACGTGGAGTTCAACCTGGTCTTCGACCGCGGCACGATCTTCGGGCTGCAGACCAACGGCCGCACCGAATCGATCCTGATGTCGCTGCCACCGCTGGTGCGCTGGGAGTACGGCTACCAGCCGGAGGCCGGCAGCCGCGAGGCACTGCTCACCGAGCTGTTCACCCGCCCGCAGAACTGGTTGGTGGATCCTGCGCTGGCGGATCGCTGCCGGCCCCATCAGGCGATCGACTGAGGCCAGCAGCAGCTGTTGGGGCGCCCACCGCTGAAGGGGTTGAAGCCGTGGGTCCAGCGGGGCTGGCGCCGGGCTGGCGCCCCAGGCCCAGTTCCAGGGCCGCCACCACTCGCTCGGCGATGGTGGCCAGCGCCTGCTCACGGCTGCGGGGATGGCGCAGAGCCGGTTCAAGCGGCGCCTCCAGCTTGCCGATCTCCAGCAGCGTGATGCCACGGCGCGGCCCTCCGAGGCCACCGCGGAACTGCATCGGGTAACCGCCGAAAGCGATGGCCAGACTTTCATCAAGGCGGCTGAAGGGGCGATGCAGGGCGGGGATCACGCCGGAGCCCACCCCATCGGGGCCGTAGGCATCGAAGTGGATCTCGAGGGCGTAGCCACCGGTGGCGGCATGGCGTCGCCCCTCGCTCCAGTTGGTACGCGGATCATCGCCATCGACGATCGAGCGTTGCGGCGGGTCGTAGAAGCGGATGTTCAGCCCCCGCCGCAGGCCGAGCGCCACCACCCGGCGGGCCACCTGCAGATTCCAGTAGAGCTCATCGCGGATGCCTGGCTGCATCGGCCGGGCGCCATGGCGGTCCACCGCCTCTCCGGCGGTGCCGGGGCCTGCGATCCCCTGGGAGTCAGCGTGACCCGCCAGCACCAGAATCGGCACATCAACCGGCAGAGCCCGTGTACCGACCCAATCACGCTGCAGACGGCTGCGGGGCCCGGTGAGCGGATCACGGCCTTCCGCCGGCGGTGCTGGCGCCTGAGCCGCAGCGGTACCGGCCAGGGGAAGAGCCAGCAGGCCAGCCATGCCCAGGGCACGACTGACAGCCCGCAAGCGGCGGCGTGAGGATCCCATCGCCCTCCAGCGAATCGACCCACTCTGACTGAGGTTCAGATCGGCGAGCTCTGCAGGTTGGCGTCGCTGAACAACCCCAGGCGCGGCCCCATCTCCTGCTCCAGGGCGATCAGCTCATCGCGATGGGCGCGCAGCCGCAGGGCGCTGCCCGTGGCCTGATCATGGCTGATCAGACGCAGCTCCACGGTTTCAGGCCGGGCAGCACGCCGGCGATACACCACCCCGGCGAGCGGACCGAGGCCAATCAACAGCAGCGGCCACCACCCCAGGGAGGGCAGCAGCTGACGCATCACCAGCCCAAGACTGCCGGCCCCAACGGCGCCAAGGGCCGAGAGCAACAGGGCCAGACCGCCGCTGGCCTGCACCTGCCCCCGGAAGCGCAGCGATCGCCGCTCCGGGTTCGTTTCTTCAGCGATCCAGCCCCGCTGTTGCAACCACTCGGCGAGGGCCGGCAGCACCTCAAGCGGCGGTCGGGAGGAGCGCACCTCCACCACGGTGGTCCGGTCCTTACTGGCGGCCCGCAGGAAGAACACCAGGCCGACAGCCAGGAGAAGCGTGAGCAGCAGGGTGGAGGCCAGGGCTGGTGGCATGGCGCGAACCGCCGCAGTGATGGTCACCATTCTCCTGCAACCACTGCTGCCATGGCGGCATCAACTCGCCGGCAGCGGCACGGCGATCCTCCAGCAGGTGCAGCATGCGCCGCGGCCGGCCGCGACTGGGACAGCGCTGGGCATAGCTGCTGATCACGCCCTGCTGATCAAGAAAACCGATGGCCTGTTGCAGAACAGTTTCGGAGAGGCGCAGGTGGGGATGGGCGCGCGTGAGGTCATGCATCAGCGCCGTCGGATAGCTGTCGGCCTCCAACAGGCGCTGCAGAATCCAGCAAACCGCCAGCTCCAGACCGAGGTGCTGCAGAGGCGGCTGTTCGAAGAAGGCCCGGATTGCCTCCAGACCGGGCGGCGCAGGCAAACGGCGGGAGGACATCGCAGCAAAAGGACGGGGCTCTGAAGATCTGCTAGCGCACTTTTGTTTGAAGATTCAAGAGCAACAGACGATCTTGGGTTTTGGCGACGCGGACGCGGCATCCGCGACGATGGCGACAGCCCCCTTGCGCTGCCACCGTGACCGACTCCTGCACCCCCCGCCCGGCCGCTCTGGCCCGGACCGTCGGCGGAGCGCTGCCGGCGGCGGGGTCCAGCGCGGCGCGATTCGGTGTTCTCGACCGCGACCTGAACCCGGAGTGGCTGCAACGCCTGTCCGCATCGACAGCCGTGGCGGTCGATACGGAGGCCATGGGCCTGGTGCATGGCCGCGATCGCCTCTGCCTGGTGCAGATCTGCGACGCCGAGGACAACGTGTGTTGCATCCGCATCGAGCGAGGTCAGGACCAGGCGCCCCTGCTGAAGCAACTGATGGAGAACAGCGCTATCGAAAAGATCTTCCACTTCGCCCGCTTCGATGTGGCCGCGCTCGGCGAGGGCCTGGGGATCAACGTGGCGCCGCTGTTCTGCACCAAGGTGGCCAGCCGTCTGGCCCGCACGTACACCAACCGCCATGGGTTGAAGGAGCTGGTGCAGGAGCTGTGCGGTGTGGAGCTCGACAAGGGAGCCCAGAGCAGCGACTGGGGGCGTGTGGATGAGCTGAGCGAGGCGCAGCTGGCCTATGCTGCCAACGATGTGCGCTACCTGCTGGCAGCCCGCGATGCGCTGGTGCGGATGCTGGCGCGGGAGGAGCGGCTGGATCTGGCCCTGCGCAGCTTCCAGTGCATCCCAGTGATCGCCGAGCTGGATCGCGGGCGGTTCGGAGCGATCTTTGAACATCGGTCCTGATCGAGATCAGGCCTCGAACAGCGGCGATGGATGGCGAGGATCAGTCGTCGCCGATGTAGTTCTCCTCTTCCTTCACGGCCTCCAGCAACACATCGAGCAGCTGCCGCGCCTGAGCACTCCCCCCCTGGCTCTCGAGCAGCAGGCGCTGGGCGATCAGAAGCCGACCGGCAGCATCGCGCACCCCTTCGCGGGCGGCGACCAGGTCCACCTTGCGGCGCGCCGAGGCGATGCTGATGCTCAGAGCACTGGCAAGACGTCCGCAGGCGGTCACGTAGTCCTTGTCCTGGGGGGCTGCCATTGAGGGGAGCGTCAGCGAGACCGCCATCATCCTGCTCAGCGCGCACAGCGGTGCGACAACAGACGCTCCTGAACCAGGGCAGCCAACGCGTCGCTGCCTCCGGGGTTGCCCATGCGGCGGCGGCCCATGCGACCCTGAGCGACCCGCAGATCCGGCTGATGGAGCAGCAACTGCAGACGCTGCGCCAAGGCTGCGGGGCTGTCGCAGACGGCCACCGCACCACCGAGGAGACGGCTCTGACGCTCGGCGAAGCTGCGTTTGAACTGCGGGCCTGGCCCCGGCAGCGACAAGGCTGGAATGCCAAGACCCACCAGCTGTTCGGTGGCGGTGCCGGCGGCCGCGAGGCCAAGCTCAGCCCAGCCGGCCCAGGCCGCGAAGCGACCGGGCCCGATCCACAGCTCGGTGGAGCCGCGGCGCCAGGCCTGTGCCACGCCGATGGCCGGCGGTTGCGGCGCAGGCTGAAAACCAAGCGATTGCAACAAGGGAGCCCAGTCGCCGGCGGCGGGACGGGCGCCTGTGGGTGCCAGCACGAGCAGCGGTTCCGTGCAACGCACCAGATCCAGGGCCTGAAGCAGCCGCCGCAGGTTGGCGAGGGCTTCGGGCATGCGACTACCGCCGAGCAGCAACAGGCAACGCGCCGGGGCGATCCATGGCGGCTGCGGGTCGGGCCGCAAACCATCCATCATCGGATTTCCCGGTGCGAGGGCAGACACGCCGTGACGGCGCAGACCGCGGGCCGTTAGAGGGTCGCGCACAGCCACAAGACGGCAGCGGTGGCAGCGCATCAAAGTCCACTCCCACGGATCCCACTCGCTGCCCTTGAGGCGGTGATAACGGCCGGCAAGGCCAGCAGAACCAGGACCGCTGGCCCAGGTGTAGTCACTCTTGGGGGTGCCGATGAAAGCAAAAGGCGCACCGCTGCCACAGGCCAGTGCCAAGGGGAGCAGATCTCCTACCGCCAGGATGGGATCACCGCCCCGTGTCCAACGACGCACCCAGGTCCACTGGCGCAGGCTGAGGCCGAGCACACCAGCCCCCAGATCCGCCAACAGTCCACGCAGGCTCTGGTTGCTGAACCCGCCACTGGGCAGAGCCTGACGGGGGCCGACCCGCTGCAACCAACCGGCCTGCTCTGCCGCACTGAAAGCGGAACCGTCGCCCACCAGCGGCAACACGGCGATGGCGAGGCCGGGCTGGCGGCGGTGGAGCTGCTCCAGCACCCGCAGGGCGATCAGGTCTTCGCCATGGCCATTGCTCAGCACCAGCAGGCGGCCCGGCATCGTGCGACTGATAGGATCTTCAGCAGGGAGTCTGCTCCCGAACGGCGGCATGGCCAAGTGGTAAGGCAGAGGATTGCAAATCCTTTACCCCCAGTTCGAATCTGGGTGCCGCCTCTATCAAGAAGCTCAAATGCTTCTGCTGGATGAAGAAGCAATCCGCATCGGAATTGATTCAACGCGATTGGTGCTGATACGGCTGGATTCAAGATGAAAAGCCAGCCAAACCTGATCAGCCAAGTAAGCGACCATGTGCACGACTGATCACAAGATGAGAAGCCGGCACCGATGCCATCCCAAAAAGGAGCAAGCAGAACACGGCATGCACGGCAGAAACAACGCGAAAACGCCAATGCCAACCGATTGAAAGCGACAAAAGCAAGCGAATCACGCAGGAGCAAAGAGAGAGAACCCAGTCGAGCACAGTGCTGGTGAACAAATAGAGCACCACACACCAAGAGCCCCGTCAACCAGGCAGCAGCAACCCACAAGCCAATACGACAACCAAAGGGGCGACAGAAAGACAAGCCAGCCAGCAATACCGAAGATATTCAGGTCTGCAACTGAGTGCAACCCGCACAAGAACAGGGGAAGCGTCACAGTGCGAAGGTGAACAAATCACAGCAAAACAATAAATAAATAGATCGGAGGCAACCAAGCACGGGCGAAGCCAAAGCGAAGGGGATCCGCCAGAACAACCCCGCAAACAGGCGCAAGAGGAACCGTCAGAGAAAACACATAGATTGCATCAGCAGACGTTCAGGAATAGGATTGGAAAATCGCCAAAGCGGGCATGGACGAGATTCTCAAGGGCACCACGAGCCAGGTCGACGGGGCGCCGACCTGGCTGCAGGGGTCCCCATATGGACTGGCCAGCACGGTATCCATCGTGCCGCAGGCGTCAATTGTTGGAACCCTGGCGGAGCTGGAACGAAAGCGATACACAGACCCAATCCACGGCACCGAG
>JBEBCC010000084.1:0-3537 GCA_041158125.1 Cyanobacteriota bacterium
CAAAGCATGGAAGCCAGTTCGCCCAGGGAAGTACTCAGCTCAGCAGAGTCACAGCCTTCTCTACCCCCAGCCCCAGATAGCTGCCGAACAGGTAGCCGAGCATTCCCAGCGCCATGGCCGGCGGGACCAGCTCCCGTCGCCTAAGGGCGGCTGCCACGGCGACAGCGGTTGCGGGGCCACCGATGACCGCCTGGCTTGCCACCAGTGCCTTCGGCAGGCCGATGCGCTGGTGGCGACTGAGGATCCACAGCCCGATGGCCTGTACCGTCACGATCGCCACGGCCAGCAGCAGCAGCCATGCCCCTCCGGGGAAGAGCTCCCGCCAGGAGCACTGCAGCCCCACCAGCGAGAAGAGGGGCAACAGCAGCAGCATCCCCAGCTCCTGATCGATGCCCTGCGCTGCCACGACAGGGGCTTGCGCGACCAGCAGCGCCACGGTGGTGACCGTGAGCAAGGAGGGCAGCGCAAGTGAGCTAATCACTCGCTGCAGGGCAGCCGCCATGGCCAGCACGGCCAGGCCGATGAGCAGCGTGACCGCGGTGGAGCGCCGTCGTCTCTGCGGTGATTCGAGGATCGGCTCTGGATCAGCGGCGGCAGCCTCACCCACCAGGCAACGACCCACCTGAATACAAGACCCGACCGGGGAATCGAGGTGCCGCGTTTCGTTTCTGAGGTGGCGGCTCGCTGGCATCGGAGGCCCGATGCATGACTTCCCTGTACGGCATTCTTCCGCTCGGAGGATGAAGGCATGCAGGGCGATAACAACGATTGCCCGAAAAGAACTTCAAAGGCACTATCTATGAATCATCCTCAATCTCTCCAGCTCGGGGCCCTGGGCTTGATCGCGGCCGGAACCGCGTGCTGCCTGGCCTCTCCTGACGCCCGAGCCGTCAGCACCTGTGACAACCCCAGCCGCCTCGATCCCCAGGAGCGCACCCTCTGCACGCTGGAGGGGTGGTGGTGTCCTCGTTGACGCCACTGAAGCTGTAGTTGCCAACATTCAGGATGGGGGCATCCTTAATGGCTTCAACCTCAATACGCACGGGAACTGCGGCAGCCGAGCTCACGCCGCGGTCATCCACCGCCAGGACCGTGAAGGCACTGATAGCAGCGTTCCCACTGCCATTGATGGTCGCGGCAGGTGTCCAGACAGCGTCCTGCCCCGCTTCAATGCGGTTGTTGCTGGTGGGGTGCCAGGCGCTGCCGTTGATCGTCAGCGTGCCTAAGCTGGTGTCAACGCTGGACACCTCAAAAGCTTCAACCGAAGCGCCGGGGTCCGCCTCATCAGCGGCCCCCTGCAGATCAGCGAAGCTGATGGTGAACTCCAGGTTTTCGCTCGCACCAGCCAAGCTGTTGATCTGGCTGAGTATGGGGACGGCATTGGCGGCCTGCAGTGCATAGGTGGCGATGACCTCTGCCGCGACGCCATCGCTCAATGACGCCACAATCTCAGTGGAGTGACCGCTGCTGGTGGCGGCACTGGCGATCTAGCTGGTTGCCGCCAGGGCGGCGTTGATCGCTGCGGCACTGCCGCCGATCTGAATGCCAGGGGTGGAAACGTCTGCATCGGCCAGGCCCTTGGTCGTGCCGCCGCTGGGGAGGAGACTGAGGATGAGGTTCTGATCTGCATCAGGATCGCCGACGTTGATATAACCAAGTAAATCACCAAAACCGGTGGTGATCGGCCGAGGCTATAGACCGAGGCTATAGACCGAGGCTATTGAAGCTGGGAGCCGCATTAATCACGATGGTCATCGTATGGTAACTCCCTCGTCTGGGCTGGCAGTGTCGCCTCCATCCTGCGGCATTCTCAAATTCGTGCATCTCACTGACGCAAGATCTCACCTAAATCGTCATGCGCTCACTGGCGACCCCGTGAACCAAGGCGAGAACGGCAGTTTGATCCGCGAGAACCCGTGCTTTCTCTGTTGACGTCAATGCGTTCGTTGCCAAGCCAATGCCGGCCGCGCCGCTGTCAGGTGGCTGCCAGGCCATGGTGCAGCGGCAGATCCTGTGCCCGTCACCAAAGCAGACGATCCGGCAAAGAAGCAGCCCGGCCATCATCCAGCCAGACAGCACCAGATGACGCTGTCACTCCGGATCGGGGTGAGCCAATGTGATTACGGGCTGGTGATCTGGCGGTGTTTCAAGAAGCACTGCGCTGCACCTGGCAGCTGCATCCCGGTGCACAGGCACAACCGCCAGGCGTGAGGGCTCAACGCAGCTCGAACAGCAACAGATCAGCGCCGCCTGTTGCGGCTGTGAAGGCTGCGGAGGTGCCCGCATCAAAGCCGAGTCCATCCCCCTGCTGCAGGGGATGGCCATCGACAGCACCGGCGCCATCAATCAGCTGAATCCAGCCCTGGCTGCCAGCGCCGATCGCCAGGCTGAGCGCGTCGCCGGCCGACGGCTTAGCGCGCCAGAGGCGCACGGAGCGGTGAATGGCCATGGCACCACCCAGCTGATCAGGATCGAGCAGCCTCGTCCAGCCAGCGCCGATCACGAAGGGCTTCTGCTCATAGGCCGGGGCGATACCGGTGCTGCTGGGCTGGATCCAGATCTGCAGCAGACGGCAGGGCTGGCGACCTTCATTGATCTCGCTGTGCACCACGCCGGTGCCGGCACTCATGCGCTGCACCTCCCCGGCTCGCAGCACCGCGGTATGGCCCAGGGAATCGCGGTGATGGAGCTGGCCTTCCACCATCACCGTCACGATCTCCATATCGCGGTGGGGGTGCATGCCGAAGCCACGGCCGGCGGCGATCCGGTCGTCGTTGATCACCCGCAGCGGTCCGAAGCCCATCCAGGCCGGGTCGACGTGGCTGGCGAAGGAAAAGGTGTGCCAGCTTTCGAGCCAATCAAGCTGGCTGTGAAAGCGCGCGGCGGCGGGGCGAAACAGCAGCCCGGTTGGTGGTATCGCAGGGGAGCTGGAGGGGCGTGTCATGGCAGATGAGAACGCAGCTGCTGCAGGCAGGCGATCGGATCAGCCGAGCGCCGGTGATCGGTGTGCAGCCGCGCGGGCACTCAACAACAGCGCGGCGTGGTGCTGAAAGCACTGCCCCTCGGCGGTGGTATCGGCCATGGCGCCTCAGTGGTGGCGAGACATGAACCGACAGCGTGGGGGCTTCAGTCGGAGGGACTGGGCTGCAGCATCAGGGCGCTGACCAGCCAGGCGCCGATCAGCAGCAAGGCGAGAGGGGCTGTCATCGGGGGTTGATGGGGGCGAGGTCGCTGGGACGGGTCAGCACGAAGGCGGTCATGCCGGTGAGCAGCACCACCAGGGCGACGACGGCCGTGATCGCGGCGGAATAATCGGTGCTCATGGCGATCAACCGAGCCCGATCTGCTGAAGGATGCCCTGGCCGGTGAGCAGCTCGGTGGCGAGGCCGATCACGAAGCCGAACATGGCCAGACGGCCATTCCAGGTCTCGGCGAATCCAACGAACCCGAAGCGGGGAGAGAGCTGAGCCACAAGCATTTCAATTCATTACGAAGACTGTAACGGATTATGAAGCCAATGGGGCGGTCCTGCCTGGT
>JBEBCC010000085.1:0-13560 GCA_041158125.1 Cyanobacteriota bacterium
CCGCCGCGGGAGTCGCCGTCGAGCTTGGTGAGCACGGCGCCGGTGATGCCCACCTGCTCATGGAAGGCGCGGGTGAGCTCGGCCGCCTCCTGGCCGATCATCGAGTCCACCACCAGCAGCACCTCATCGGGCTGCACGGCCTCGCGGATCCGCACCATCTCCTCCATCATCGAGGTGTCGATCTGGAGGCGGCCGGCGGTGTCCACCAGCACGGTGTCGAAGCCTTCGGCCTTCGCCTTGGCGATGCCGGCTGCGGCGATGTCCTCGGGTCTGGCCTCGGTGCCGAGACTGAACACCTCCACGCCGATCTGGCTGCCCAGTGTCTTCAGCTGATCGATGGCCGCCGGGCGGTACACGTCCGCTCCCACCAACAGCGCCCTGCGACCCTGCTCCTTGAGGTGCAGGCCGAGCTTGGCGGTGGCGGTGGTCTTGCCAGCGCCCTGGAGGCCGGCCATCAGCACCACCGAGGGCTGGCCCGGTTTGCCGCCGGCGGCCAGGGGCGCGTTCTCGCCGCCCATGGTGTCGACCAGCTGCTCATGCACCACCTGGATGAACTTCTGATCCGGGCTGATGCCGCGCACCACCTCGGCGCCGAGAGCCTTGCTGCGCACCTCCTCGACAAACTGCTTGACCACCGGCAGGCTCACGTCGGCCTCCAGCAGGGCGCGGCGCACGTCCTTGAGGGCGCCGTCGATGTTGCTTTCGCTGATGGCCCCCTGACCCCTCAGATTCTTGACGGCGTCTTCAAACCGCTGGGAAAGCTCGTCGAACATGGAAGAACCTGATGGGGCGCCCAGGGCGCAGGCGATCGGGACCGGCGGTCCCTGGTGGGAGCGATCGTAAAAAGCGGTGGATCAACCGCCAGGGCGGAAGCCCGCCACCTTCCAGGTGTCGCCGTCACGGGCGAACACATAAATGTTGCGCAGCTGGCCGGGCGGGGTCCGGCTGAGCAGCGCACCGCCTGCATCACGGCGTTCGTCGCTGTAGCGCAGCAGCACGGCCGCGCTGATCCGCCGCGGTCCGCGCTCACGGATCGCCAGGCTCTCCACGTCGGCCTCGATCGTTTCACTGACGCTGCGGTTGCGGTTGTCGGCCTCCTGCCGCTGCAGGCGCTCGATCAGCATGGGCCGTGCCAGATCGCTCAGGGCGACGGCCGGCTGACGGCCCGCCAGCAGGGAGCCCTTGGCCCGCAGCCAGGCTTCCAGCAGGGCCTGCAGCTCCACATTGGTGGGTTCGGCGCTGGTGAGTGGCAGGGAGCCGCTGGGGAGCTTGGA
This sequence comes from Cyanobacteriota bacterium, assembly GCA_041158125.1. Lineage (GTDB taxonomy): Bacteria > Cyanobacteriota > Cyanobacteriia > PCC-6307 > Cyanobiaceae > Vulcanococcus. The sequence goes on from JBEBCC010000085.1 coordinate 1,275, forward strand.
CGCTGGCGGGGGCAGCGCCGGGTCTGTGGTTGGGGCCGATGGCCGTGGGCTGGCGGCTGGCGACAGCTGGGGCGGCTCGGGCTGTGGTCGTGGCCGCAGGCTCAGCCAGGCCAGGCCCACGCCGGTCAGGGCCGCCGCCGCGACCAGGCCAGTGATCATCCGACGGCCGCTGCCGGGCAGCGCCGGCAACCGCTCACGCCAGTTGTGCAGCGTCTGGCGGAACCACTCGCCCGGATTCCAGTCGGCCCATGGGGCTTCCATCGGGTCGAGCAGCTCCTCCTCGTCCTGCGGCATCAGGTCGTTCCCCCCAAGCGGTGCGTCGCTGACGCTCCAGGTCGGGTCCTCCTGCGGGGCGCTGCTGGGCGGGCCAAGCCTGCCGCTGCCCGGGCTGTCGGCCACCGCCGCGGTGCCGATCTGGCGGTGGCGGATCCGGTCCTGCCGCTCGATGTAGCTCTGCACGTCTCGGTCGGCGAACCAGGCTTCGAGATCGGCTTCAGCGTCGATGTCACGGAAGCCGGGCAGAACCTCCTCACTCAGCCAACGGCGGCAGGCTGCACACAGAGCGGCAAGGCCATCGCCGCCGTCATCGCCGGGAGCAGCCGGCAGCGCGGTGCTGCCCGCCACCAGAAGCCGCGCCTGGTCAACCCGACCGAGCAGCAGTTGCTGCCAGGCCATCACCGGTTCCATGCCGCCATGGCCTCCGCTCTGGAGGCGCTGCAGGGCCGCCTGGATCCGTTCCGGTTTGCGTTGCACGAAACCGGCGGCTGTCATCGCCACGCTGGTGAGAATGTCCGCGCGGGCGGATCCGGCTTCGGCCCAGCGGCTGAACAGATCCACCTGCTCCTGGACCGTCAGGAACAGTCGGATCTGACCGAGGAAGGCCTCGAAATCGGCAAGCCTGAGCTGCGGATCGCTGTCGGCATCCAGACCGCCCCGGCGTGTCACCAGATCGTCGAGCAGCTCCATGCCCTTCTGGCGATCGCTCAGGGCCGACAGGTCGCGGCGGATCAGGTCGAGCACGCGGTAGGGCTGCAGCTGGCGCAGCTCCTGTTCCAGCGTCTGACGCAGCTCCGGCAGCTGGCCCATCCGCTGCAGCTGTTGCAGACCCTGCTGCAGGCTGCGGGCGGCCGTTTCGTAGCGGCGTTGACGCTGGTATTCCGCTGCCGCGGCGCGGCAGGCCAGGCCGGCCAGCAGGGTGAGGTCGGCCTCGCGGCCACTGCCGAGGGATGGCGCCTGGGGGGGTTGCAGGGCTCGCCGGGCGGCTTCAAACGCCTCTTGAGCCTGGCCCGCCTCCATCAGCAGCAGCAGACCGCCCACCTCCAGGGAGGGTCGGATCTCAAGGCCGGCAAGGGAGCCCTCCGCCGCGATGGAGGTCAGCTCGCGCTCGTAGATCTGGCGGCGCTGATCGTCGCTGAGCAGATCGGCGCTGTCGCGCAGGAGCTCGGCGCGGGCCTGGATGGTCTCGCGGGTGAAGCCCTGGTCCGGCGCCCGATCCAGCCGCTGCTGGAGCGTGCGCAGTACCGTCTGGCCATCGGTGGTTGGGCTGACCCCCAGCAACCGGAAATGGTCGATCGGCAGTTCCAAGCCGCAGCTTTCTCTGGGGCAGGACTGTAAGCAGCTTCAGCGGGTTTGGCCGTATCCGCCACTGCGGCTGCGGAGAGACCCCGTACAGTCGCATCAGCATCCGACGCGCGCAGACGCCAGCTTTCGGCCATGACACAGGCAGATCTCGGTCAGGGACTCGGACAGGGTCTGGGGCAGGCGCTATCCAACAGCGGCGCACCCGCCTGTTCCGCCGATCAGAACGCTGTCGGTCTGCATGCCGAACGCCTGCTCAATCTCTACCCCAGCACCCCCGCCTCAGTCAGCCGCGATGAGGGGCTGATGCTCTACCGCGACATGGTGCTGGGCCGGCGCTTTGAAGACAAGTGCGCCGAGATGTACTACCGCGGCAAGATGTTTGGCTTCGTTCACCTCTACAACGGCCAGGAAGCCGTCAGCACCGGGGTGATCAAGGCGATGAAGATGCAGCACGATTGGTTCTGCAGCACCTATCGCGATCACGTGCATGCCCTCAGCTGCGGTGTGCCGGCCCGTGAGGTGATGAGCGAGCTGTTCGGCAAGGAGACCGGTTGCAGCAAGGGCCGCGGCGGCTCGATGCACCTGTTTTCCAAGGAGCACCACCTTCTCGGCGGGTACGCCTTCATCGGCGAGGGCATTCCTGTGGCCCTCGGCGCCGCCTTCACCAGCCGCTACAAGCGCGATGCACTTGGTGATGCCTCCAGCGACGCTGTCACGGCTGCCTTCTTCGGTGATGGAACCTGCAACATCGGTCAGTTCTATGAGTGCCTGAACATGGCGTCTCTGTGGAAACTGCCGATCCTGTTCGTGGTTGAGAACAACAAGTGGGCCATCGGTATGGACCACAACCGCGCCACCAGTGATCCAGAGATCTGGCGCAAAGCCGCAGCCTTCGGCATGGCCGGCGAGGAGGTGGATGGCATGGATGTGCTGGCGGTGCGCGCCGCTGCTCAACGGGCCATTGAGCGCGCCCGCGCCGGTGAGGGCCCGACCCTGCTGGAGTGCCTCACCTACCGCTTCCGCGGCCACTCCCTGGCCGACCCCGATGAACTGCGCGCCGAGGCGGAGAAAGAGTTCTGGGCTCAGCGCGATCCGATCAAGCGTCTGGCTGCTCACCTGATCGAGCAGGGCCTGGCCAGCGCTGATGAGCTCAAAGACATCGACAAGCAGGTGGATGCCGAGGTGGCTGATTGCGTGGAGTTCGCCCTGGCGGCACCTGAGCCGAAACCGGAGGAGCTCACCCGTTACATCTGGGCCGAGGACTGAGCTCTGCTCCTCATCCCGCCGGCCGGAGGGATTGGACTGGCCCCGGAACCAACCATCCGGCGCCGACCATCCAGATCAGAGCCCATGCAGCCGCGCCTGCTCTGCAGCAGCGCGGAACACCAGACTGTGGCGTTCCACCAGCGGGTCCAGGGCGTCGTAACCACCGCCGAGCACTGTGGCTACCGGGATCCGGCGCCGTAGGCAGGCATCAAGCACCAGGCGGTCGCGGTTGAGCAAGCCCGTGCTGCTCAGGCAGAGGCGCCCCAGCCGATCATCTCGGTGCGGGTCCACGCCGGCGTTGTAGAGCACCAGATCGGGCCGCTGCTGATCCAGCAGATCCGGGATACGGTCACCGATGGCGCGCAGATAAGCGTGGTCCTCCAGGCCATCATCGAGGCTGAGATCCACGTCGCTCCGCTGCTTGTGCAGTGGGAAGTTGCTCTGGCAATGAGCTGAGAGGGTGAAGACCCGCGGATCGGCCGCGAAGATCGCCGCCGTGCCGTCACCCTGGTGAACATCCAGGTCGATCACCATCAGCTGCCGCACAGCGCCTTCCGCCAGCAGCACCCGGGCGGCAATGGCGCAGTCGTTGAAGATGCAGAAACCGCTGCCGTGGTCGGCAAAGGCGTGATGGGTGCCGCCGGCGAGGTGGCAGGCCAGACCATGGCGCAAGGCCAGTCGCGCCGCGAGCACCGTGCCGCCCACCGCCAGCCAGCTGCGCTGAACCAGCGGGCCGGTGGCCGGAAGGCCGATGCGTCGCTGCTCGGCGGGGCTCAGCTGGCCCCGGGCGAAGGCCTGGTGGTAGCGCCGCCCGTGCACGAGCTCGAGCCAGCGGCGCGGCGCCGGCAGGGGCTGGTGGATCTGCTCCGGCAGCACCAGCCCCTGGCGCAGCAGCAGCGCGTGCAGCAGCCGGAATTTGGCCATCGGAAAGCGATGGCTGCTGGGCAGCGGCGCCGAGTAGGCCGGGTGGTAGACGAACGGTGGCCTCAGAGCGGGCGAATCACAGCGCCGGGGGCATTCTGCGGGTGAGATGACGCAGCTTGCGCAGCGCCTTGAGCTCCACCTGCCGCACCCGCTCGCGCGACACCTCCAGCATCCGGCCGATCTCCGCCAGGGTGTGGCGCTCCTCGCCTTCCAGCCCGAAGCGCAGCTCCAGCACCTGCCGCTCCTGGTCAGTGAGGTGGGTGAGCCAGCGGCCCAGCTGCTCATGATGAATACCGCGCTCCACCTGATCCAGCGGTTCAGCGTGGCTGTTGTCGGCGATCAGATCACCGAGGAAGCTGCGGCCCTCCTCTCCATTGACGGGGGCATCCAGGCTGGAGGTGGTGAGAGCCTGGCGCAGCAGCGAATCGAGTTCGTCCAGGGGCATCGTCATCGCCTCAGCGATCTCGCGGCGGCTGGGCATCGCCCCAAGCTTGTGGGCCAGCTCCAGGCTCACTTTGCGGATGGCGGTGAGTCGTTCAGAGAGATGCACCGGCAGACGAATTGTGCGCGCCTGACAGGCGATGGCGCGGGTCATGCTCTGGCGGATCCACCAGAAGGCATAGGTGGAGAATTTGTAACCGCGGGTGGGGTCAAATTTTTCGACGGCACGCTCCAGCCCGAGCGATCCCTCCTGGATCAGATCAAGTAATTCCAGCCCTTTACCTTGATATTTTTTGGCAACGCTCACAACCAGACGTAGATTGGCTTTCATCATCCGCTCCTTGGAGCGCCTGCCAACCCGAATGATCTTTTTTTCACGATCGCTATACTCTTCGCCGCGACCTTCTTCGACAAGGCGCATCATCGCCTGCACCTGATTACCGAGCTCGATTTCTTCGGCTGGGGTGAGCAGCGGAACTCGACCGATGCTTGTGAGATACCAGCTGATTGGATCGCTGCCGCGGCGGCGCTGAGCGTTGCCCTGGCTACTGCTGCCGGGGAGGCTGGATGCTGTCATAAACCCGGGCCTGGAAAGTTCAGGCAATCTCCTATGGGTTGGCCGTTCGCCTGACTTCTTTCATTAACGCTTCAGTATTGGGCCGCAAAACCACACACTTCTGTCTGAGACTCAGGACCTGGGCTCTGTCTCGTTGATCGCAACGCCTTGTCGCGCCGCCAGTGCAGCGGCCACGGCATCCCCTGTTGCAGCGCCGACACCCAGGCGACGCACGGCCTGATCTCCAGCCAGAGCGTGCTCGAGCGCCGCCGCCGCCAGCAGAGCCCCATCGGCGCTTCCGCCCGCAGCCATCGCCGCAGCGCCCCGCCCTGCGGCATAGCCCGCCAGAACATCCCCCAACCCGGCCCGCGCCGCGGCGGCGTTGGCCATGCCCAGCTGCCAGCGGCGACCATCCGGCGCGGCAATCACGCTGCGGGCTCCCTTGAGCAGAACAGCGCAGCCGCTGGCGCTCGCCGCCTGAGCGGCCGCCTCCAGGGGCGGCAGGTCTGTCAGGGAGGGAAACAGGCGGGCGAATTCGCCGGTGTGAGGGGTGATCCAGGTGGGACCGCAGCGGTCGCGCAGCCAGCGGATCGCGCCTGCCGCACCAGCGCCGCTCAGCCGGTTGAGCCCATCGGCATCGAGCAGCAGCAGCGCCTTCAGCTGCTGCAACGGCCCCCAGATGCCGCTCTCGCCCGGCCCCGCTCCGCCCCCGAGCCCTGGGCCAAGCATCACCGCATCCAGCCGTTCCAGCGCCTGTGGCGGCAGTTCCTCCAGGTTCAGGCCACCGCTGCTGGCGCTGGGCAGGGCAGCGCTCACCACCACATGCGGTTGGTGCTGCCAGATCTGCTCCGCCACCGCCAGGGGCAGCCCCGCCCGCAGGCTGCCGCAACCGCTGGCGCTGGCTCCCCGCAGGCTGAGCGCCGCGGCGCCGCGATAGAGAGCGCTGCCAGCCACCAGCAGCAACCGCCCACGGGCGTATTTGCCAGCCGCCGCCGGCAGCGCCGGCCAGGGCGCAGTGGCGTCATCCCCGCGATTCAGCAGCCGTGGGGTTGCCGGCGCCAGCGCCGCCAGCAGACCAGGGGGCAATCCCAGATCGATGCGCTCCAGCTGACCCACCCAGGCCAGGGCGCTGTCCTGCACCAGCCCACGCTTGAGCAGGCCGATACAGCACGTGAGGGTGGCACAGGCTGCGACGGCCCCCAGGGGCTGACCGCTGTCGGCGCAGAGACCACTCGGTACATCGATGGCGATCAGGCCGCCGCCGCCACGTCGCCGCTGCTCCAGCAGGGCGCTCAGACCAGGTTCCAGCGGCCGCCGCTGGCCGATGCCGAACAGGGCATCGATCCACACCGCCCGATCGGCCGGATCGGGCGGCTGCTCCAACTCGGCGACACCCAGCCAGCGGGCATGGCGCCAGTGGGTGGCCGTGAGCGGTTTGTGGCGCTCGAACGGACTCCAGATCCGCACGGCAATACCCGCCAGGTGCAGTTCGCGTGCCACCACCAGCCCGTCGCCGCCATTGTGGCCAGGGCCCACCAGCACCAGGGCACCGCTGCGCTGCAGCCGCGGCCAGCAGTCATCGCGCCGCAGCCGCGCCATCACCGCCAGGGCCGCCTTCTCCATCAGGGCTTCCACCGGCAGGCCGCTGCTGAACAGCTGCTCCTCCAGCGCAGCCATCTCGGCGGAGCTCACCAGCAGATGGTCGCCGTCAGGTGCGGGCCAGGCGCTGCAGTCGGTGGGAGGAGCGGGCCAGGGGAGCTGGGCCATGGGGCGGCGGCAATCCGATCCGGGCAGCAGGTGGGCCTGCGGTTCCATGATGGAGACAGCGTCCGGGTTGTGCTTCCCTCCCGCGACGTCGGTTCTGATCCGGCCCACGGCGTGGGCTCATTCCGTTGGCCCGCTTCTCCGCCGTTCCTGTCCCCGCTGCCGCTGCGGCTGTTGCCGCCACGCCGGCCGGCGCTGCAGCACTCGCTCATCTGGCGGTCTGGCCTGGCGAGCATCGCGTGATGGTGGGGCTCTCCGGCGGTGTGGACAGCTCGCTGACGGCAGCCCTGCTGGTGGAGGCCGGTTGGCAGGTGGAGGGGCTCACCCTGTGGCTGATGAGCGGCAAGGGGGCCTGTTGCGCCGAGGGGCTGGTGGATGCCGCCGGCATCTGCGAGCAGCTCGGGGTGCCGCACCACGTGGTGGATTTCCGCGAGCACTTCCGCGAGCAGATCGTCGATTTTCTGGTGGAGGGCTACGCCGCCGGCACCACACCACTGCCCTGCTCCCGCTGCAACCGTGAGGTGAAGTTCGGGCCGATGCTGCGCTGGGCATGCGAGGAACGCGGCATCGAGCGGATCGCCACGGGCCACTACGCCCGTGTCCGCCATGCCGATCAGAGCGACAACGGTCGTCATCAGTTGCTGCGCGGTCTGGATGCCCGCAAGGACCAGAGCTATTTCCTCTACGACCTGCCCCAGCACGATCTCGGCCGCCTGGTGTTTCCTCTCGGCGAGCTCACCAAGCCGGATACCCGTGCCGAAGCGGAGCGCCACGGCCTCCGGACCGCCGCCAAGCCGGAGAGCCAGGATCTCTGTCTGGCCGATCACCACGGCTCGATGAAGGCCTTTCTCGATGCCTACCTGCCGCCCCGGTCCGGTGAGATCGTGCTGAGCGATGGTCGGGTGCTCGGCCGGCATGAGGGCGTCCAGCACTTCACCATCGGCCAGCGCCGTGGCCTGGGCGTGGCCTGGAGTGAGCCTCTGCACGTGGTGCGCCTTGACGCCGCCATGAACCGGGTGGTGGTGGCACCCCGTGCTGAAGCCGCCCGCGCTGATGCTGTGGTGGGCGCGGTGAACTGGGTGTCGATCGAAGCGCCCCAGCACCCCCTGGCGGTGGAAGTGCAGGTGCGCTACCGCAGCGAGCCGGTGCAGGCCCTGCTCACTCCCCTGCCGGCCACCGCGGCCGATGCGACGGCCGGTCGCCCCCATCGCTGCCGGTTGGACTTCGCCGAGGACCAGTTCTCGATCACCCCCGGTCAGGCCGCGGTGTTCTATGCCGGCGAGCGGGTGCTGGGGGGCGGCCTGATCCAGGCCTGATCGGCTGTGGTCCTGGTTCAGCCCTGAATCCGCTCGAATCCTGCCCCCATCACCAGCTGGGGTCGCAGCTCAGCTCCACGGTGAGTTCACCGCTGCGGCTGGCCGGCACTGTGGCGATGCAGGCGCGCACGGTCGTTCCATTCACGTCGATCTCGCAGGCACCGCAGCTACCGCCAAGGCAGCCGGTGGGGATGGCGAAACCGGCGGCGCGGGCCACCGCCAGCCAGTCACTGCCCACCGCCGCAGCGCTGGAGCAGCCACCGGCCCAGTGGATCCGCACCTGTTTGGCCTGGCTGTTCATCGTGGATTGAGCAAGGGCTCCAGGTTGACGTGCGCCTCGAACGCATCGGCGAGGCGATCCAGCAGTTGCTCGCGCTGCTGGCTGTGCTGCGGTTGGTGTTCGCGCAAAGCTGGCAGCCCTTTGCGTTGCCTCAGCCGGTTCAGCCAGCGGCGCCGCCAGGGTCCGTTGTCGAACACCCCATGCAGATAGGTGCCGGCCACCTCGCCGCCGCGATCGCCATGGCGCTGCCACCAGCCGAGCCGCCCATCGGCGCAGAGCGGCTCACAGGCGTCCAGCTCTGTGGTGCTACCTCGGTGCAGCTCGAAACCCTCCAGTTCAAGGGCTGCGGCTGCACCCACCGGCGGCGGCCAGAGGGCACGGCTGCGGCGCTGGCGCAGCGCCTTGCTGCCGCCGAACACCGTGCGCAGGGGCAGCAGATCGAGGCCGGCCGCCTGTCGGACCCCCTCCCCCTCCAGCCCCTCGGGATCGTGCAGGTCATGGCCCAGCATCTGCAGGCCACCGCAGATGGCGAACACCTGGCCGCCCCCCTGCACGTACCGCTGCAATTGCCCGGCCAGGCCGCTTGTGCGCAGCGCCGCCAGATCGCGCAGGGTCTGCTTGCTGCCGGGCAGCACCACCGCATCGGGGCAGCCCAGCTCCTGGCCGGGTGAGAGCCAGCGCAGCTGCACGCTTGGTTCCGCTTCCAGGGGATCGAGATCGGAGAAGTTGCTGAGTGAGGGCAGACGCAGCACGGCGATCTCCAGCTCCGCATCGCGCTTGCGGCCGCGTCGCTCGAGCAGATCGAGCGAATCTTCAGGAGGGAACAGCTCATCCAGCCAGGGCATCACCCCCAGCACCGGGATCCCCGTGTGGGTCTCCAGCCAGCGGCGGCCTTCATCGAACAGCTCGCGTCGGCCGCGGAAGCGATTGATCAGCAGCCCAGCGATCAGCGGCCGCTCCACCGGCCGCAGCAGCGCCAGGGTGCCCACCAGCTGGGCGAACACCCCGCCCCGCTCGATGTCGGCCACCAGGATGCAGCGGGCGCGCAGGTACTGAGCCAGGCGCAGGTTGGTGAGATCGCGCGCTTGCAGGTTCACCTCCACCGGGCTGCCCGCGCCCTCCAGCACCAGCCGCCCCCCGGGATGCCGGCTCTGGAGTGTCACCAGCCCTTGCCGGATCGCGGCCCAGCCGGGGCGGAACCAGTCGCGGTAGTAGTGCTCGGCCCTGGCCTGCCCCACCACCCGGCCGAGGTGGATCACCTCACTGGTGCTGTCGCCCTGGGGCTTGAGCAGCACCGGGTTCATGGCGCACTGCGGTTCCAGGCCCGCGGCCCAGGCCTGCAACGCCTGGGAGTAGGCCATCTCACCGCCCGCCTGATCCACCCAGGCGTTGTTGCTCATGTTCTGCCCCTTGAAAGGCAGCGGCGTCTCGCCGCGGCGGCGCAGCACCCGGCAGAGAGCGGCAGTCATCAAGGATTTACCGGCGCCGCTGCTGGTGCCGAGCACCATCAGGGGTGTGGGAAAGACGGGCATCACAACCGCGGCCGATGGCGCCGGATCCAGTGCTGCAGGCGCGACAGCGGACTGGCGGCAGGGATGGTGCCGCTCCAGGGGGCGATCGTGTCGCGGCCGAGGGGGGTGAGGCGCACACGCTCGGTGAGGCCCTGGCCGTCCACCTCCCGGCGCAGCACACCGAGCTGGATCAACCAGATCAGCAGGTCCTCAGCGCGGTGGGCGCTGAGGGGGCGGCAGCTGAGCTGGTGGCGATCCGGGTGCAAGGCGATCTGCATGCTGCTCAGCGCCTGCTGATCCAACGCCCGATAAAAGGCCAGCCGGAAGGGAAGGCAGCGCACCGCCTGGCGGGCCCGATACAGGGCGCGTTGCTCTTGCTGGCTGGCGGGGCTCACGCAACCTGGATGGCTGCTGCCATTCTCATGGGCAACGCATCGCCCCTGTCGTGCTGCTGCTCGCTTCCGCATCCCGGGCCCGCCGGCGCTTGCTCGAGCAGGCGGCAATCCCCCATCGCGTGCTGGTGAGCGGTGTGGATGAAGAGGCCATCCGGCATCGCGATCCGGCGCAACTTGTGCAGCTGCTGGCGCACGCCAAGGCACAGGCGGTGCTGCAGGCACTGGCCGCTGGGCCAGCGGATGAGGAACCCATCACGGCGGTGCTGGGCTGCGACTCGGTTCTCGCCTTCGAGGGGGACGTGTTCGGCAAGCCGGTCGATGCGGCTGAGGCGATCGTGCGCTGGCAGCGGATGGCCGGCGGCTGGGGAGAACTGCACACCGGCCACTGCCTGCTGTCCGCTGGTGCCGGCGGCAGCGACGGCCACCCCGCTGAGCAACTCGCGACCGTGACCACCCGCGTGCAGTTCGCAGCGCTCAGTGCCGCCGAGATCGAGGCCTATGTGGCCACCGGTGAGCCACTGCAATGCGCCGGCGGTTTTGCACTGGAGGGCCGCGGCGGGGCCATGGTGGAGCGAATCGAGGGTTGTTTCTCCAATGTGATCGGCCTCAGCCTGCCGCTGCTGCGCCGCTGGCTGTTGCCAGCCGGCCCACACCATGGCCAGCCGTGAGCTGGCCTCAGCCCCCAGCAGCACCTGGTCGCGCTGCTCGCTGAATGACCTGGCGGGAAATCACCTGGCGCAAGCCGACAGATTCCACAGCAATCAGGTTACTTCAATTCAATTCGCTCAATCAGCTGCTGCAGCCGCTGATCTTGCCTTTCGATCTGGCCTGCAAATAAAATGCATAGCACAGCAAGAATAGCCAGCCAGGCAACAGATGTTATAGCAACAGCCCTCAACGGGAAGCCCCGACCACGACCAGAAAACATCTCTTTGCCTGATGATATATTTTGCTTATTGGTCTTATTGCTGAGGACAGCTTCAGCCCCTGGCTCCTCAAGGGTCAAGATCAACCGCAGCAGAGCTTCTGGGGTGGCGGGCACGATTGAGCTTATTGCCGCTTCAGCGCCCATCAGCCTGGTCAGCTCGTCGCGGCACTGGTTCAGGCCACCACCAGCCCAGAACAGCCCCCACGCCTTCTTATGCCGGTGAAGCACCACCCACCGCTGGGGCCTCTTGTCATTTCGGACCAGTTGACATGCTTTTGCAAGAGACCAGGTTCTGCCAGCGCTGACGGAGGGTTCTGAGCTGAGAAGGAGCCTTCCTTCCGGATCTTTGCTGTAGTCAGTGGCCAGTTCAAGAGCAAAGACATCAATGATCTGGACCTTGACCCCCTTCTGGTCTGGACTCCAGGTGGGCGACATGAAGAGCTGGACTCCTCCGACCTTGTGGAGGCAGCCAGGGGTGAGGGCGTTGTCAGGCATTCACTGATAATATCCCAAGAGCCTGGCAATGATTACGACCAAACACCATTTCAAAAATGGAAATCCATGAATTGACCCTGACAGCAGAATGATATCTGCCGGGTTTCGACCAGCGCATCACACAGACGCTTGGTAGTGGCAGTGATAGTGGCAGCGCGATGGGCGGAGTCACCGCGCATGACCCGCTCCCAGGTCCCGTCGCTGGGGATGGTTGCTCAACGCTGAGCCACTGGCTATGGCGGGGGGTTGGGTTTCACAGCGGGAACTCGGGCAGACGCAGGATCCGGTTGGCTCGCTGGATGGGCGAGACGTGGGCATAACGGTGGAACCGCTGAGGAGAGGCTTCCCGTTGCGTGCTCGCCACGACCATGAACCAGAACATGGACCGCGGAGTCATCTTGAGAGCCTTTGGCAGTTATGCCAAACGCATGTGGCAGTTATGCCAGAGACTTGGCCCAACTGCGATGTTCGGCGTCAATCCCGGAAGCATGCCGCCCGAGCCGGAGGCAGATCCCAAAACCCTAAAAGCTCGCAAAAGAAGGTCCAAGACCTGCTCTTGCAAGCTTTTCAAAAAATGGGTCGTCTGAGATTCGAACTCAGGACCAATCGGTTAAAAGCCAACTGGACATCGCTGAGATCGCTTCCGGCGCAGGGGTTGCTTAAGGCACCCCCAAACACTCCCCCAAACAAATCGGCTGCGACTGGTGAGACCATCTTGGCAGAAAGCGCCCTGGAACGGCTCCAAGAGCGAGACATCAGTCGCAAAGATCACCGCAGTAAGTCGTCAGGGCTCCCCAGCCCCTCGATTCCCCACCGAGCCGCCCAGCGC
>JBEBCC010000086.1:0-5973 GCA_041158125.1 Cyanobacteriota bacterium
GCTACGGGTGCAGCCCTACCGGCAAGACTCCTGGAGGGTGAATTTGGCGATCAGGCCTTTTCGAGCTCGCTCTCGGCAAAATTGTTGGTGTTGATGCCGCCTTCGGAGCCGCTGACGCCGTTGTAGTTCACCTTCTCAAAACGCACCACCACGGGGTAGCGGATGCCGGAGGTGTCGATTGAGGCGATCGTGCCGACTTCGTTGAACCAGTAGGACTCAGGACGCTTGATGCGCACCTTGTCGCCGCGGGAGATGGCCATCGCTGCGCTGAAAAGGGGTGGCTTTCAGAGCGAATGTACCCGCTCCGGCCTGGTCTGCCGGTGGCCCGTCACGAAACGTGGCACCATCGACCTCTGTTGCCCGTCGCCCCATGGTCGAGGCCCCTGCCTTCAGCCTCGAGCTGCCGGATCCCGAGAGCGACACGATCAGCTCCATGGAGTTCCTGGCCCGGATCGAGGAGGCCTGGGCCATCTGCGATCGCTTCGATCTCCAGACCGAGATCTGGCGTGGTCGCATCCTGCGGGCGGTCCGCGACCGTGAACGCCGCGGTGGCGAAGGGCGCGGCGGCGGCTTCCTGCAGTGGCTCCGCGAGCAGGAGATCAGCAAGACCCGTGCCTACGCCCTGATCCAGCTGGCTGAATCCGCCGACCAAATGCTGGGTGAGGGGGTGCTGGAGGAAACCAGCGTCAACAACTTTTCCAAGCGCGCCTTCATGGAGACCGCTCAGGCTGATCCGGAGGTGCAGCTGATGATCGGCGAGGCGGCCAACGATGGTCAGCAGATCACCCGCAAGCAGGTTCGTCAGCTCACCGATGAGTTCACGGCAGCCACCAGTCCTTTGCTGCCGGAGGAGATTCGCCAGCGCACAGCCGAGAATCTGTTGCCGCCCAAGGCGGTGGCACCGCTGGTGAAGGAGCTCGCCAAGCTGCCGGAGGAGCAGCAGGAAGATCTGCGCAAGGTGCTGCGCGATGAGCCCGAGCTGGAGCGGGTGAAGGATGTGACCAGCACTGCTCGCTGGCTCAGCAAGGCCTCGGAGGCCGGCCTGGCGGTGCGTGCCTTCCAGCAGGGCGAGCTTGATCTGGAGAAGGCGATGCAGGAGGCCCTGCGCCTCGATGCCCTCGGCCTGCTGGCCGATGCGGTCGGGCAAGCCCAAGCTCTGGAGGCGGCCGTGCTCAAGCTGCATACCAGCTGGCGCCGCCTCAATGGCCTCCAGGAGCGGCTGTGGGTGGAGAGCGGCAGCAGTACGCCTCACCTTCGCGAGCTGCTCACCGCTCTGCAGACCCTCAGCGGCAACACCATGCGGGTGTCGCTGGGGGAGCTGGCCGGCGGCAAGCGGGTGCGGCTGCAGTTGGTGGAGGAGTCGCCAGATCAACTCGAGGCGCCACCGATTCCCGTGCTGGCGCAGCCCGGTTAGGCCCGCCGATGCCTGATCCCCTCGAGCAGGCCTTGCGGGCGCACTTCGGCTGGGATGCGTTCCGTCCCGGCCAGCGCCCTGTGGTGGAGGCGATCCTGCAGGGGCGCGACTGCCTGGCCGTGCTGCCCACCGGCGCCGGCAAGTCGCTCTGCTATCAGCTGCCCGCCCTGGTGCGCGATGGCCTGGTGTTGGTGATCTCACCGCTGGTGGCGCTCATGGAAGACCAGGTGCAGCACCTGCAGCGGCGCGGTATTCCCGCCGCCTGTCTGCATCGGGGCCTCGACCCCCAGCGCCGCCAGGATCTGCTGGCGCGCCTGCGCGATCACCGCCTGCGGCTGCTCTATCTGGCGCCTGAGCGGCTGCAGGTGGAAGCCACCCGTCAGCTGCTGGAGGAGGTGAACGACCAGGGGCGCCTGGTGGCCGTGGCCATCGACGAAGCCCATTGCATCAGTGCCTGGGGCCATGATTTCCGGCCCGATTACCGCCGTCTCGGTCAGCTGCGTCGACTTTGCCCTGGGGTGCCGCTCGTGGCCCTGAGCGCCACGGCAGCACCGCGGGTGCGGGCTGATCTGATCCGCCTGCTGGAATTGCGGCGTCCTCTCATCCAGGTGCGCTCAGCTCGTCGCGACAACCTCACCTATGCGATGCGGCGGCGCCCGGCTGACCCCTTGCCGGAGGTGCTGGCGGCCGTGCGTCAGGCCCGTGGCGCGGTGCTGATCTACGCCCGCACGCGCCGTTCTGTGGAAACCTGGGCGCAGCGTCTGTGTGGGGCCGGTGTCGAGGCCATCGCCTATCACGCCGGCATGGATCCCGAGAGCCGGGCTCTGGCCTTGACGCATTTTCAGGAGCAACCGGCGCCGGTGCTGGTTGCCACTGTTGCGTTCGGCATGGGTGTGGACCGGCCAGATGTGGGCCTGGTGCTGCACCTGGATCTGCCCGCCAGCCCCGAGGGCTATCTGCAGGAGTCCGGACGGGCGGGCCGTGATGGCCTGCCTGCCCGCTGCCTGGTGCTGTTTGATCCCGATGACCGCATCAGTCTGGGCTGGGCGATGCGCGCAGCGGCCGAGGCGGATCCAGACCCGCCCGAGCGGCAGCGCCTGGAGCTGGCCCAGCAGCAGCTGCGGCGGATGGAGGCGGTGGCGGAGGGGGTGGGCTGCCGTGAGCAGGCCCTGCTGTTGGCGGTGGGTGAGCTGGTCTCCCCCTGCGGCCGCTGTGACCGCTGCCGGGTCCGGCCGGACTTGGTGGACTGGTCGGAGCAGGTCAGCCAGGTACTGGCCCTGCTGGAGCAGCGGCGCGGCATCGACCTTCGCAGCCTGGGTGAGGACCTGGCGGAGGCGGAGGGACAGGATGTGCAGCGTTGGCGTTGGCTGGCTCGTCGCCTGGTGCAGGAGGAGCTGATCAGCGAGAGCGACGACGGCAGTCAGCGCCTGTGGTTGAAGGCATCAGGCCGGCGCTACCTTCGCCAGCCCTGGCCGTTGAAGCTGGCGAGCTGAGGCCAGAGGGCGCGCTGTGCGCGCCCGGCTGTCAGCTGCCCTTGGCCTTGCAGAGGTCGCTGATCAGTTGCTCCTCGAAATCGCTCTGGGGCGCATCCCAGGTCTTCCAGGTGCCCGACTGCCCGGTGGCGTTCAGACGGCGAGCGCTGCAGTTCACCGCCAGATACAGGGGTTGGCCATCACTGTTGAGGCTTGGGGCCACGTAGCTGCCGGCCATGGGCTGCCAGTTGGCCCAGTCCACCTGCAGGGGGCCATAGCTGCGCCAGTCCGGGGTCGCGGGCCGTGCGGGGCGGGCCGTGGCTGTCGTCGTGGTTGTGCTCGTGCTGGCTCGTGTGGTTGGGGTGGTGCTGCTGGCGGCTGGCGCGGGTGTGGCAGTGGCCACTGGGCTGTTCCTGATGCCGGTGGCGACGGCTGCTGGCGCCGGTGTCCCGCTGGTTGTCTCCGTGGGGCGGGCGGTGGCAGTCGTTGCGGTGGCGGCCGGACGGGACGCTGTCGGGCGGGCCGAGCTGGTGCCGGCGGTGCCAAGGGCCGTGTTGTTGCCAGGGCTCGGCGCCGATGGCGTGGTTCTGGTGGTGGCCGGCGTCGTCGTGTTGGGGCGGTTGCCGCTGGGACGTGACGAGCCAGCGCGCTGACCACTTGCGGACCGGCTTGGCTGGGTGATCGGCCGAGCGGTGCTGCCACGCAGTTTCAGGGTGGTGCCCACCTGGAGGTCATCGGGCTGGCGCAGACCATTGAGGGCCACCAGCCTGTCCATCGGGATGGTGTAGCGCTCGGCGATTTCCGAGAGGGTCTCACCCGGCTGTACCTGATGCTCGCGGGCGTTGCGGTTGACCGGCGGTCGGCTGTTCGTTGGGCGGCCGCTGGATCCGCCGGCCCCCGGCACCTGGATGCGGCTGCCGGCCCAGAGATCCTGAGGGCTGCGCAGGCCGTTGATCTGCATCAGGCGCTCGACGCTGGTGCCATAACGCTCGGCGATTTCCGAGAGGGTCTCGCCCGATTTCACGGTGTAATTTCCCGAGCCGGCGCTTCCCGTTCGACCTCCGGAGACGCCGCTGGCCCCCGGCACCTGAATGCGGCTGCCAGCCCAGAGATCCTGAGGACTGCGCAGACCGTTGAGCTTCATCAGGCGCTCGACGCTGGTGCCGTAACGCTCGGCGATTTCCGAGAGGGTCTCACCGGGCTTCACCACCACCTCGCCCGCTAGACCAGGCAGGGGCAGCAGAAGGGCCAGGGCCAGGGCGGCGGCGGTGCGGCGCATCGTGAGGGACGTGGCGACTGGCAGAACCTTAAGGAGATCTGGGCGAGACGCCAGGGCCCATCGGTGCCTCCATCTCGATCGTCTGCGGCCGGGCCGCCAGGGTCAGCCCATCAGTCGGCGGATCAGGGGCAGTCGGCCCGCGTAGGGCGGATAGCGGAAGGGGGCATCGAACCGGAAGGGACGCCGCAGCACGCTGCGGCGATGGGAGAAGGTGTCGAAGCCGGCTTCGCCGTGGTAGGCGCCCATGCCGCTGTCGCCCACACCGCCGAAGGGCAGATCGGGCACGCCCGCCTGCAGCACCACGTCGTTGACGCAGACGCCGCCGGAGCTGGTGCGCTGCAACAGCGTGCGCTCATGGCGCCGCTCCCTGCTGAAGAGGTAGAGCGCCAGCGGCTTGGGGCGCTGGTTGATCAGCGCGATCGCAGCGTCGAGGTCGGCCACCGGCAGGATCGGTAGCAGCGGGCCGAACAACTCCTCCTGCATCAGCGGATCGTCGAGGGAGTCGACGCGGATCAGGCTGGGGGCGATGCGGCGACGGTGGGCATCGCATTGGCCGCCATGCAGCAGCTGGCCCCGCTGGCGCGCGCCCTCCAGCAGGCCGCTGAGGCGGTTGTACTGCGCCGCGTTCACGATCGAGCCCAGATCGGGCGACTGCAGTGGATCGGCCCCGAAGCAGGCCTCGATGCGGGCGCGCAGGCCGGCGATCAGCGGTTCTGCGATCGCCTGCTGCACCAGTAGGTAGTCGGGGGCGATGCAGGTCTGGCCGGCGTTCAGGCTCTTGCCCCATACCAGTCGCCGGACGGTCACGGCCAGGTCGGCATCATCCAGGACCACTGCCGGGCTCTTGCCCCCGAGTTCCAGGGTCACCGGCGTGAGGTGGCGGGCGGCGGCGGCCATCACCAGCCGCCCGACCCGCTCGCCGCCGGTGAAGAAGATGTGATCAAAGCGCTCCTGCAGCAGTGCCGCGGCGGTGGGGCCGTCGCCCTGCACCACCTGCACGGTGTCAGACGGGAAGGCAGCTGTGATCAGCGCTTCGATCAGGGCGGCGGTGGCGGGGGCGTGCTCGGAGGGCTTGAGCACCACGGTGTTGCCGGCTGCCAGGGCGCTCACGAGCGGTTGGATACAGAGGTGGAAGGGGTAGTTCCAGGGGCCGATGATCAGCGTGCAGCCGAGCGGTTCGCGGATCAGCTGCGCCTCGGCCGGCATCAGGCTGAGCGGCACCGGCACCCGCCGTGGTTTCAGCCAGCTGCGCAGACGCTGCTGGCACAGCCGCAGTTCGTTCTGCACAGCCACCAGCTCGTAGTAGGCCTCCACCGGCGGCTTGCCCAGGTCGGCGGCCAGGGCCTCAAGCACTGCATCGCTGCGCTCCCGTACGGCTCGCTCCAGGCGCCCGAGCTGCTCCAGGCGCCAGGCCAGCGGTCGCGTCTGGCCGGCGCTGACGGCCTGGCGCATCCGGGCGATTGGAACGGAGAGCATCGGCAAGGGACTCGGTGTGACGGCCAGGTGAACGGAGGGATTCCGGTCCGGGCGGGGCGCCGCCTGGGACGGCGATGAGGCGAGCTGGCCACTGAAGCTGGCCCGCCGGCATTCAGGCCACGATGATCCAGGACATCGCGCAACGACCAGAGCTGATCAGCCAAAGGCATGTTGGCGCTTTCAGGGGATCCCCCGCGAGCGACACATGATGAAAGCCCTTGACGAGACTTGAACTCGTGACCTCTCCCTTACCAAGGGAGTGCTCTACCGCTGAGCTACAAGGGCATGTGGAAGGTGGGCCGGGTTGGATTTGAACCAACGTAGGCAGAGCC
>JBEBCC010000087.1:0-49981 GCA_041158125.1 Cyanobacteriota bacterium
CACCATCTCATCCGTCTCCCTCGTTCAACCCTCAGCGGGCTCCCTCAGCGGTGATGCCCTCAACGGCTGGACCTTCACTCCCGCCAGCGGCTTCATCGGCACCGTCGACCTCGCCATCGCCGTCAGCGATGGCATCGTCACCGTCAACGATCACGCCTCCTTCACCAGTGGCTCAGGGCCCCTGGGCACCGGCACCAGCGCCAACGACCGCCTGAGCGGCGATGCGGAGAGCAACGGCCTGCAGGGGCTCGCAGGAGACGATGTCATCGATGGGATGGGAGGCGATGACGACATCAACGGGGGCCCAGGTTCAGACCAGCTGCGAGGCGGCGCCGGCGACGATCGGATCACCGGCGCTGAGCACGATGACATCCTGCAAGGCGGCGATGGTGACGACAACCTCGCCGGTGATGGCGGCGACGACCAGCTGCATGGCGGCAGCGGCGATGACCTGCTCTCGGGCGGCTCCGGTGATGACATCCTCAGTGGCGATGGCGGCCGCGATGCGCTGAAAGGCGGTAGCGGCGCCGACCAACTGCTCGGCGGCGAAGCGGATGACGTCCTGCTCGGCGAAGAGGGCGACGACATCCTCGAGGGCGGTGCCGGCGATGACCTGTTGATCGGCGGCGGTGGTGTCGATGTTCAACGGGGCGGCAGCGGCAACGATTCCTTCATCGCCGTGGGCAACACCGTCAGCGACGATGTCATGGATGGTGGCGAGGGTAGTGACACCCTGGTGACCGGGGCCCAAAGCTACAGCGGTGAAGGTGGTGCCAACTATCTGCTGGCATCGCTGCGCAACCTGGAACGACTGGAGCTGCTACCGACCGCCAGTGCCGATCAGTTCAGTTTCTGGACATCGGACCTCGATCGCCTATCCCAGCGGGGCAGTCGCTTCTCGATCGATCAGATCAACGCCTTCGCCTGGATCGGCGCCAGCGCCGATGCCAGCTGGGCGAGCGAAACGTTCAACTTCTCAGTGCGGGAACTCTCCCGAGACTGGCCAGCCACAAATTGGCGCTGGCTGCGGATCGCCGGTGAAGGAAGCATCAATCTGGCGGATCCTCGCTGGGATCCCGCCACCCGATACCGGATCCGCACAGAGGCAGGTCGTCAGCTCCTGAACGGCTCAGAGAATGACGACTGGCTGGCTGCCGGCGAAGCTGATGACAGCCTGGCCGGCCATGCTGGTGACGACACGCTCCTGGGTGAACAGGGTGACGACCTGCTCGAAGGAGGCAGCGGCAACGATCAACTGGAGGGCAACAGCGGCATCGACACCCTCAAGGGCGGCGATGGCGACGACCTCCTCATCCCGGGGGGCAGCAACGACCGCGTGGATGGCGACAACGGCGATGACACCATTGAGCTGAACTGGGGGCGCATCGAATCCAGTGCCGGTGGCGGCACCGATTACTGGTACGACATCAATACAACGATCAGCGGCAGCTACGCCGGCGGCAGTGGCATTGACACACTACGCCTCCAAACTTACCGCTGGCCGGACTGGAGCAACGGCCGAGGAGAAGGCCAGATCATCGATCTGCGCTCGGCAACATTGATCGGATTTGAGCGCCTGGAGGTAGGCACGGCAGCCGTCATCCGCCTCAACGGCTCACAGTACAGCCAATTCACCGGCAGCATCGGCAGAAGCACCGGCTATGAGGGCGTCACCAACCTGGCGATTGACCTGACGGCTGGCGAGGAACTGCGCTTCTCGCGCTCAGCTGGCATCAATTCCGCCTCTGGTCCGCTCAACATCACCGGCACCAGCAGCTCCTTCAGTGACATCCTCGCCATCAACAGCGATGGGGTGATCGATCTCAGCGTCACAGGCACACGGATCCAGGGTGTGGAGGGACTCGACCTTCAACGCGGCACCGTCGTGCTCACAGCCGCACAATGGAATAGTTTCGCAACAATCAGAGCGCTCGGAGAAGCCGGCAAAAAGATCATTATCACCGACGGCGACAGCCTCAACCTTTCAAACTTCAGCCGCTCAAACGACCGAAACACCAGCGTCGAACTAAACCTAAGCGTTGCCCAGCTCAACAGCGAACAAGCCAATATATTTGCCGAAAAGTTCGCAATCGCCAGCAATAGCAATGTTGCGATCAACGTCATCGGCAAGGGCGTGATCGCAACCCAACAGTGGCCGGCCGCAGTGACGATCAAGGCGAATCAGGCCACATTCGCGCCACTATCCTGGAATGGCGATAACACAGACAACAGTATCCCTCTACGACTGCTGGGCCCCTTCGCCCTGGATGGCAAAGGTGGACACGACACGCTAATTCTCAACGGTTATACAGACCTGAGCAAAGGCAGCCTCAGCCAGATCGAGGTACTCGACCTGAATGACCAACAGGTCAGC
Organism: Cyanobacteriota bacterium; assembly: GCA_041158125.1. Taxonomy (GTDB): domain Bacteria; phylum Cyanobacteriota; class Cyanobacteriia; order PCC-6307; family Cyanobiaceae; genus Vulcanococcus. The sequence goes on from JBEBCC010000087.1 coordinate 2,375, forward strand.
ATGAGCGGCAGCCAGTTCAACAGCTTCCAGCTGATCCGCGGCAGAGGCAACATCAGCATCAGCGACGACATCCAACTGAATCTGAATCTGCTGCAACCCAGCGCCCCTCTACGAATCAACAACAGCAAAACAAACATCACCTCGATGGTCGGCACGAGCGCCGGCGAGGCTCTCGATGTCAATGCCTTCGAGCAGAACACAGCCAACAATGTGATTCACGGCCTGGGTGGTGATGACAGCCTGTTCGGCCGAGAAGGAGATGACAGCCTTGCCGGCGGCGATGGCAATGACCAGCTGGAAGGCGGCAGCGGTATCAACACAGCCGTGTTCAGCGGCCCGATCCGCGATTACACATGGAACTTTGTGGGCCGCGCCCTGAAGGTAGAACATCTCAACGGTGGCCGCGACGGCACCGATACCCTGCTTGATATCCAAATACTCAGATTTGCCGACACCGAACTAGATATCGATGACATCACCAACATCTTTGACAGCGGCAGCGGTGCCAACAGCGAACTGGGAAAACGCAACCGCGGCAAAACCGACTACAATCCAACCAATGACATTTGGACACTGGACAGCGACTGGGACACATGGTCGCTGCCGCTGATTGCTCATAGCCGGATCGAAATCACAAAGACCATCGCCGAAGGCTCAAAAGCCGGTGCGCAAGTACGCATCGATGGCGACATCACGATGTATCCATGGGAGGTCACAAAAGTCGTCGATATCCTGCAAACAGGCATTCACAACCTCCGTGTTCTCGGCACAGATGGGGTGGATTACGGCATCACCACGCGCATGGTCGACGACAAAACAGCGACCACCAGCACAACAGCAGCATTCGTCGATCCGCAGTCGCTTCCCAAAGGAACAGACCCGATGCTGGCCGAACAGGTGAGTGGCTTCATCGGCTTCCAACAATGGGGGGCCGGCGGCCTTGCCACTTGGGATAGCAGTGACAAAGACTGGATTCGCGTTGACCTCGTTCAAGGCATCCAATATGAATTCAACGCCCTGGGTGCATCCAGTCTGCCGGCAACGGGCATCAGCGATCCCTACCTCCAGCAGCTGAACGATCCGCATCTGACTCTGCTGGACGAACAGGGCAATATCATCAGCACAGGCGAGCTGGGCGGCCAAGGGTTGGACCCTTCACTCGTCTACCGAGCCGAACGCAGTGGTGCTTACTTCCTGCAGGTGGCATCAGCCAGTGGCCTGAACACTGGCGCCTATAGCCTGACTCGCACAAGCCTGGATGAATATGGCGGCGATATCAACACCAATGGTCAACTGAACCTCAATACACCGATCAACGGACTGATTAATAGCGAAGGGGATCAGGACTGGTTCCGCATCAGCATGAATAGCGGCGAACGCCTGGTGATTGAGCTGCTCGCGGCCAGCACAAACAACGGCGAACTGCATGATCCATGGCTTGGCATTTATTCATCAACTGGCCAGCTGCTGATCTCCGATAACAACGGTGGGCGCGGCCTCGATAGCAGACTCTCCTGGGCTGCCCCCACCAGTGGCACCTACTACGTGGCGGCAGGCTCCCTTGGCAACCAAGGGCGAGGCTCCTACAGCCTGCGCGCCTCACGCCGGCAGGATGATGCCCCGGATCGCCTCAGCTCGGCATTCAGCTACGCGTTGATCAGCCCTGGTACCAGCCTCAGTGGTGATCTTGAAGTTCGCAGCGACCATGATTGGTTTCAGACAGTCCTACAAGCCGGCAAGACCTACCGAATCCAGGCCAGTGGCGAACGATCGACAACCAGCGATTACGATCCGCTGCGCGACCCATCCATCAGCCTGCGCGACAGTGCAGGACGGCGAATTGCCTTTGATGATGATAGCGGCAGCGGCCTCAATGCTGAACTCATTTTCAGACCAGATACCACACAACGTTTTTACCTTGAGATTCAAGATGCGACCGACCGCTACGACGGCCACTACCGCATCAGCGTCCAAGAAGCAAGCGATGATTTCGGCAATACATCGGCAACAGCCCAGCGCCTCAACAGCGCCATCAGCATCAGCATTCAGGGACGCATTGACTACCGCACTGATGTGGATCTCTTCAGACTGGAGCTGAAGGGTGATCAGGTTTACCGCCTGGATCTACGTGGGCTCAGCAGTCAGGGGGGGCAACTCAGTGATCCCATTTTGCGACTTCTCGATGGTAGCGGAGCCGTTCTTGCCACTGATGAAGACAGCGGCATTGGCAATGATGCCGGCCTCTATTTCTTCAGCAGCTCAGAGCAGACGATCTTTCTTGAAGCTTCAGCAGCAGGAGATCAGCAGGGCAGCTACACCCTTGAACTGAGCGAATCAGAGCTACCAGCAGATGATCATGGCAACAGCCCGGCTGACTGCGGCATGCTCAGCCTCGGCGCCAGCAGCCAAGGCACACTGCTGAGTCACGGGGACAGCGATTGGTTTGCAATCCAGTTGAGTGCCGGAGAACATTACCGGTTCGTTCTTGAGGGGGTTGATAGCGGTCGTGGCACACTATCTGATCCCTACTTGGAACTCTACGATCGCGAAGGAATGCTGCTACAGGCTGCAGACCATGGCACCCTGAGCCGCAATGCCGCCATTGGCTTCCAACCACAGATTTCAGGACTGTTCTATGTGGCAGCCCGCGGCGCGCGACCCAGTGATACTGGTTCCTATACCCTCACTGCCTACGCTCCAGATGAGGCCGGCGACGGCCAAGCCTCAAGCGCGAGCTTATCCCTTGGCATGCCTAAGCAAGCCGGCATTCAATCGCCGGACGACGTGGACTGGTTTCACTTTCAAGCGCAAAAAGATCAGGTCTATACCGTCAGCATCACACTACCCTCGATCACGAATGGGGGACTACCCATTGCACTCGCCGAGCTCTTTGATCACACCGGCACAAACCTGACCTCCGCCGACGGTCGCTTCAGCGATGGGTCTGCCCGCCTTGCCTTCAAGGCAGCGGAAACCGGAATCTTCTCGGTGGCGGCACGCGGTTATCGAGGCCGGACGGGTCGCTACAGCATCGAGCTGCGCAGTGGCAACAGCGCTGATGATGCGGCTGACAGCGTCGCTGGCAGTCGAGCCTTGAGTCATGGGGAATCGCGGCCCGGTATCCTCGAGGTGGTCGGCGACCGTGACTGGTACAGCATCGCCGTTGAAGCAGGACACACCTATCGATTCCGTCTCAGCACGGCTTATGGCACGACGATCAGCCCCCTGAATGATCCTTTGCTCCGACTACTGGATGGCGGCGGCAATGAGCTGGTCAGTAACGATAACCAAGACAGCAATGAAGGCGTCAGCCTTGACAGTGAAATCATTTATATTGCGAACAGCAATGCGACACTTTATCTCGATGCTGGTGCCAGCGGCGATCGCTGGCAAGGGGCCTACACGCTTTCTGCTACTGATCTAGGAGAGCTGAATCGGGATGATCATCCCAACAGCAGCAATGACGATCCCCTCGTCTTACAAAACGGCAAGCCCCTCACCGGCTTGATTGAAACCAGTCTTGACCGCGATCTTTTCCGACTGAATCTTGATGCCAATCTGACCTACCAGCTGTTGGTACGTGGAGAAGCCAGCAATGGCGGCACATTGACAGACCCACAGCTGCGTCTACTGGATCAGCACGGTGGCATGCTGGCTGCTACCTACGATGGCATTGGCAATGCCGATGCCTCGCTGACTATCAGGGTCTCAGAAACAGGCAGCTATTTTCTTGAAGTGAGCGCCGCAGAGCGGATCGGCAATATCGGCTCTTACACGGCAGAGCTAGTAGAGCTGAAGACAAATCAAGACATCGTCAACGACGATATACCAGCCAATCGCAGCACATCAACAACTCTTGAAGCCGGCAAGCCAATTGAAGGAACACTCCATTATTCCGATGATGTCGACTGGATACGCGTCGAACTTGAAGCGGGTCAGATCTACGTCTTTGACGTTGAACCCCGCATGATCAACAGCATCAATGGCTGGAATCCTGCCCTGGAACTGATTGATGGCAATGGCACACGCCTGAGCAGCGACCGTGACGGAGGCTCAAGCGGTGCTGCACGGATCATCTATCAGGCCAACACGTCTGGAAGCCACTACCTATCTATCCGCAGCCAGGATGGCAGCCACGGCATCTATGAACTCAATCACAGACGCCTGGCAAGCGGCAATGCAGATCCGCTGATCAAGCAACAATGGCACTTGGCCAACCCCAACGGCCTTGACCTCAACCTCGCGACAATTTGGCAGGACTTCAGTGGCGATGGCATGCGTATTGGTGTCATCGACGATGGCATTAATTATGCCCATCCAGATCTGATCAACAATCTTGATCTAATTCGTGACAAAGGTGCAACCTGGTCACGTGCCTTTGATGACGCAAATTTGCGTCTTGCACCAAAACCAGAGTCCGGACATGGCACGGCCGTCAGTGGGTTGATTAGCGCCATTCGCAACAACGAAAAAGGCATTACCGGCGTAGCCTTTGACGCCACGATTGCAGGCTTTGAAGTGGACTGGTCTATTGCTTCAATCGCCAGCATGCTGCGCCAACAGCTTAACAACAGCATCGGCGGCATGGATGTGAGCAACAATAGCTGGGGATTCACTCAACCGTTTACCGATGATTTCGACTCACCCCTACTCGAGCCACTGGCCGAATCACTAGAGATTGGGGTGCAGGAAGGGCGGCGGGTAAACGGCGAATACCTGGGCATCAACTGGGTTTTTTCGGCCGGGAATTCACGCAACCTAGGCGACAACACGAATTATCACAACTTCCAGAATAGTCGGTTCGTTACAACCGTAGCCGCGACGACCATTCAGGGTGGCACATCAGCATTCAGCACGCCAGGTGCTTCAATTCTGGTCAGCGCTTTTGGCGAAGATCTACTCACAACAATCTACGACTTCCGTAATCCCAATCAACACAATAACTACGGCAAATTCTCAGGTACATCCGCTGCGGCACCCTTAGTTTCAGCGGTGATCGCTCTGATGCTGGAGGCAAACCCTCGGCTAGGCTATCGCGACATTCAAGATATCCTCGCCTACAGCGCACGCCAGATCACTGCTGAGGGCTTCAAAATCAATGGGGCTACAAACTGGAATGGTGGCGGCTTACACATCAGCCACGACCAAGGCTTTGGCCTTGTCGATGCCCATGCAGCAGTTCGCCTGGCCGAGAGTTGGTCGCTGCCTGCTCGCACCGCCGCCAACGAGCAGCGGCTGATCTGGCGACCGGATGATGCTGGTGCGATTCCGGACGACGACGATCAAGGCGTGAGCTTCAGCGCCATGATCGAGCGTGAGCTCGATGTGGAGTGGGCCGAGGTGGAACTTGATATCCGCCATCCACGCATCGCCGATCTCATCGTCGAATTGATCTCACCAGCAGGAACTGTCGCACGTCTGATTAATCAACCGACAGCCACAGCAGCTAACCAGACTGGCAGCAGCGGTGAATACAGCGGCACTCCCGATCGAATTGTTTTCACCACAAGCGCCAGCCTGTTCCGGGGTGAATCCTCAATGGGCGAATGGAGCTTACGTATTACTGACCAGAATTCGGGTGAGGTTGGCAACCTGCAGCAGTGGGGACTCAAGCTGTTTGGCAGCGAAGCTTCAGAGAATAATACTTACATCTATACAGATGAGTTTGGCGGATTCCACGACGAAGCCCGATCGCTGTTGATTGACACATCCCAAACCAAAGATTCAGCGAACTCTGGTCACGACACTCTCAATGCAGCTGCACTGTCGACAGCCAGCCTGATCAATCTAAATCCCGGCAGTAGCAGTCGCATTGCCATGCGCGAACTCCAGATCGCCAGCAACACGTGGATTGAAGATGCGATTGCGGGTGATGGTGACGACATCATCACAGGCAATGCCTTAGCCAATCAGCTCCGCGGTGGACGTGGCAATGATCGCTTCATCGCCAGTAGAGGAGACGACCACATTAGCGGCGGTCCTGGCTTTGACCAGCTCATCTACAATGCCAACTCAGATGATTTTGAACTGATTCAAATCGGCAATGACTGGTCCATAATTGATCAACGCAGAGACGATATCAGTAGCTACGGTAGGCAAACCCTGTCAAGCCTCGAGCGCTTGGTCTTCAATGACAAAGTCATCGATCTAAACAGAAATAATCGCGCTCCTATCGCGATCGGGACACTGCCCGACCTTGGCTTTGGCACTGACGTACTATTTACGCATCGCCTGAATAGCGCTGTGTTTCTAGATGATGACGTGGCGGCGACGACTGGCGATAGCCTTAGCTATTCACTGAAACAGAGTGACGGACGTCCACTACCGGGATGGCTTCACTTCAATGCCAGCACCCTGGAACTGAGTGGCGAACCCTACGATGCCATCAGTGGAATGTACAGTCTGCAACTGACAGCAACAGATAGCATCGGAGCGTCAGCCGCGCTGGACTTCAATCTGACGGTTGCTGGCACAAGCAACAATGCAACGGCGAACGCACCCAAAAGCGTGCGCTGGGATCTGGACGTTAGTATTCCGACGAATCCCAGCCTAGGTTACAGCGTTGGCGACAGCTTTGATGTTGTTATTGCGGCCAATGACATCAGCAATGGTGGCACTGATCAATCCGTTTTCTCAGCCTATGCCAATCTCTATTACAATCCCAATCTGATTCGCGCCATCGATCTTAAGTATAAGGATCAGTTTGGCCTGTTCCGATCTGGCAGTATCGACAATCAAAGTGGAATCATCAAGGATCTTGGGGCGGCATTGAGTAGTTTCTCGCCATCAGTCAATACCGCCATTGCGAGCGTCCGGTTCGAGGTACTTGGCCCCGGCAACGCTGAATTAAGCCTCAGGCCATCGCTCTCGCCCTACTTAGAAACCACAATCTTTGGAGCAGATGGCGACCAGCGAGCCCTGAGCCAATACGCAACTGAGACACTCAAACTCACAGCTCCTCGTCCCGATATCGCCGTCAACCGCTTCGAAGCAGCGCACAAAAAAGCACAACAAGGCATCATCGAATTAAGCTACGAAATCGCCAACTACGGCCACACAAATTCGCAAGGATTCTGGGTTAATCTTCACTTATCTGATGATGCCAGCTTTGACAGCACTGCTGATCCGATTATCTGGAGACACTACATGCCGGCAGATGCCATCACCGGCTTGGGTTCAACAGGACTACAGCGGCTGACAGCTCAACTTCCACGCGACGTACTCTATCAGCACGCTTTAGCGGAAGACAGCATAAATCCTAAATTTGGCAGCATCAGCAGCAGCAAGGACTGGCTCCACCTAAGTGTACAAGCGGAAACAGAGGCAGGCGATTCAATTGCATTCAATAATACACGTACGCTGCCATTCACCTATTTCCCATGGGATGTTGACAACAACGGCAGAGTGACCATGGCTGACGCCATCGCCATGGTCAATCGCATCGGTCCCGCCCCCCTCCAACAAGGTCTAAGCCAGCTCCATGATTTGAATGGGGATGCCTTTGTCACCCAAAGCGAAGTCATGGCCGTTGTCGATCGAATTGGCCTGAACGTAAATACGAATTTCTAATCCGTTGTTCAAGCAGCCGCTCGATCCAAAACTTAACAACCAGTGCGACAACCAACCAACTACCAGCCGCCCGTCTAACCAGCCAGCCAAGCCGTAAGCGATGCAATCCTCCAAACTCCATACCGGCCTTAGGCTACAATCAATCAGCACAATAAGCGCCGACAACAAAGCCATTATCGAATTACAAATAAGCGCATGGGAGTCATATCTTGATAGCGACTGGTCTCTGTTCAGCTGGTACGCTAATCTGTACATCTCAGGGGCAGACTCAGCAATAAAATCAATCAGGGCTGGCAGCTCTTATAACACCAGCTACTTTTCAGCTCAGATCGACAGCGAACAGCAATCGATAGCCGGTCTCGGCTCGACCGGAAGCTTCTTTGCCAGCAACAACAGCGATCATTTTATCGTTGCCATTGCCACCATTGAGATCAGCACGCTTAGCCTTGGCATCAACCCACTCAATATCCGCATAGCCCCACTGAGTGCAAACCAATTGCTGGCCAACAAAAGCCTGGAGACGACTGTTGCCAATAAAGGCAGCGGCATTCCCGCTTCAGCCTCAGGCAACCGCTACAACGAAATTGGGACCCCACTGCTGCAGCTGAACAGCCTTCCGAGTGAGCCCGTGCATGTGGAGCAAGCCTTTATCGCATCACTGCATGTTCTCAATATTCGCAAACTGCCTTGTGGGCTGGCCTTGGCTCTCTCGCAGGCTCCCAATCTGCAAACACTCAGCCTCTATAACAGCTACAACGCAGCAGCCTCAACGCAATCACGCCCCGACCTTCACCTCGAATCCAGCCGTGGCAAAACCGTTGATAAGCTCTCGCTGCACTGGGAAAACAGCACACAGGAGCTGTATGTGCTGCGCACCGATCCGCTCACCGGGATCAGCCAAGGACAACAGAGCAGCAGTGATCTGCTGGCGGCAGATATTTATACGCTGACCATCGAATCACGCCCTGATGGTCTAATCTCAGCGGCAAGCGCTGATCTGCTCGATGGGAATGGCGATGGCATGAGCGGCGATGACTTCGTCACCATCCTCAACCACACCACAGCAGCCAATCGGATCATCATTGCTGACACCGCACGCGGCCCAGGTCAGAGCCTGAGTGTCAACGGCGCCGCCACAAGGGCGGGGCTCAGCGGTCTGCCAGTTCTGATCACCAGCAGCGAAAGCCTGCGCCAGCTGCAAGGAACCATTGGCTTCGATGCAACAGCTCTCAACCAGGTGAGCCTGATTCAAGGCCGAGATCTCCCCAGCGACTGGACCCTCCAGATCGCGCAGAGCACAGCAGGGCTGCTCACCTATAGCGCCGCCGGCAGCACCGCCATCAGCGGTCGCGATCTGGAACTGTTCCGCTTCAGTGCCACGGTGGCGGCCAATGCCGCCTACGGCACAACCAGCCTGATCCAGGCCACAGCCCACAGCGATCAGATCCCCAGCCTCAGCTTTACGGCCGATCCCGGGCTGATTCTGTTTGCCTATCCCGGCGATAGCACCGGCAACGGCACACTCAGCAGCATGGATGCCTCCTATGTACAGCGAGTCGTGGTGGGTCTGAGCTCCGGCTTTGATGCCTACCCCTGCGTCGCCCCGCTTCTGATCGGCGACACCAGCGGCAACGGCACGCTGTCATCGCTCGATGCGGCCTACATCCAACGGCGCGTCGTCGAACTGGATGCCCCCACCTTTCCATCGCCTCCGGCGGCAGCGATGCTCGGCTGAGGGAGCAGCCGGCCAGGATTGGCCTGATGATGGTGTTGCGATCGATCCGATCTGGATGGCCCCCCAGCACCTGCAGCATCAGCGCCGGGACGGCTCGCAGGCCTCTGATTCCGCCGTCTGGCCGGGCGTCCGGTTGCTGGCCACAGCTGCCGCTCTGATGCCCGTCGCCGGCCTGGCAGCGACGCCGCTGCCCTTCCCCAGCCAGGAGAGCTTCAGACAGCTGCAGCTGGCAGCCCTGGCCTGCGCCCGTGAAAACAGCTCCGCCAGCTGCGAGCCAGTGCGGCGGCTGGCGGACCCCTTGCTCGACCACCCGCGGCTGCCAGCAGCCTGCAAGGACCAGCTCTGGAGCCTCAGCCAGAAAGCTCAGGTGAGTGTGGTGAACAGCTACAGCCGCCGCGAGGCGATCGCCCAGCCCGCCCAACTGCTGCTGCTGGCCTGCCGCAGCGGCGAGAAGCCCCGCCCAGCGCCGCCGGCGAGCGGCCCCGGCGCCACAACGCCGCAGTTCGGCGACGGCAAGCCCTGAGGGAACCCCGGGCTGCACCGCAGCACACAGATTGCCAGCCGGATCAGGGCTAAGTTGTTGCACCCTCGGCCCTTCCCGATGACCAGCGGCGTGCTGCACGTGGCACTCGATCAGCCCTTCGCCGATCAGAAGCCCGGCACCTCCGGCCTGCGCAAGAGCAGTCGCCAGTTTGAAACGCCGCACTATCTGGAGAGCTTCATTGAGGCGATCCTGCGCACCGTGCCCGGCATCAGCGGCGGGACCCTGGTGGTCGGTGGCGACGGCCGTTACGGCAACCGCCGCGCCATCGGCGTGATCGCCCGCATGGCCGCCGCCCATGGCGTGGCCCGGCTGATCACCACCACGGGCGGCATCCTCTCCACCCCCGCCGCCTCGAACCTGATCCGTAAGCACGGCGCCACCGCAGGCATCATCCTCTCGGCCAGCCACAATCCCGGTGGCCCGGATGGCGACTTCGGCGTCAAGGTGAACGGTGCCAACGGCGGCCCGGCGCCAGAATCTCTCACCGATGCCATCTATGCCTCCACGCAGACTCTGGACGGCTACCGCATCTGGGAGGAGACATCCCTGCCGCTGGACGTGCCTGGTTCGCTGACGATCGGTGCCCTTCAGATCGACGTCATCGATGGGGTTGATGACTACATCGCCCTGATGCAGAAGCTGTTCGACTTCGATCAGATCGGCGATCTGCTGCGCAACGATTTCCCGATCGCCTTCGATGCGATGCACGCCGTGACCGGCCCCTACGCCACACGGCTCTTCGAGGGGCTGCTCGGTGCACCGCGCGGCACCGTTCGCAACGGCAATCCCAGCGAAGACTTCGGTGGTGGCCACCCTGATCCCAACCTCACCTATGCCGACGAACTGGCGGCGCTGCTACTGGAGGGCGATGCCTACCGCTTCGGCGCCGCCTGCGACGGTGATGGCGACCGCAACATGATCCTGGGGCGCCACTGCTTCGTGAATCCAAGCGACAGCCTGGCGGTGCTCACCGCCAACGCCACCCTGGCGCCCGCCTACGCCAAGGGACTGGCCGGCGTGGCCCGCTCGATGCCCACCAGTGCCGCCGTCGACGTGGTGGCCAAACAGCTCGGCATCCCCTGCTTCGAGACGCCCACCGGCTGGAAGTTTTTCGGGAATCTGCTGGACGCCGGCCGCATCACCCTCTGCGGCGAGGAGAGCTTCGGCACCGGCTCCGATCACATCCGCGAGAAGGACGGACTCTGGGCGGTGTTGTTCTGGCTGCAGATCCTGGCCCGCAAGCGCACGTCGGTGGCGGCGATCATGGCGGATCACTGGAGCCGTTTCGGCCGCCACTACTACTCCCGTCACGACTACGAGGCGATCGCCAGTGAGGCCGCCCATGGGCTCTACGACCGGATGAAGGCGATGCTGCCCGAACTGGTGGGCCGGAGTTTCGCCGGTCGCACCATCGCCACCGCCGACGACTTCGCCTACACCGATCCGGTGGATGGCTCCCTCACCAGCGGTCAGGGTCTACGCCTGCTGCTCGACGACGGCAGCCGCGTGGTGTTGCGGCTCTCCGGCACTGGCACCCAGGGCGCCACCTTGCGCGTCTACCTGGAGAGCTACGTGCCCCCCAGCGGCAACCTGCAGCAGGATCCCCAGGCGGCTCTCGCCGATCTGATCAGCGCCATCGACGTCCTGGCCGAGATCAGGCAGCGCACCGGCATGGACGTGCCCACGGTGATCACCTGATCACGCCGGAGGGGCATCCTCCGGTTCCCTGGCCCGGGCAATCCGGGCCAGCTGCCGCATCGTTTCACCCCAGCTGCCGCAGCAACCCGCCACCACCACCACCACCAGCGCCCGCTCGAAGGAGGCATGGGGCAAAGCATTGGCGGCGTGACTGGCGGCACGGCGGCCCAGCGCCAGCAGCAATCCCGCAAGCAGGCTGAACAGAACACCCGCCAGCAGAACCCGCCGCCGATCGAGCCGGCTCTGGCGTGGCGGCCGATAACCGGAGGGATGAGGCAGCGGCATCAGGGCTCCGGCAGCGACGGCTTGTTGGCGCTGGCCGGGAACCAGCTCGCCTCCAGGCGCTTCATCAGCACATAGAAGGCGGGCACCACGAACAGGCTCATGCCGGTGGCCACCAACAGACCGCCGAAGATCACCGAGCCGATTGAACGCTGGCTCATCGCCCCGGCGCCACTGGCCACCACCAGTGGGAAGAACCCTGACAGCGCCGCAGACGCCGTCATCAGAATCGGCCGCAGCCGCGACTGGGCCGCCCCCATCGCCGCCTCCACATCGGAGAGACCAGCCTCCATGCGCTGGTTGGCCAGGTCGACGATCAGGATGCCGTTCTTGGCGGCCAGGCCGATCAGCGTCACCAGCCCGACCTGCGCATACACATTGTTGACCTGCTGATTGAGCACCAAGAACAACAGTGCGCCCAGAATCGCCAGCGGCACTGTCATCAGGATCACCAGCGGGTCAATGTAACTGCCGTACTGAGCCGAAAGCACCAGATAGACAACCACTAGCCCCAGGGCGAACACCAGAGCCGCCAGCGAACCGGCCGCCACCTCCGAGCGGCTCAGGGCGGACCAATCCATTCCGATGTTGCTGAGGTTGAGACGCTGGAACGTGGCGGTGAGCGCATCGATGGCCTGGCCGGTGCTCTTGCCGATGGCCTCGAAACCCTGGATCAGCACCGTGCGGTTGAGATCAAAGTGACTGATGATCGGCGGCGCGCTGTCGAGCCGCACCGTGACCAGGTTGGCCAGCGGAATCTGAGCGCCGCCGGCAGCCGGTACATACAGGTTCTCCAGGCTCTGAATCGTTTCGCGCTTGCTGCCTTCGGCCTGCACATACACCTGGCGGTACTGACCGTTCTCGTAAGTCTGATTGACGAAGGCGCCGCCGTTCACTGCCCCGAGGGCCTTCATCGCTGTGCCGAAATCCACCTGCAGCGAGGCCATGCGGTCGCGATCGGGCTCGATCCGCCACACCGGTGCATCGCTGACGAACTGCGTGTAGAGGTTGTAGAAGGCATCGGTGGCCTTGGCCCTGGCGATCAGCTGGTTCGCCATCTGCAGCAGATTGGTGAAGCTGTAGCCGCCATTGCTCAGGTCATTGAACTGGAACGAGAGGCCTCCCTGGGCGCTGAAGCCCGGCACTGCCGCCGGCTGCTGCGCCATCACCCTGGCGCCCTGAATGGTCTGGAACTGCTTGTTGAGCCGCTGCACCACCGCCCGCGCTGATTGATCCGCGCCGCTGCGCTCCTCAATCGGCTTCAGGCCGAAGAAGAACAGGCCCTGGTTGAGTGCACCGCCATTGAAGCCGGCGCCGCCGATGAACTCGCCGCTCACCACCTCCTGTTCCTTGGCCAGGATCTGCTGGGCCTGACGAGCCACCTGCATTGTCTGCTCCAGCGATGCCTGTGGCGGCAGCTGGATGATGCCCAGGCCATAGCCCTGGTCTTCGGTGGGCACGAAGCCCGAAGGAATCACCAGAAAGGCCAATCCCGTGAGCACCACACCACCCAACACGGCACTCACCAGCAAGCGGCGGCCGCGAATCGCCCGCTCCAGCAGCACGGCGTAGCCCTTGGCCATGCGATCGAACAGCTGATTGAACCCCGTGAAGATCGGCTGCAGACTGCTGCCCACCGCCGCCCCGAGAGCACCGAAGAGCAGAAGCCACAACCAGCCCCCGAACAGATAGCCATAGGCGGCGCCGAAGGCTGCACCGATCCAGGTCCAGGCGCGGCCTGTGGGGTTGGTCTTGCCACCCCCGAGCAGCAGGGCGGATTGCAGGGGCTTACCACTGATCGCGTTGAACGTACTCACCAGGATCGAAAACACGATCGTGAGTGCAAACTGGCGATAGATCACACCAGTGGAGCCAGGAAAGAATGTGACGGGAATGAAAACCGCCAGCAGCACCAGTGCTGTGGCGAGGATCGCACCCGTGAGTTCCCGCATCGCATTGGAAGCGGCGGCAAAGGGCTGATCACCCGCTTCGATGCGCGCCTCCACAGCCTCCACCACCACGATCGCATCATCCACCACCAGGCCGGTGGCAAGGATCACACCCAGCAGGGTGAGTTCGTTGATCGAGAAACCAAAGGCCTTCACAAAGATCATTGCCCCCAGCAGCGCGATCGGCAGCGCCAGTGCCGGCACCATCGTGGCCTTCCAGTCCTGAAGAAACAGGAAGATGATCAACAGCACCAGCACCACCGCATCGCGCAGTGCATCAAGCGCACCGAAGATCGAAGCATTGATGAAATCAGTCTGATCGAACACCTTCTCCAGTCGCACACCCGGCGGCAGGGTGCTGCGGAACTGATCGAGCACCGCATCCACGGCCTTGGCGGTGGTAATCGCATTGCTGCCGGGCAACTGGATCACACCAAAGCCGACGCATGGGTGACCAGAGATGCCATTAATCGCCGCTTGATTGAAGTTCTGGAAGGCGTACTCGGCCCGGCCCACATCGCGCAGGCGGATCAGGCTGCCATCGGGGCCACGATCGCTCATGCTGGCCGAAGGACCGCGCGTCAGCACAAGATTTTCAAACTCCTGCACGGTGCGCAGATTGCCCTGCACCAGAATCGGCAGGTTGGTGGGATTGTTTGGCGAGGCCGGTGGTCCGCCGATGCTGCCAGCTACAACGATCTGATTCTGGGAGCGCAGGGCGTTCTCCACATCCAGGATCGTCAGGTTGAAGCGGGTGAGCTTCTGCGGATCCACCCACAGCTTATAGGCCGGATTGCTGGCGCCGAACACCGTGACCTGCCCAACACCCTCGGCCCGGGTGAGGGGATAGGCCAGGTTGAGCTGATAGAGACCGTTAAGATAGTCGCGGCCGAACTGCCCCTCAGTGGAGGTGAGGTTGTAAACCAGCAGATAACTGGTCGCTGTCTGCTGCACAGTGACACCCTGGGAGTTCACCTGCTCGGGCAACTGAGATGAAGCGGTCTGCACCCGATTCAGCACATTCACCTGATCGATATCGGGATCGGTACCGGCCTTGAACACCACATTGATCTGGCTGACGCCCTGGCTGGTGCTGTTGGAGCTGATGTAATCCATCCCCGGCGCACCGTTGATCTGCTCCTCCAGCGGTCCGGTCACAGCACTCTCCACCGTGAGTGCATCGGCGCCGGGGAGGTTGGCCGTCACCTGAATCGTGGGCGGCGCAATATTCGGCAGGTTCTCGATCGGCAGCAACGGCAGTGCGATCACGCCGGCCATCAGGATCAACATGCTGCAGACGGTGCTCAACACCGGCCGGCGGATGAAGGTATCGGAGAGGCTCATCGCTGCGGGATCACCATGCCGCTGCGCAGCTGGGCCAGATTGCCCATCACCACGGCATCACCGGAGCGCAAACCCTTGAGCACCGCAAAGCGGCCGCCCTGCAGGCTGCCGAGCGTCACCGGCACCTGCACCGCCACCAGCGCTCCGGCCGGCGGCGATGGTGTGATCGGTGCGCCGATCAGGCGCTGCGCTGCAGCGGCGGATACGGCCTGGAACACAAAGGTCTGCCCAGCCTGGAGCAGCACCGCCGCCTGGGGAATCGCCAGCTGGGCGCTGCTGCCGAAGCGAAGCGTGGCCTGCACGCGCAGCTGATCGCGCAACGAACCATCGGGGTTGTCGAAGCTGGCCTTGACCAGCAGGGTCTGGGTGCGACGGTCCAGCGATGGCGCAATGAAGCTCACCCGGCCCATGGCCTGCCGTTCGGGCCGGTCGGGTGCCTGCAGCACCACTGGCATTCCCAGCCTGACGCGATAGGCCAGATCCCCCGGCACATCCAGCCGCACCCACAGGCGCCGGTTGTCGACGATGGTGGTGATCGTCTCGCCGCGCCGTACGACCGCTCCCAACTTGTAGGGGATATCTCCCACCATGCCGGCGATTGGGGCCGTCACATCCTTGTAGCGAAGCGTGGCGGTGCTGGATCGCACCTGCTCGGCACTGGAGATCGCCCGTGCCACGTAGGCATCGCGCTCCTTGGTGGATACAGCGCCCTGCTCATTGAGGAAGATGTAACGCTCCGCATTGAGGCGATCCTTGCGGGCCTCGGCCGTATCAGCCGCCACGGTGGATTGCTGCTGAATCTGATCCAGGCGGAACAAGGGATCACCAGGGCGCACCATCTGCCCCTCACGCATCGTCATCGCCACGATGCGGCCATCAATCTCCGCCGCCAGGGGCACATTGACGATCGATTCGAGGGTGCTCTGATAGGTGGCCTGATCCTGGAAGGTCTGCGTCGATGGCCTGATCAACGAAAACGCGGGCGGCGGTGGCGGCGGCGGTGGTTTGACGCAGCCACCCACCGGCGCCAGCACAACCGCAGCGATCAAGCCGCCGGTCCAGGCCCGCAAACCACTGGGCTCAGACAAACAGCGCACCTTGGTCTCCACCCTCGCGGAGAACCTAATGAGGGCCATCCTGGGGGTCAAGGCGATTGCAGCAATTCCAACCATCCAGCAGGGCAGTCGCCCACAGGCGCTGCCCCATCCGGCCGGATCGACTCGACTGCGACATTGATCATCCGGAACCCGTGACCCTGCACGATCCCCGGGACTGAGCTCCTCCCATGCGTGCCTCCCTGCGGCGCCAGCTGCTGCACCTCGCCACCGATCTATCCGCCCTGGCGGCCAACCCCGACGACCTGGGGCATGGCTTCGATCTGCTCACCCGCAGCTACGCCACGCCGGTGGCGGATGCGGCCCGGGCCAGCCTGCGCCGCGACCCGGCGATCGCAGCACTGATCAAGGAGCGCTACTGGGGGCACTGGCCGAGCCAGGACGAACTGCGGGCGCTGCCTGAAGGGAGCCTCGGCCATGCCTTCGCCAGCTGGTTCGCCGATGCGGGCGGCCAGCCGCTGCCGGATCCGGTCTTGGAAGCCGGAAGCGATGGTGACGACACCTGGCTGCACCAGCGCGTGCGCCGGAGCCATGACCTCTGGCATGTCGTGTGCGGCTGCCCGCCCACATCAGCGGGGGAAGCGGCAATGAGCGCCGTGAACGTGATGCAGCTGCGCTGGCCAGGCAGCGCCATGCTGCTGGGGGCCGATCTGCTGCACCGCTGCCTCGAGGGGCCTGCCGCCGGCGAGGTGGACGTCGGGCAGGCGGTGGCCTATGGGCTCGAGCTGGGCCGGATCTGTGCGCCGCTGCTGGCCCAGCGCTGGGAGGAGGGCTGGGCGCGTCCTCTCGCCCACTGGCGGCAGCAGCTGGGCATCGCCGCGCTGGTGGCCCGTTCTCCCTTCAGTGCGGGGACACCCCTGACGGTGTGAGCGGCAGCAGACGGCGCACCACGAACGTCTGCAGCAGCAGATCGCTCAGCACCACCACAAAGATCAGCGCCAGCAGCTGGGCCGCCAGGGGCTTCGCCAGCTCCGGCGCGATCCCACGCAGGTGCGGCAGTTCCTCGGTCATCGACACGGCCAGCGCCAGTGGAACAGCTGCCCGCAGGCCACAACCGGTGAGGAGCAGGCGATCCCGCCAGGGGAAGCGGGCGGGCGGCAGTACCACCGACACCGCCAACAGCCGAGCAAGGGGAAGCAGAATCGCCAGCAGCAGCCCCAGCGGCAGCACCGTGATCAGTGCTGGCGGTTGCACGAGCAGCCCCAGCAGCAGCAGCACGGTGATTTCGGCGGCCGTGTTGAGGGGGTGCATCACCCGGCCCAGGGCCTGCTGCTCAAAGCGGTTGATCCGGTAGCGGCCGTTGGAGAGCAGCACCCCGGCCACGAACACCGCCAGCAAGCCTCCACCGCCCAACCACTGACCCAGGCCATAGGCCACAAAGGCCAGGGCCACCGCCACCAGCAGCAGCTTCGGATCCGAGCGCACCAGGGCATCGATCAACCGCGGCGCCACCGCACCCACGATCAACCCAGCCAGCAGGCCGCTGAGCAGATGCACCCCCACCGCTCCCAACTGCTCCGGCAGGCGACTGGCCAACACGCCATGCAGGGCCTGGTGGTCGCCATGGCGATGCACCTGCAACACACCGGCAACCAATCCGAAGGCAAGCAGCGTGACGACGGTGCTCACCGCCACCTCGAACTGGAGGAAATGGCCGAGGCGTCCACGCACGGAATGGCCCAGCGCCTTCAGCAGATCCTCCAGAGCACCGCTGTCGGTGGCACCCAGGCAGCACACCGCCAGCCCGACGGCGGCCGGCGGCAGGCCTCCGGGAACAAGCGGCGCCAGCAGCATGAGCGCCAGCCCGGTGATCGCTACGGTGATCAGGGTGCCGACGCAGCCCAGCCGCAGACCCGCGGCAGTCATACCGCGGATGCGGCGCAGATCGGTCTGGAGACCGGTGTAGAAGATCAGCAGCGCCAGGCTCACGCGATGCAGGGTTTCCACCTGCACCGGACCGAGGGGATGAACGCGGGTGAGCACATCTGCGGGAATGGCGAAGCCCAGCAGCAGAACAGCAGCCGCACCCGGGACGCGCCAATGAGCCGCCAACCGATCAACGGCCAGCGCCGCCAGGTAGATCAACCCCAGCCCCAGAAAGAAGCCACGCGGCAGCAGCGTGCCCTGCAGATGCGCGTGAGACTGGGACAGCACCATCACCACAGACATCGCCCGCTGAAGCCGCAGCCGTCTGCCGCAATTGTCATACCGCCGCTGCCCGGCTGGGCGGTGCTGAATCAGAGGGCCATGGGTCGATCAGCGAGCCGGTGCCAGGCAGCGCCTGGCGGCAAAGCGGCGATGAATGCAGGGGCCAGACATGCATCAGGGCGCCTGCTCGGCATGCGCCTCGCCACCGAACCAACGCTCCTCCAGGCGTTTGATCGCCACATAGAAGGGCGGCACCACCCCGAGTGAGAGCACGGTGGCCACCAGCAAGCCGCCAAAGATCACCGTGCCCAGCGACTGCTGACTGTTGGCACCGGCGGTGGTGGCCACCACCAGCGGCAGGAAGCCGGCCAGGGAGGCGATGGCGGTCATCAGGATCGGGCGCATCCGTGATTCGGCGGCGGCGATGGCGGCCTGGGTGAGGTCCATGCCGGCCTCCAGGTGCTGCTCGGCCACCTCGACGATCAGGATGCCGTTCTTCGCCGCCAGGCCGATCAGCGTCACCAGGCCCACCTGGGCATAGATGTTCAGATCGATCGAGCGCAGCGCCAGGAACACCAGGGCCCCAAGCATTGCCAGCGGCACGGTCATCAGGATCACCACCGGTGTCACATAGCTCTCATACTGGGCAGAGAGAACCAGATAAACGATCAGCACCCCCAGTCCGAACACCAGCACGCTGGCGTTGCCGGCAGAAAGCTGCAGGGCAGCGATGCCGGTGAAGGCATAGCCAATATTGTTGAAATCCAACTGATTGAAGATCTGCTGAATCGCCGCCAGCGCCTGGCCGGAACTCTTGCCGATCGCCTCAGCGCCCTGCACCAGGATCGTTCGATAGAGATTGTAGTGACTGATCACCGGCGGTGCACTGGTGAGGTCGGCCTCGGCGAACTCGGAGACCTGCACGAGCTTGTTGTCGTTGCTGCGCACGTAGTAGCTGAGCACATCCTCCAGGTTGCTGCGCCCATCGGCCTGGGCCTGCACATAGATGTTGCGCACCTGACCGCTCTCGTAGGTGAGGCCGGTGTAATTACCACCTGCCAGAACCGAGATGGTCTGCATCGCCTGCTGAAAATCCACATTCAACGCTCCGAGCATCGCGCGATCAATCTTGAGACCGAAAGCCGGCGCACTGGGAACGAACTGGGTGTAGAGGCTCGAGAACTCACCGCTACCCTGGCCAGTACTTACCAGGTTCTGAGCGAGATCATTCAGCTGATTGAAAGTATAGGCGCCGTTACTGAGATCGTTGAACTGGAAGTAGAAACCACCCTGGGCTGAGAAGCCAGGAATCGCCGGCGGCTGGGATGCCGCCGCCAGGCCACTGCTCAGCTTGCCCAGCTTGGCATTAAGGCGCTTAACAATCGCCGGGGCCTTGTTGTCCGCCCCGGAGCGCTCCTCCAGCGGCTTGAAGCCGAAGAAAAACAGGCCCTGATCAGGGCTGTTGCCATTGAAGCCGGCACCACTGATCACCGAGCCGGCAACGATATCCTCCTCCTCCTTGAGGATCGCCGCGATCTGCTGACCAACCCGCTGGGTCTGGGTGAGCGACGCTCCGTTCTGCAGCTGGAACAGGCCGAGGCCGTAACCCTGGTCCTCCTCGGGGATAAAGGCGGTGGGCAGAGCGCTGAAGGCGATGGCTGTGAGCACAATGCCGCCCACCAGACCCGCCAGAATCAAGCGCCGCTTGCTGATCAGGAAGCCCACCAGACGCACGTAGGCCTTCTCCAGCCGCGCAAACAGCACGTTGAAACGCTCAAAGATCCAACCCAGGCGACTGCCAGCAAAGCCAAACAGCAACACGCCGAAGATGTAAGCGCCGAAACCGAACGACGCCGCACTGAACCGACCGAAGGCCAAACCCACCACCACGCCGGCGATCGTCCAGCTCCAGCCCTCGGGCCTGGGAGGCTTCTCGGCTTTCAGGATCAGGCCCGCCATCATCGGCGAGAAGGTGAGGGCGTTGAAGGTGGAGATGGCAATCGAGAAGGCGATCGTGAGGGCGAACTGCCGGTAGATGATGCCGATGCCACCGGGGTAGAAGGCCACCGGTACGAACACCGCCATCAACACCAGTGAGGTGGCGATCAGGGCACCGATCAGCTCGCCCATGCAGGCCAGGGCCGCCTGGCGCGGTTTCATCCCGCTCTCAAGGTTCTTCGCCACCGCCTCGATCACCACGATCGCGTCGTCCACCACCAGACCCGTGGCCAGCACAAGGCCCAGCAGGGTGAGCTGGTTGATCGAGAAACCGAAGGCCTTGATGAAGGCAAAAGTACCCACCAACGAGATCGGAATCGCCAGACTCGGCACGATCGTGGCTCGCCAGTCCTGCAGGAACAGGAACAGAATCACCAGCACCAGCACGATCGCCAGGCCGAGAGCATCGGTGACGCCTTCCACCGCAGATTCGATGAACTGGCCGACGTTGTAGATCTCCTGGACGGTCACGCCGGGCGGCACCTGAGAGGAGAACTGGCTCATCAGCTCCACCACCGCATCACTCACCTGCAGGGCATTGCTCTCGGGTGTCTGATAAACACCAACAGTGATCGCCGGATAGCCATTGATATCGGTGCCAGCGGTGACGAAGCTGTTGAAGCCGTAGGTGGCCTGGCCCACGTCCTGCAGACGCAGCAGATTGCCCTGGGGTGTACGACCTACGATCAGATTATTCAGCTCCTCGATCGAGACAAGATTGCCGTTGTTCTCCACCAGAATCGGGTAGGTGAACAATTGACTACCCCCCGCAGGTGGACCGCCCACCAGCCCCCCAACCGCCACGCTGTTCTGAGTGCGCACTGCATTAACGACCTGATCAGCACTGAGCTGATTGGCTGTCAATTTATCGGGATCGACGAACAACCAGAAGGCTGGATTACTGCCGCCGAACAGCGTTGCCTGGGCCACGCCGGGGATCCGCTCAAGCTGGTAGTAGAGCTGTTCGTAGATCAGGCCATTGAGGTAAGCGGCATCAAACTGCCCCTGAGTTGAAGACACCTGATAGGCCAGCAGAATCGAAGGCGTCGTCTGGATCACAGACACGCCAGTGCTCTTCACCTGATCCGGCAGTTGCGGCATCGCCAGCGACACGCGGTTCTGCACGTTCACTTGGTCGATATTGATGTCGGTGCCTTCATCGAAGAACACGTTAACCGTGCTGGTGCCGGTATTCGTGGACAGCGAGGAGATATAGGCCGCCCCCGGCACACCGTTGATCTGCTGTTCCAATACATTGGTGACGGCCTGCTCGGTCACCACCGAGTTAGCGCCGCCGTAGGTCGCCGTGACCTGAATCTGGGGAGGGGCGATGTTGGGCAGGTTCTCGATCGGCAACGTGGGAAGAGCGATCAAACCCACCAGCACAATCAAAATGCTGCAGACAGTGGTCAGAACCGGCCGCTTGATAAAGTTATCGGAGAGAGACATTGTTTTATCCTCAGTTAGCAAAGCCGGCGTCAGCGCCGCCACCGACCACCTTCACCGGTAAACCGGAGCGCAGCAGGGCGGTGTTGCTCACCACCACCTGATCGCCCCGTTCCAGGCCGGAGAGCAGCGGGTAGCGGTTGTCCTGCAAAGGGCCCAGCCTGACCGCGGTCTGCACCACCACGGTGGTGGCCGGTGGCAATGCTTCCAGCTTGCGCTTCTGAACCTCCGGAATCTGGGTGGAGGCACGAATCCTGCTGATCACATCCCCCAGCCGCACCACGCGGTAAACGAAAGGCTGCTGGGCTTGCATCATCACGGCCTGCACCGGCACCGCCAGCTGGGTGCTGCTACCGGTGATGATCCGGTTGCGCACGTACTGCCCCGTCTTCAGCTGGCCATCGAGGTTGGGGAAGCTGGCCTTGACCAGCACCGTGTTCGGCGACGACCTGTTACCACTGACGCCGAAGTACGGCGAGATGAACACCACCTTGCCCGTGCCCGTCACCGGCGGCGTGCCCTGGGTGCGAAGCTCCACCGTCTGACCGAGCGCCACCCGTGAGGCCTGGGTGGCCGGCACATCCATCAGGGTCCAGAGGTTGCTGTTGTCGACGATGCCGGTGATCGCTTCGCCTTTGCGCACGTAGTCTCCGAGCTTGACGGTGTCGAGATCACCGATCTCACCGCTGATCGGGGCCGTGACGTACTTGTAACCGAGGGTCGCCGCACTGGCGCGAACCTGATCGCGGCTCTGCAGGGCCTTGGTCACGTAGGAGTCGCGCTCCTTGGTGGAGACGGCTCCCTGCTCGTTGAGGAAGATGTAGCGCTCGGCGTTGAGCCGATCCTTGCGGGCCTCCGCCTGGCTGGCATCGAGCGAGGCCGTCTCCTGAATGTTGTCGAGCACCAGGATCGGCTGGCCGGCTTTGACCTGATCACCCTGGCTCACCAGGATCTTCACCACCCGCCCGTCGATCTCGGGTCGCAGGGCCACATCGGTGGTGGAGCTGAGCTGGCTCACCACATCGATCGAGGGATTGAAGCCCGCTACGCCGATGCGGGTCACCTGCACGCTGAGCATCTCGCGGGCGACAGGCTGGCTACCGCAGGCGCCAAGCAGCAGCAACAGGGGCAGTGATGCCGGAACCAGGCGGGACCGCACGGATGGTGATCAGCAGCCCGCAAGCTACCGGCACTTTCCGCAACTTTCCATTCGATGATGGGCTTCGCTGCAACTTGGGAACACCAACCGATTGGCCGACCTGTTCAGCCACCACGGCGATCAGCTGCGCAGCCGCCTGGCTCCGCTGGCGGATCGGCTACGCCCGCGTTCGCTCGACGACTTCCAGGGTCAGGAGGAGATCCTCGGTCCCGGTCGTCTCCTGCGCCGCGCCATCACCGCCGACCGGGTCGGCAACCTGATCCTGCATGGACCGCCTGGCGTGGGCAAGACCACGCTGGCCCGCATCATCGCTGCCAGCACCCGCGCCCACTTCAGCAGCCTCAACGCCGTACTGGCGGGGGTGAAGGATCTGCGCAGCGCGGTTGAGGCGGCCCAGCAGCGGCTGGCTCAACACGGGCTGCGCAGCCTCCTGTTCATTGATGAAGTGCATCGCTTCAACAGCGCCCAGCAGGATGCGCTGCTGCCCTGGGTCGAGAACGGCACTGTCACCCTGATCGGCGCCACCACCGAAAACCCGTTCTTTGAGGTGAACAAGGCGCTGGTGAGCCGTTCGCGCCTGTTCCGGCTGCAGCCGCTGCAGCCCCGCCACCTTCGCGAACTGCTGCAGCGGGCTCTGAGCGATCCGGAACGGGGCTATGGCGACCGGCGGATCACGATCAGCGAGGCAGCGATCGCCCATCTCGTCGATGTGGCCAGCGGCGATGCCCGCAGCCTGCTCAATGCCCTCGAGCTGGCGGTGGAGACAACCCAGCCCGATGGCGATGGCCTGATCGCCATCGACCTGGCGATCGCCGAAGAATCGATCCAACAGCGCGCCGTTCTCTACGACAAACAGGGCGACGCTCATTTCGATACGATCAGCGCCTTCATCAAGTCGCTGCGGGGCAGCGATGCCGATGCAGCCCTGTTCTGGCTGGCGCGGATGATCGAGGCGGGTGAGAACCCGCGCTTCATCTTCCGGCGCATGCTGATCGCCGCCGGTGAGGACATCGGCCTGGCCGATCCGCAGGCGATTGTGGTGGTGGAAGCCTGCGCCGCCGCCTTCGATCGGATCGGTCTGCCCGAGGGGCTCTATCCCCTCGCCCAGGCCGCCCTCTACCTCGCCGGGGCCGATAAGAGCAACAGCCTGCTGGGGGTGTTCGATGCCCTCAAGGCGGTACGCGCCAGCAACCGCCAGCAGGTGCCGGTCCACCTGCGCGATGCCAACCGCGATGGCACAGCCTTCGGCGATGGGGCGGGCTATCGCTACCCCCATGCCTACGCCGACCACTGGGTTGCGCAGCAGTACCTCCCCACGGCGCTGCAGGGACAGCTGTTCTGGCAGCCGGGGACACTGGGCTGGGAGGGGAAACGGCGCCTGACCCTGCAGCAGCGGCGGGCCGCCCAGCTGGCCGCCGCTGCCGAGCATCAGGCTGAACTCGGGGAGATCCTCAGCAGCGCACCGGATGATGCAGCGCTGGAGCAGTGGCTGCAGCGCCAGCTGGCGGGCGAAGGAGAACGGCTGGATCAGCTGCGACAACGCCTGTGGCAGAACGCCGCCTGGCGTCGCCACGATCGTGTTCTGATCCTTGCGGCCCGCTCGCTGCTGTGGGCGCTTGATCCGCTCCGACACACCCCCGAAGGAGGCGTGGTGATCCAGGCCAGCAGCGATGACGACCGGCACCGACTTGATGCGCAGCTGCAGGTGCTTGATGCGCTGCAACGCCCCCGCATCGTCGCGACCCCTCTACCGCAGCTGGCCCAGGCGCTGGAGCAAACGCAGCGGTTCGAATGGATCGCCGGCCGCCAGACCTGGCGGGAACTCAGCCCAGATGGCCTGCAACAGCACGCCGAGTGGCTGAACCATCTGGCTGCACCGACCGCCGAACTGAGGCTGCTGTTCACAACGCCCCTGCTCGGACCGGCCGCGGCCCTGCTGGCCATGACACAGGCGCAGACCACAGGTCTGCCCTCCACAGGCCTCCGCATCGACGCCAGCCTGCAGCGGCAGCTGGAGGCTGTGACCCTCCAGGAGCCCGGCTGGCTGATGGTCGGAGACGGACACCGGCAGCTGGCGGCGCTGCTGCAGGAGCGGGGCTGGCAGGTGGAGGCGCTGCGCTGGCAGGAGGACCTGGATCTCCGCCTCAATGCCGCCCTGCTGCAGCGGTGGTTTGGAGCGGAGGCCCGCTATCGGGGCCAGCTGGAGCGGCACCTGGATGCTGCGACGATTGAACAGCTGCGGCAGACGCTCAGCGACCTGGAGGGTCGCCGCCTGCCGCAACGGCTGGACCACACACTGCTGCAGGCCAGACGCAGCAAAGCCCCGGATCAACCGGGGCTGGTGGCTTGAACCGCAAGCCCGGAACCGCTGAAAGAGGGGGCCAGAGTGCACTGCCAGCCCCCCCCCGGGCTCACCAGAGACCGCGGACCGGAGCAGGAGCCGCGGCCGGCTCCGCCTGAGCGGTGTAGGCCTGAATGCAGGCAGGGGTGTTCATGTACCAGCTGAGCAGGGATGTGGCCTGCTGGCTGTTGTTGATATCGCTGACATCGCACACCTTCATAGCACCTTGCAGACGCTGATCAGTGGGCAGTTTGCTCATCATCCCATAACTGGAGAGCTTGCCATCGGCCGAGTCGAGGATGATGGCACTGCGCACAGCCTGCAGGCTGTTCTGCTGGCTGTAGTAGGGAGTGTAGTTGTTCTGGCGGATGCTCTCAGACAGGAAAGCTTCACCCTTGTCGGAATAGAGGAAGCGGGCCACAGCGGCTACATCCACGTCGTATTCCTTGGTGAGGCCAGCCTGCAGCTGATCGGAGGACCAACCGGACAGATCCCACAGGTTCTCAGGAACCTGATTGGAGATCACCTCCGTGCCACCCAGAGGCAGCAGGGTGTTGGAGCGCACGAAGCCATAGCTCACGGCACGGGCGGTCTGCGTGGGCAGGCCCTCCTGAATGAATGTGGGGCTGCCGTAGAGAACACCGGCTTGATCGGAATTGAGGGTGGTGGGGCCCTGGGGAATGGCGTGGGCGGACAGGCCCGCCATCACGATGCCGAGACCAGCCAAGGGGAGAAGTGCCTTGCGCATGGAAGGAGATGGGCAGAGGACGACACTCCTGGTATGGCGATGGCCGATGGCGGTGGCGGTGCGCCACCAGGTTTTTCTTCCGATTGCGATGACATCAGAGCGAGCCGTTGGCCATCCCGCCGCCGCAGAAATGCGACAGACACGGAACAAAACGAAGCAGCTGCGCTCAGCGCTCAACTCGCCGCGGGGGCCCCTGAAGCGGCAGAGGCCGCCAGCCCGGCGGGCAGAGGAGCACCTCCCCCCGCCAGCTGAAGCGACCGGGCTGCCCGGCGCCTTGGCATGCCAAACCACGCGGCACCTGATCGCTCACCGCAACGCGCGCCAGATAGCGATCTCCCCCCTCACGGGGCAGCAGCAGCAACTGCACAGCCTGGGGCTCCTCGCTGAGGGTGGCCTGCATGTCCTCCGGCAGCTCAAGGCCGAGCACATCGAAATCAGCACTGAAGCCACCCCAGAAGTAGCGGGTGATCTCAGCTCCCACGAATCGACGCAGCAGCTGGCGGGCCCGTTCGCGCCCATCGTGCTGGGCCTCCTGGCTGGCCAGATCCGCCAGAACCCGGTCGGTTTCAGCGCCAGTGCGGCTGGCCAGGGGCGGTGCCAGCGGCAGCTGCGCCAGCCCGGCCAACCCGAGCAAGATCAGCAGGGAAAGCACACTCCAGCGCAGGGCAACCGGCATGACAACCGCACATCGGCGGCCGGACGCTAAGACCAGATGGCCCGGTCGACATGGTCTCCCACAGCCGCGCATAACCAACCCTGATGCCAGCGCCCCATCACAGCGGGGCGCCAGCCATGCAACAGATGGCGCAGCTCGCGGCGCTCAGCATCCCAGCACCAATGACGCAGATCCAGGGCCAGGGCTGACCCCTGCCACTTGATCGCCGCCTCCTTGCGCACCCAGCTCTCCAGCAGAGCCCGGTTCTGATCGGCGGGCGGCAACGCCTGCAACCACGCCGCCTCCGCTGCAGGAAAGAAGCGGCGTGCCAGCGCCACCGCCGGCAAGGAGCGCTGCGACCACTCGAGGTCAACACCGATCGGTGCAGGCGACCAGGCCAACAGACCATGGCCGCGACTATGACTCAGGCTCACATACCCCAGCCCGTCGGCAAGACGGGGCGGGGCGGCGGGAGGGCTCGAGAGCGGCACCGCCTCCGGATCCAACCCAAGCGGCCCGGCCAGGCAACAGCGCAGCAGGCTGCGACTGGCGGCGTAGAGCTCGCGCCGGCCGGCCGGCAGGGACGCACACCAGCGCCGCTCCTGAGCACTGAGCGTGTGGGGCTCGGCCCCAGGGCCGCTCAACAGCCGCAACCACAGCCGGGGCGCCGGAGCCTGCATCGCGATCCACAGGGCCCCTAGGCTCGCACGCTCGCCTGTTCCAGCTCAGCCATGGCCCTTGAGATCGGTGCCCTTGCCCCAGCCTTCAGCCTGCCTGATCAGAACGGCGACCCCGTGGAGCTGAGCCAGTTTCGCGGTCAGCGGGTGGTGATTTACTTCTATCCCAAGGATGACACCCCTGGCTGCACCAAGGAGGCCTGCAACTTCCGGGATCAGTGGGCCCTGTTCAGCACCCACAACATCGCCGTGCTCGGCATCAGCAAGGACAACGCCACGAGCCACGGCAAGTTCATCAACAAGTACAGCCTGCCCTTCACCCTTCTGACGGATTCCGAACCCTGCCCCGTGGCCGAGAGCTATGGCAGCTACGGTCTCAAAAAGTTCATGGGCCGGGAATACATGGGCATGATGCGCCACACCTTCGTGGTGGATGGCGACGGTCGGATCGAGAAGATCTACCTGAAGGTGAAGGCTGAAACCATGGCCGACACCATCCTCGCCGACCTCGGCATCAGCTGAGCTCTGGCGGCGCGGCTGCCAGAGCTTCAAGGGCTTCGAGGGCGAGATTCGGCGCCAGCTGTGGCTCCAGCCCTTGCTGGCGCAACAGCGGTGCCAGGCGCCCTGCGTCGCCGCCGGTGAGCCAGAGCCGCCACCCCTGATCAGCACCGTGTTCGGGCTGTAGATCCGCCACTGCCTGCACAACGGCCGCCGCGCAGGCCTGCAGGCAGCCCTGCTCCATCGCCGCGGCCGTCGCCAGCGGCCAGGGATCCAGCTCAGGGACGTCACCCGGATGGAGCGCAGGCAACTGTGCCGTCGCCAGCCCGAGACTGCGCAGCTGCAAGGCAAGCCCTGCGCTGAGTCGGCCGCCACGGAAATGGCCCCGGCCATCGATACGGGTGAGACTGAGGCAGGTGCCCGCATCGGCGACCAGCACAGGCTGGTGCCCCTGCCGGCACCAGGCCCGCCAACCCACCAGGGCGCGGTCGACCCCCAGCCAGGGCGGCAGGTCGCGCAGGGGCACCTGCGCCAGGGCGACGCGCCGCTCTGGCGGAAGCGGCACCTCCGCCGGCAGGTGGCCAACGCAGGCCCAGGCCTCCAGATCAGAGGGCAGCTGGCTGGGGGATGCCAACAGCGCTGCCGCGGCCTCTGGCCCCGGCTCGTGCCAGCAGGTCAGTCCCTGCGGCAGCCGCCGCCCCCAGTGCCAACGGCTGTTGCCCACCAGCAACAGCCGCCCCATTCAGATGCCCTCGCCGGCCAGGCCGGGCAGATGAATGCCACACTCCTGTTTGAGGCCACCGAAGCGCGTGGCGCGACCGGAGCTGGTGCCGTCATCGGGACCGCTGGAGTGCCAGTCGCCCACCGTGGAGTAGCCGAGGGCGAACAACGGATGCTGGGGCAGATCGTGCTCCTGCATGTAATAAAAGACATCCCGGCTGCTCCAGTCGAGCAGTGGCCGCAGCGCCCAGCGACCGCGCACCAGCTCGAGAGGCTGCATCGAGCGGCGGTGGTCGGTCTGCCGGCCGCGCACGCCGCTGGCCCAGCAGGTCACGTTCAGATCGACCATGGCCCGATCCAGCGGTTCGACCTTGCGGATCCGGTGATAAAGCTCCAGATCCTCGACACGCCCCGTCTCCCAGAGGCGGCCATGCAGTGCCTCCATCCGCGCCGGACTGACCGTGGACTGGGCCACATGCACCGCGATGCCAAGCCGCTCCATCAGCGCGGCGGCATAGGTGTAGGTCTCGGCAGGCAGGTAGCCGGTGTCGACCCAGATCACGGGCACCCTGCGATCCAGCCGACTGATCAGGTGCAGCGAAACCGCGGCCTGGATCCCGAAGCTGGTGGTGAGGGCGAAACCGTCGCCGAAGGTCTCGACCCCCCAGCGCAGACGGCCAAGGGCATCGAGCTGCTCCAGTTCAGGGCAAGCGCGCTGGGGATCGACGGCGGCCATGGAGATCGTCATCGTTCCATCTTCCACTGCGGAGGTGGCTGGTTAGGGTTCGCGCAAGACAGTTCCCCCAGCCACGGCCGTGTCCGCCGACCCCACCGCGGCCATGGCCGCGGACTCCAGCACAGCGGCCCCGCCGGCGCCGGCTGCAGCGCCGAGCCCGACAACGGCGCCTCCCCCCGATGCTGCGCCTGTAATCGTGGTGGGGGGCGGCTTCGGCGGCCTCAGCACCGCCCTCCAGCTGGCCGGCAGCGCCGATGCACCGCCAGTGCTGCTGATCGAACCGCAGGAGCGCTTCCTGTTCCTGCCGCTGCTTTATGAGCTGCTCAGCGGTGAGCTGCAGCGCTGGGAGATTGCACCGCGCTACGCCGACCTGTTGGCGGGCCGGGGCGTTGCTTGGCTGCAGGAGCGAGCTCTGACGATCGACCACCAGCGGCGGCTGGTGCGCACCGATGGCGGCCGCGAGCTGCGCTGGAGCGCCCTGGTGATCGCCACCGGCGGCCGGCCCCAGAGCTATGGCATCCCCGGCGTGTTCGAGCACAGCCTCGGATTCCGCACCCTCAGCGATGTGGAACGGCTGCAGCAGCTGCTGGAACGGCTGCGCCTGCGGCTACGGCCCGTGCAGCGTCTGGCAGTGGTTGGCGCCGGCGCCAGCGGGGTGGAGCTGGCTTGCAAGCTGGCCGACCTGCTGGCGGGAGCCGCCGTGATCGAGCTGATCGAACAGGGGCCTGAGCTGCTGCCGGGCTCGAAGGCCTTCAACCGTGAACAGGCACACCTGGCGCTGCAGCGTCGGGATGTGCGCCTGCGCACCCACACCCGCGTGGCGCAGGTGCTGGCCGATGGCCTGGAGCTGCGGCGCGGCAGTGGCGACGGAACAGCCGAGACGCCCCTTGAACGGCTGAGCTGCGACGGCGTGATCTGGAGCGGTGGAGTACGCGCCTGCGTGCCGGAGCTGATCCCGGCGCTACCGCTGGATGACCGCGGCCGCCTCCCCTGCGACAGCAGCCTGCGCGTGCTCGGTGGCGACGCCCTGTTCGCACTGGGCGATGCCGCCGCCTGTCCGCGGCCCGGCGGTGAGCAGCATCCAGCCACCGCCCAGGTGGCGTACCAGCAGGCCAGCTGCGTGGCGACCAATCTGCTGCACCAGCGCCGCAACGAACCGCTGCAGCCATTTGCCTGGAACGACCTGGGCGAAATGCTCGGCCTGGGCATCGGCCAGGCGACGCTCACCGGCATGGGCGTGACCCTGGCCGGTCCGGCGGCCTTCCAGCTGCGACGCCTGGCCTATCTGGCGCGGCTGCCGGGGCCAGCGCACCAGCTGCGGGTGGCCGGCAGTTGGCTGAGCCGCTGGAGTTGAAGCCAATGACCACGGCCTTGACACCACGCGGCCTGCTGCTGGATGCCATGGGCACCATGATCGGGCTGCGCCGGTCGGTGGGAAGCAGCTACGCCGCTCTGGCGACCGCCCATGGCGTGCCGGTGCAGGCCAGCGCCATCGACGCGGTGTTCCCACGGCTGTTCCGCCAGGCGCCGCCGCTGGCCTTTCCGGATCTGGACGGGGCAGCGCTGCTGCAGGCCGAGCGCGACTGGTGGGGTGATCGCATCGCCGAGACCCTGCGGGCCTGCGGTCATCAGGCCCCCCTGCCACCGGCGCTGACGCCGGCCCTGTTCGACTATTTCGCCGGCCCCGAACCCTGGCATGTGTACCCGGACGTGGCGGACCATCTGCGGCGCTGGCGCGACCGCGGTATCCGTCTGGCGGTGGTGAGCAACTTCGATCAGCGACTGATCACGCTGCTGGAAGCGCTGGGGCTGGCACCGCTGTTTGAGGCAGTGGTGGTGTCATCGGCAGCAGGGGCCGCCAAACCCGATCCACGCCCGTTCCAGCGGGCCCTGGCCGCGCTGGAGCTGCCGCCCGAGGCGGTGTGGCACATCGGCGACAGCCCTGAAGATGAGCTGGGAGCCCGGGCCGCCGGCCTGCGCTGTCTGCTGATCCGCCGGCCGAAGCCGGACGGCACGCCTTGAAGCAGACAGCCCTGCTGGGCCGCACCGCCGGCCTGCGGCCAGCACAGAGCCGGCGGCTGGAGCGCCTCAGCCACCGCCGCCACCCCGAAGGCACCGGTGTGGATCTGCTCAGCCTGCAACGCCTCGCTGCCGAAAGCGTCGAACTGGAGCTGCCACTCAGCCTGGTGATCGACAGCCGCGGCCTGTGCCGGCTGCTGTGGGTGGGGCCGCTGGAGCAGTCCGGTCGACTGCTGGAGCGGCTGCCGGGCGGGCCGCGCCGCCAGGGCGGCGATCTGCGGCTGGTGACCTGCGTGGGGCGCACTCGCCAGCTGGAACCGCAGGGCAGCGAAGCGGTGGTGGGGCTGGATCTTCAACCGCGACTGTGGCTGCGCTACAGCGACAGCCCTGAACCGGGCGGCCGCTGGCCAGCTGCGGCCTATGCCGCCAGCAGCGATCCGCACCACCCCTGGCAGCTGCTGGCCACAGGCGAGCTGGCGGAACTCAGCGCCCTGGCACCGCCGGCACCCAGCGGGAGCTCAGGCGGCGACGGCGCCAAAGCACTGCCACAGACCACCGAGCCTCCAGGCGAGCGGGTGCTGCTGCTGGCCCTCACCGCCACCGATCCCGAGGAAGCCCGGCGCCAGATCGCTGAGCTGGAGGGGCTGGTGCGCAGTGCCGGGGCCAGGCCGGTGGGTCTGGTGAGCCAGCGGCGCAGCAGCCACGGCGTGAACCTCTGGGGTGAAGGCAAGCTGCGCGAGGCGGCGCTGGAGGCCCGCCGTCTCGGGGCCAGCCTGGTGGTAACCGATCGGGAGCTCACCCCCGCCCAGGCCCGCAACCTGGAACGGCTGCTGGATCTGCCCGTGAGCGACCGCAGCGAGCTGATTCTTGACATCTTTGCGCAGCGGGCCGCCAGCGCCGCTGGCCGGCTGCAGGTGGAGCTGGCCCAGCTGCGCTACCGCCTGCCGCGCCTGAGCGGGCGCGGTCTGAGCCTTTCGCGCCAGGGAGGCGGCATCGGCACCCGCGGCCCGGGCGAAACCCAGCTGGAGAAGGACCGCCGCGCCATCGCCCGGCGCATCGACCGCCTGCAGCGCGAGGTGCGCAAGCTCGGGGAGCACCGGGCGCGCCTGCGCGGCAGCCGTCAGGGCCTGCGCCGGCTCGCTCTGGTGGGTTACACCAATGCCGGCAAGAGCTCCCTGCTGAACGCCCTCAGCCGCCCGAGCCACGGCGATGCCGTGCTGGCGGCGAACAAACTGTTCGCCACTCTCGATCCCACCACCCGGCGCATCAGCCTCCCGGATCCTGAGGGTGGCCCGCCGACAACCCTGCTGCTCACAGACACGGTCGGCTTCATCCGCGAGCTGCCGCCACCGCTGCTGGAAGCCTTCCGCTCCACTCTGGAGGAGACGCTTGAAGCCGATCAGCTGCTGCTGGTGGTCGACCTCTCCGATCCGGGCTGGAACGAACAGCTACAGACCGTGCAGGCCATCCTCGACAACCTGGGCAGCACGGCGCCACGCCGGCTGATCGGCAACCAGATTGACCGCTGCCCAGCGACAGCGCTTGAGCAGGCGCGCGGCCACGATCCCCAGGCGCTGTTCGTCTCGGCCACAGCAGGCCTGGGACTGGAGCACCTGCGCGAGGCGCTGTTCGAGCGGCGCCACCCCACCATGACTGCGGAGGATGCGTTGTAGCCGTGGCCACATGCTGACCTCGCATTGCCGCCAGTCGCCTGGCTGGCTATGTCAGCATCTGGCCCGTTTCCCTTTCGCCCCATGGCGCTTCAGCTCGGCGACACCGTTCCCGATTTCACCCAGAACTCCCAGCTGGGCCCGATCAATTTCTACGACTTCGCAGGCGACAGCTGGGTTGTGCTGTTCTCCCATCCCGCCGACTACACACCGGTGTGCACCACCGAGCTGGGCGAGGTGTCACGCCTGCGCAGCGAGTGGCAGCAGCGCAATGTGAAGACCATCGCCCTGAGCGTGGATTCCGCCGAAAGCCACAAGGGCTGGATCTGTGACATCAACGAAACGCAGAGCACCACGGTTGATTACCCGATCCTTGCCGACGAGGACAAAAAGGTGAGCGATCTCTACGGGATGATCCATCCCAACTCGCTCAACAACCTCACGGTGCGCTCGGTGTTCATCATCGACCCGAGCAAGAAGCTGCGTCTGCAGATCACCTACCCCGCCAGCACCGGCCGCAACTTCCAGGAGATCCTGCGGGTCATCGACTCGCTGCAGCTCACTGACCACCACTCCGTGGCGACCCCGGTGAACTGGAAGGACGGCGACGACTGCGTGGTGGTGCCCTCGATCCCCACCGACGAGGCCCGCAACAGGTTCCCGAAGGGCGTCACCGAGATCAAGCCCTACCTGCGCATGACCCCGCAACCCAACAAGTGAGGCGCTGAGCGGCTCCGCGACGAGCGGCAGCGACTGCAGGATGCATCGGCCCCGGGAGAATGACCGGGGCCTGCCCTGTGCGAGAAACCAGCCATGAAGGTGCTCGGCCTGATGAGCGGCACCAGCGCCGATGGCGTCGATGCGGTGCTGGCCGACTTCCGCGGCCCAGCGCTCCGGCCCCGCTGGCGGCTGCTCAACCGTGCGTCGGTGCCGTACCCGGCCGACCTGCGCCGCCGCCTGATCGCCGCGGGGCAGGGCCAGGCGCTGCTGGCGATCGAAGTGCTGGAGCTGGGGGAGGCGATCACCGAGGTGCAGGCGGCGGCGGCCCGCGCCTGCGATCCGGGCGGCAGCGCCTCGCTGGTGGGCTGTCATGGTCAGACCATCTGGCATCGCCCACCCAGCGAGGGGCGGCGCGGTTGCAGCTGGCAGCTACTCCAGGGTCCGCTGCTGGCGGCCCTGCTGGAGCGGCCAGTGGTGTTTGACTTCCGCGCCGCCGATCTGGCCATCGGCGGCCAGGGGGCACCACTGGTGCCGGCCACGGATGCGGCCCTGTTCCCGGGCCGTTGCGGCTGGCGGGCTCTGCTGAACCTGGGCGGCATCGCCAATCTGACCCTGCTGCCGCCGGCCACGGGGCCGGATCGCCAGGCGGCGGTACGCGGCTGGGACTGCGGGCCGGCCAACACTCTGCTCGACCTCGCGGTGACGCGCTTCAGCAGCGGGGCGCTGACGTTTGATGCCGGCGGTGCCTGGGCCAGCCGCGGCCAGGCCGATGAGCCGATGATTCAACGCTGGCTGCAGGAGGCGTATTTCAGGGCGCAGCCGCCGAAGTCCACCGGCCGTGAACTGTTCGGCGCGGCGGATCTGGAACGACGGCTGGCGGAGCTGGCGGCATCCGCCGAAGCCATGGGCCAGCCTCTTGAGCCCGCCGACGCCCTGGCCAGCCTGACGGCCCTGACGGCAGCGGTGGTGGCCCAGGATCTGCAGGGCGCACCGGCGGTGCTGGAGCTGCTGGTGGCCGGCGGCGGCGCCCGCAACGGCCTGCTGATGCGGCAGTTGCAGCAGCGCTGCCGCGGCCTGATCCTGCGCCCCCTGGCCGACCTGGGAGTCGGCGACAGCGACCGGGAGGCCCTGGCCTTCGCCCTGCTGGCCTGGTGGCACCAGCACGGCCAGACAGGCTCCCTGCCATCGGTGACGGGAGCGCCGCGATCGGCGGTCCTGGGGATCCGCGCCGCGCCGCCCTGAGTGCCGCCGGGCAGCCTCCTGACGCCCTGCAACGGGGGATCAACATCCAGGCATCGACGGATGCATCGCGCCAGCGTCTGCATAGGGTGGACATCTACGGCCACGATCCCGATGAGCGCCGGCAACGCCCCCGCCCTCTACGAGCGCATCCGCAGCGATCAGACCCTCACCCAGGACTTGTTCCGGCAGGCCCTGCAGGATCCCTCAGGCACGCTCAGCCGCATCTGCAACCTGGGCGAGGGCTGGGGATTGCCCGTCAGCCGTGATGAGGTGAAAGCCCATCTGGCCAGCGTTGACGACCCCGAAACCAAGCAATGGCTGCTGAAGGCCCGGGGCGGCCTCTAGGGCACTGCGCCTGGGGCGTCGGTCCTGGCCCATCCAGCTGAAGAACAGCCAGTAGCTCACGATCGCCAGACCGGCCGCCACCACCAGGGCGGCCACCTGCTCAAGGCGCTTCACCATGGCGCTTCGATCGTGAGGGACGACGCCAGTCTGCAGGGCTGCATCCCAGCGCTCGGTCCGTCAAGGGGGATGATGCAGGTCGCAACGGGGCGCCGCGCCCCGCCTCCGCCTGTGCTCCGCCTCGAACGCGTCTCGAAGATCTACCCCACCGGCGAGGTGCTGCGGGATGTCACCTGGGAGGTGAAGGCAGGCGATCGCATCGGCTTGGTGGGCGTCAACGGCGCCGGCAAGTCCACCCAGATGCGGATCATCGCCGGCATGGAGGAACCCAGCTCGGGCCAGGTGGTCAAGCAGGGCGATCCACGCATCGTGTACCTGCAGCAGGAATTCGATGTGGACGTGCGCCGCACGGTGCGGCAGGAACTGTTCCAAGCCTTCGGCGAAGCGGCCGCGGTACTGAACCGCCAGCGCGAGGTGGAAGAGGAGATGGGATCCGAGAAGGCCGCGGCAGATCCCGATCA
The DNA here is from genome assembly GCA_041158125.1 of Cyanobacteriota bacterium. GTDB lineage: Bacteria > Cyanobacteriota > Cyanobacteriia > PCC-6307 > Cyanobiaceae > Vulcanococcus. The sequence goes on from JBEBCC010000087.1 coordinate 38,311, forward strand.
CCTCGATGAACTGATCCATGAACTGGGGGCCCTGCAGACCCGCTTCGAGAGCCTGCACGGCTATGAACTCGATGCCCGCATCGACAAGCTGCTACCCACGATCGGCTTCACCGCCGAGGGGGCCGAACAGCTGGTGGGCGACTACTCCGGCGGCTGGCAGATGCGCATCGCCCTGGGCAAGGTGCTGCTGCAGGAGCCGGATCTGCTGCTGCTCGACGAACCGACCAACCACCTGGATGTGGAAACGATCCAGTGGCTGGAGGACTACCTGATCGGTCAGACCTGTCCGCTGGTGGTGATCAGCCACGACCGGGCCTTCCTCGATCGTGTCTGCAACCAGATCGTCGAAACCGAGCGGGGCGTCTCCCGGAGCTACCTGGGCAACTACAGCCAGCACCTGGAGCAGAAGGCCCAGGAGCGCGAGGCCGGCCAGGCCGCCTTCGAGCGCCAACAGAAGGAGCTCGCCACCCAGCAGGCCTACATCGACCGCTTCCGCGCCAGCGCCACCCGCTCCACCCAGGCCAAGAGCCGCGAGAAGCTTCTGGAGAAGGTGGAGCGGATCGAGGCACCGATCGAGAGCGTCAGCGGCCCCCGCTTCCAGTTTCCGCCGGCCCCACGCAGCGGCCGCTTGATTGCCCGCATCGAGGATCTCAGCCACAGCTATGGCGAGCAGATCCTGTTCCTCGGGGCGAATCTGGAGGTGGAGCGGGGCGATCGCATCGCCTTCGTCGGCCCCAACGGCGCCGGCAAATCGACGCTGCTGCGGCTGGTGATGGGCATCGAGACGCCGGATGAGGGTTTTGCCGGGCTGGGCGAGCACAACGTGATCGCCGGCTACTTCGAGCAGAACCAGGCCGAGGCGCTCGATCTCGCCAAAACCGTGATCGACACGATGTTCGAGGCGGTACCCGACTGGACCCAGACCCAGGTGCGCTCGCTGCTGGGCAGCTTCTGCTTCAGCAACGATGCGGTGTTCAAGGAGGTGGGCAAGCTCTCCGGCGGCGAGAAGGCACGGCTGGCCCTGGCGCTAATGCTGCTGATGCCATGCAACCTGGTGGTGCTCGATGAGCCCACCAACCACCTCGATATCCCGGCCAAGCAAATGCTGGAGGATGCGCTGATTGAGTACGAGGGGGCGGTGCTGGTGGTCAGCCACGACCGTTACTTCATCTCGCGGGTGGCGAACAAGATCGTCGAGATCCGCGACGGCGAACTGGTGATCTACCGCGGCGACTACGCCTATTACCGCGAGAAGAAGGCCGAGGAAGCCGCCGCCGCCGCCGAGGCCCGTCTGGCGGCGGAATCAGAAGCCAAGCGCAAGGCCAACCGCGACAAACAGAAAGCCAAGGCGGCAGCCCGCAAAAGCGCCGCCGCCTAAGCACGGCACACAACTTCACAGACGCCTAGGCAAGACGACTCATTTCGCTTGGCCTGGACACATGTTGTGCATACGCTGACGGAATCCCCCCGTGACGCCGAACACCATGGGCATCGCCGCAGAGCGCGTCGCCATGCATCACGTTGCGCAGCACCAGGAGAACAGCCTGGAGCGCTCAGCCTCAACCGGTCACGACCTGCGGCAGGAGCCGCTTGCTGAAGCCGATTCCGTCAACAGCTACTTCGAATGCATCACCGCCTGTTCCCTGGACGACGGCGACTGCGTGACGCGCTGTGTGGAGGTGCTGCGCGACCAGCAGTGAGCCGCTGGCCCCGCCGGGAGCAGCAATGCCAGCAGCTCCTGACAAACCAGCGCGCAGAACGTGCCCACGGCTACGCAACCAACTGAAACAGTTCGTAGCATGAGGCCCCCTGAATGGGTTGACGCCGTGATCGAGCCCCTTGCCCTGACCCTTGGCCAGCAGTTTGAGCTCGAGCGGATGAGCCGGGCCATTGATGCCACCGCAGACCTCGAGGAGCTGCAGCAGCTGGCGAAACAGCTGCTGATGGCCTGGCACAACCAGAAGGCCGCCACCGCCTGGGCGCTCCGCCAGCAACTGCATGACCCTGGCCAACTCTGACCAGACAGCCAGGATCCGCCCAGGCCTCACGAACGTCGCATCAGGCTGGTCAGTTCCACGGGTGTGATCGGCAGCGTCAGCGTCTGCCCCTGACGCTCCAGGCGCACGGCCAGGGTGCGCCCCACACCACTGCGTTCAACAATCTGAGTCAACTGAGCCGGCGTCTTCACCGGCTGCCCATCGACACCGGTGATCAGATCACCCGGCTGCAAGCCGGCTCGAGCCGCCGGGCCGCCCGCCATCACCGTCCGCACCAGGACACCCCCTGCAGCACCAGCGGCATCACGGGCCTGGTCCAGCCCCACACCGATCATGGCGTGACTGACGCTGCCCTTGCTCACCAGCTGCTCAGCGATCTGTCGAGCGCGGTTGATCGGGATCGCGAAGCCGAGACCCGCTCCTGGTCCGGAACGCACCAGGGTGTTGATCCCCACCACCCGGCCATCGGCATCCAGCAGTGGGCCACCGGAATTGCCAGGGTTGATGGCAGCGTCGGTCTGAATCAGCTCCAGCCGCTTGTCCATGATCCCCAACTTGGCGGCATTGCGGTTCAGGCTGCTGACGATGCCGAGCGTGACGGTCTGATCCAGCCCAAAGGGATTACCCACGGCGATCACCCAGTCGCCGACCTGCAGAGCATCGGAATTGCCCAGCCCCAGCACCGGCCATGCACCGCTACCCGTCAGCCGAACCACGGCCAGATCGGTGACCGGATCAACACCAACCACCTTGCCCTCCACGCGCCGACCATCCGACAGGCCCACCATGACGAGGCTGCTGCCCTCCACCACATGGGCATTGGTGAGCAGCAGTCCGGAGGGGTCGTAGAGGAAGCCGCTGCCCTGCCCACGCTCGGTGCGCTGCGAGGGCGGCACCGCGCCGATGCCAGGCTGCAACCCAAAGAACTGGCGCAGCAGCGGGTCCATGAACGGGAATCCCTGCAACCTCTGCCGTCCAGGCACCAGCACCGTGCGCTCGGTGTCGATCGTGACCACCGCCGGGCCGGCCCTTCGCACCGCATCAGCCACAAAGGACTGGCGCGAGACCAGACCAGCCGCCGGCGCAACGCCGGCGGCCAGCGGCCCTGCCCCTTGAGCCAGGGCAGGCAACGGCGCCAGGCCCGTGAGCAGGGCCAGAGGCAAAGCCCGCAGCGCGGCGGCCACCATCTGCAACTCCCAATCAATGCCGGTCTCGACCGTACGCAGAAAGCTCAGTCCGGCCAAGCCCGGGCGGCGGTGGGGTTTCCCACCCTGAACCCGCCGCCACGGAACCACCACCTCGCCACCCATGGGGTGATGATGGACCTGATCGGTGCACAGGGCCGAGTGGCCCATCGGGCATGCCCACCTCTCCCGTCGTGAACCTCCCGTGCTGACCAGCAATCCGCTGCTCGCCAAACTGCTGCCGCTGGCGTATGCGGCCTGCTTTCTGGCCCTGCTGTGGCAGGCCTTCCGGATCATGGGCCGCGGCTACAGCGCCGTACCGAGGCCAGGGGACCAGGGCCGGATGCCCGGCGGTGATCGCACCGGCCGCGTCACCATCCACCCCGAACTGCTCGACGCCGATGGTCAGTTGACCCGCGACGACCTGCTCACCGTGCGCTTCGGCGGCGAGAACGACACGCCATCTGAGCCAAATGAGGCCGTCTGAACGGATCCGGACCCATCAGCTGGTACAACCGTTGGGTGCTTATGGACCTTGGTGGAGGCTGAGTGGAGCAAAGAACCCGGATCGTGGCTGCTGTGCTCAAAGCCATCAAGCTGCCGCCCCGCTTTCAGCTGCGACTGGTCAAGGAGGATCCGGTTCGCCTTGAGCTGATCCTCACACCCGCCTACGGCAAGCAGCCGATCCTGGTTGGCCTGGTCGAATCACAGGATCTGGTGGCTCGCCGCGATCGGGAGGGTCGGATCCCGCGGGATCTGCAGGGCACCTGGGACTGGACGGTGCGCCACGGCAAGGTGAACACCGGCGGCTGGAATCCTTACCTGAAGGAAGCACTGCAGACGATGTTCGAAACCGGCCTGCCGGCGATGGTCTACGAAGAGAGCACCGGCGAGCCCTACCACCCGGTGGATGGTGCCCGCCACGTGCGCTGAGCCAGACGACCAGCCCCCCATGGCCGGCTCCCTGCCGATCGATCCGCTGCTCCCCGAGCTGGTGCAGCGGCTGACGGCCGGGGCAACCCTGCTGCTGCAGGCTCCTCCCGGTGCTGGCAAGACCACTCGGGCGCCATTGGCGCTGCTGGCCGCGCTGGAGGCCAAGGCCGGCGGGGCGCCGAGAAGCAGCCGCCGTCAGCGCATCCTGATGCTCGAGCCGCGCCGTCTCGCGGCCAGGGCCGCCGCGGAACGACTCGCCGCGGAGCTGGGCGAGCCGGTGGGGCAACGCGTCGGCTATCGCGTGCGTCTAGAAGCGCGCACCTCAGCGGCCACCCGGCTGGAGGTGCTCACCGATGGCCTGTTCCTGCGTCAGCTGCAGGCAGATCCAGGCCTCGAGGACGTGGCCTGTGTGATCTTCGATGAGTTTCACGAGCGCCGCAGCGAGGCGGATCTGGCCCTGACCCTGCTGCGGGAAGCACGGCCGCTGCTGGCGCCGGAGCTGCGCCTCCTGGTGATGTCCGCCACCCTCAACCTGCAGCCCCTGGCGGCGCAGCTGCCAGAAGCCAGCCTGCTTTACAGCGAGGGGCGCAGCCATCCGGTGGCCATCGCGCATCAGGCTCCGCGTGCCGGCGAACGGCTGGCCCAGCAGGTGCTGCGCGCCCTCGAACAGCACTGGCTGGACCAACGCCAGCCGAGGGAGACGGTGCTGGTGTTCCTGCCGGGTCAGCGCCAGATCCAGCAGTGCCAGGAAGCCATCGCTGCCACGGGATGGGGGGCGGACCTGGAGGTCTGTCCCCTGCACGGCAACCTGACGCTGGCGTGCCAGAGCCGGGCGATCCGCCGGGCCAGCGCTGCCGCGGGGAAAGTGGTGTTGGCCACCAGCATCGCCGAAAGTTCGCTCACCCTGGAGGGGGTCAGCCTTGTGCTGGACAGCGGCCTCAGCCGGCGCAGCCGCTTTGATCCCGTCAGCGGCATGGACAGCCTGGTGACGCTGCCAGCAAGCCGCGCCAGCGCCGAACAGCGGGCCGGGCGGGCCGGGCGCCTTGGGCCAGGCCGTTGCATACGTCTCTGGAGTGCATCCGAACAGCAGCGACGACCAGCCTTTGATCCGCCGGAACTGCTGGAAACGGATCCGGCCCCGCTGGTGCTGCAGCTGGCCCAGTGGGGCGCCGGCCTGGGCGAGGAGCTGCCCTGGCTGGACCCACCCCCACCGGCGAGCCTCCAGGAGGGGCAGGCGCTGCTGCGGCAGCTCGGCGCCCTGGAGGCCAACGGCACGCTCACGGAGCAGGGACGCGCCATGGCGGCCCTTGGCGTGCATCCACGGCTGGCGCGGATGCTGCTGCGGGCCAGGGAGCTGGGGGCAACCGAGCTCGGTTGTGCGCTGGCGGCGCTGCTCAGCGAACGCGACCCGCTGCAGGCGAGTGAGGCGGGCAGCGATCTGATGCGGCGGCTCGATTGGCTGCAGGCCGGCGGCCGCGATCAGCGCCGCCAGCAGTTGCGCCAGCTGCAGAAACAACTGCATCACCAGCTGGATGACAGCAGCCGCAGGCCCGGCCGGGACTGGTGCGAAACCGCCGATCCCCAGCCGGATGCCGCCATCGCCGCCGAGCTGGTGGCCCACGCCTACCCGGAACGGGTGGCGCTGCTGCGCGGGGGTAACACCGGCCGGTTCCTCACCCGTGGCGGTCGAGGGGCGGAGCTGCTGGCGGGCGACCCACTGCTGGGCAGTGAAGCCCTGGCGATCGCCAGCGTCGATGGCGCGGGCAGCGATTGCCGCATCCTGCTGGCTCTGCCGCTGCCGCGCGCCAGCCTGGATGCAATGGCGGCCGAAGCTGGCAGCCTGGAGCCGGTGGTGGCCTGGGACAACCGCCAGCAGCGCCTGTTGTGTGAACGGCAGCTGCGACTGGGAGCCCTTGTGCTGGAACGGCACCCCTGGCCCGATGCACCCGATGCGGAGCTCCTGGAGGCCCGGCTGGAGGGGCTGCGCAGCATGGGACTGGAGGCCCTGCCCTGGGATGGCCCGAGTCGTCAGCTGCAGCAGCGACTCTGCCTGGCCCACCGACACCTGGGCGAGCCCTGGCCAGACCGCAGCGACGCGAGCCTGCTGGAGGATCCGCTGGCCTGGCTCGCGGATCAGCTGCCAGCGGTGCGCTGCCGCGCCGATCTGGACCGGCTCGATCTGCAGGAAGCCCTCTGGAGCGGCCTGGCCTGGAGCTGTCGCGCCGAACTCGAGCAGTGGCTACCGCAGAGCGCGACGATTCCCTCCGGCCGCAGAGCCAGGCTCGACTACAGCAGCGGCGAACCGGTGCTGGCGGTGAAGCTGCAGGAACTGTTCGGAGCCACGGAGAACCCGAGCGTGCTGCAGGGTCGGCTGCCGGTGACGGTGCACCTGCTCTCACCGGCCGGCCGGCCGGCCGCCATCACGCGGGACCTCGCCGGGTTCTGGCGCGGGGCTTACCGGGATGTGCGCCGTGAGCTGCGCGGACGCTACCCACGCCATCCATGGCCGGAGGATCCCGCCAGCGCCACCGCCACGGCCCTCACCAACCGCCGCCTGCGCCAGACACTGGACCAGACGCCAGCCCCCTGAGAGGAACGCAGCGCCCTACCAGAGGCGATCAAACAGATGATCGAAGCCGAAGTGGCACAGGCCTTCGGCGATGCCGACGCAGCCCTCGCCACGGGCCCTGTAGATCGCCGGCAGGCGGGGCAACTGAGCCACGAGATCCGGTTCGGCATTGCCGACCATCACCCCCTTGAGTCCCGTCTCGAACATGGCCAGATCATTGAGGGAGTCGCCCGCGGTGACCACCGCCGCCGCATCAAGCTCCAACGCGCGCAGCAGCGTCATCAACGTCGTGCCCTTGTTCACGCCGGCGGGGAGTACATCGAAGTAGCGACCATCGGAGAGCACGCAGTCGGCGCCAACGGCCTGGAGCTGCTGGATCAGCCGATGGTCAAAGCGCTCGAGATCAACGGTGTACGCCAAGCGGCGGTTAGAGCTGACCGACTGCAGGGCCAGGCCCGGCTGATCCGCAAGCAGCGGCAGGAGATGCGCCTCAAGATCACGCCAACGGGCCTCGATCGGATCCACCGCCAGCGGCAGCGGCAGCAACGAGGCCCCACAGGCCACGGTGCAGCCCACATCACCGATCACCAGGTGGGGAGCCGCCAGCCCGATCGGTTCATCCTCCTGCAACACCCGGGCGATGGAGCTGAGATCACGGCCCGTGCAGAACACGTGCAGCACTCGCTGACGCTGCTCCGCCAGCCAGCGGTAGAAGCGGCGCCGCTCAGCCGTGGCCCCTCCAAGCAACGTGCCATCGAGATCCGTCACCAACACCAGATCAGGCGCTTCGGGCAGAGGAGCGGAAAGCTGCTGAAGCAGGCGCTCACGCAGGGAGTCCAATCAGGTGCGGCGAACCGCACCCAAAGGTATCGGCCGGCACTGTCAAGCAGCCTCCAAATTTCGTTACAGTCCCTGCGTCACTGAGGCACCTGCCATGTCCGACTCCTCCCGCTTCGGTTTCGTCAACTTCGCTGAAACCTGGAACGGCCGCCTGGCCATGCTTGGTTTCGTGATCGGCTTGGCCACCGAGCTGCTCACTGGCCAGGGCATCCTGGGCCAGCTGGGCCTGGGCTGATTGACGGTCCGGCCGCTCAATCCCCCCACACGAGCCAAAACATCAGCCCAATCCCTCCTCAGGTGCGCCTGAGGAGGGATTTTTACGGTTCAGGGCATGGGCCAAACTGGGCCTGATCCCTGCCCGGCTCATCCTGGCCCGCCTTTACGCCAAGAACCGCCGCGACGGCGCCCGCCTGCTCAGCTCAGCCGTGGTGATCACCAGCATCGGCTTGATCCGCATCGACCACCCCCTCGGCCAGATGGTGGCTGGTCTGGGAACGCTGGTCTGCCTTTACTGGTGGACCTGCTACCGCACCCTCGAGCGCTGAGGGAGCCCCGCACCACGCGCCTACCCCGGAGCCGCTGCCTTGAACTCTGACCCCGGTCTGCCGCGGTACAGCGTCGCCGAACTCAATCAGGCCATCGGATCCCTGCTGGAGCGTGGCTTTGCGCCCCGATTCCTGCTCGAAGCCACCGTGTCGCGCCCCCAGCTCAAGAAGGGGCATCTATGGCTGACCCTGGTCGATGGCCAGGCGGCCATCCAGGCGGTGGTGTGGGCCTCGCAGCTGAGCCGCCTCAGCCATCAACCCCAGGAGGGCGACGGGGTCGTGGTGGTCGGCAAGCTCAATTTCTGGGCGGCACGGGCCTCGTTGTGCGTGCAGGTGCTGGACCTGAGGCCGAGCATCAGCGCCGTGCTGCGTCGCTTCGAACAGGTCCGGCAGACCCTTGAACCGGAAGGGCTGTTCGATCCGAACCGCAGGCGCCCCCTGCCGGTGCTGCCAGCAGCGATCGCGCTGCTCACCAGCAGCCCCAGTTCAGCCCTCGCAGACATGCTGCGGACCGCGGGCGAACGGTGGCCCATCACCCGTATTCACGTCGTCCCGATCCCCGTGCAGGGGGCGGTGGAAGGACAGATCCGCCTCCGTCTTGCCCATGTGATCGCCGCCGCCCCGGAACTGGGCCTGGAAGCGATCGTGCTGGCGCGAGGCGGCGGCAGCAGGGAAGACCTGGCGGTGTTCGACAGCGAAGCCCTGGCGCGGGATCTTGCCGCCAGCCCCCTGCCGGTGATCACGGGCCTGGGCCATGAAGACGACACCACCATCGCCGACCTGGTGGCGGACTATCGCGCAGCCACACCCACCGGGGCAATCGTGGCGCTGCTGCCGGATCGAGCCAGCATGGCCCAGGAGCTCAACCACCGGCGCCTGCGGTTACGCCAGATGGTCCAGCATCGGTTGCAGCAGGAATGCACCCGCCTTGAGGCCAGTCGACAGCGACTGGAACAGCTGCACCCAAGCCAATTGCTCGCAGCCTGGCGCCGACAGCTCAGCCAGCGCGTGGATCTGCTGCAGGCTCTTTCGCCGCAGCGGCTGCTGCAGCGCGGCTTCGCCCTGGTACGCCAGAGTGACGGCCGGCTGCTGCGCTCAGTGCGGGATCTCAGACCCGGTGATGACCTGCAGATCGAACTGGCTGACGGCAGGATCGAAGCCGTCAGCCAGGCCACACACCCCGGCTGACTCCCGCTTCTGTCATGGCCGAACCCACCGCACCCCCATCGCGCCGCAGCCGAACGAACCCTGGCCGCCGCCGCGACGCCGCAACCGATCCCGACTGGCTGGCTGATATCGCCGGTCTGAGTTTTCAGGAGGCCCGCACGGCTCTCGAACTGGCCATGGCGCAGCTGCAGTCAGAGGACCTGGAAGTCGAGGAGATGGCGGGGCTCTACCGGCGCGCCGAAGCCTATGCCAACCGCTGCGAAGCGTTACTGCGACAGGTGGAGCAAGACGTGATCGAATGGGAGAGCGACGACCCGCCCGCTTCTCGATGATCAGCTCGGCACCACGCCCCTGGCTGGCCTGGATTTACCTCGCACTGGCGGTCGCCGGCGGGATCCTGCCGTGGCTGGCCAACCTCGAGTTCATGCAGCAGTACGGCACCAGCTTCGATCTGGGTCAATTTGTGCAGCTAGCCAATGCCAACCCGGCAGCCCGGTCGTTGTCTCGAGATCTGCTGGTGGGGGCCACAGCTGTGACGGTCTGGATGGTGGTCGAAAGCCAGCGGCTTCGGATGCGCCACCTCTGGGTGGTGTTGCTCAGTGCCGTTACCATCGCCTTTGCCTTCGCCGCCCCCCTGTTTCTGTTTCTACGTGAACGGCGACTGGTGGAACTAGCCAGAGAATCCGAATCAGCGAGCCTGATATCGACAGACAACTAAGACACCAGAGCCATCAGCTTTCATCTTTCATCACGCACCTCACGCACCGTTACATCAATAATTGCATCCGCGGCCTGTGGCTCGTGAGCCGCAGCACTTGCGGCACCATTGCTCTGATTCTTGGTGGCCTGAACAAGGCTGGCTCCACAGGCTGGGCAGTTCAAAGCGCCCAGGCTTGGGGTACCGCAAGCAGGACACACAGTCAGGCGCCGCCGAGCCCACTGCCAGGCCAGCAGTCCAGCACCAGCCAGCAGCAGGGGCACCACCACGACCAACAGTGCCGCGCCTTCCAGCACGTCCACAAACAAACGCAGGGTCAGGCCGGGGGCGAGCACAAGCAAGCCGATCGCCAGAAGCCAGACCCAGGGGATGGAGCGCTGCATCGCCGCAAACTACGAAGGATCGTGGTGCCAGTTCAACCAGATAGCCCTGAGGCACCCAGTCTGCCACCATCCTCAGGCCTGCACTGCAGCCGTCGAGGCAAGGACAGGTGTGGATCGCCCGCCATGGCCTGAGCGGCTGATCACGACGCTGAGAGCAATGCCGTAGTAGAGGATCAGCGCAACCAACCAGACCCAGAGGCTCAGCACCAGCACACCACTGATCACCCCATAGGCCTGAAAGCGTGTGCCCAGCGAAATCAGGCTGCGGCCGAGCGCCGCATTCAGCGCTGTCAAAGCGCAACCGATCAGGCACGCTCCCGGTAGCAGAGCCCGCCTCGGCACCGGCCTGGTCGGCAGGATGGCCATCAAGGCAAAGGCAAGGCTGGAGGCGATCAACAGACTGATCCCTACATCAACAAGTAAGGGAACAGGCATCCAGACCCGCATGCTCGCCGGCAGCCATTGCTCCAACAAGCGGCGCCAACTACCGGGGCTCAATAGGCGCAGATTGGTAGTGAGCTGGTCCAGCACCACGCAAAAACCAATCAGAACAACCAGGGCGAATGATTCCAACCGAGCCGCCAGGAAACGATGCAACGGCTGGAGCCAGTTTTTGGGCGGTTGCGAACAGGGACGGAAGCCCCACAGCCGATCAGCTCCACGCTGCAGACTCAGATAGGCATTCGTTGCGGATATCAACAAAAAGACAGCGCCAACGACACCAGCCCCCGTCCCCTGCCCATAAAGCTTAAGCAGAGTTGAACTCAGCAAGGGCAACACAGATTCAGGCAGAAACTGGTCAGCGATTTGCAGCAAATTATCCATCAGACCCTCGACGCGACCAAGAATTCGACTAGCCACAGCCAGTGCAATCAGCAAGATTGGAAAAAGAGATTGCAACGTATGATAAGCAAAAGCAGCACTGAGATCAACGCAGTCTTCTCGATCCCATAGACGATAAGCACGCCAAAGCCAACGGGGCAATCGCCAGCGGCGGTGCAACCAGAAAATCAACAAGCGATTCGGCAGCCCCCCCCTTTTACGCATCGTCAGCATCGAGCGGCTGACGCCATGCTGACAGCCAGCCACTGCCATCCGGCCGCACGATTGAATGCCCCTATCGCATCGACACACAGTCGCGGGGCGCCACATCCCTGAGCCCACAGCCGATCAAGTGCCCCATCGCAGGAATCTGGATGGCGGATACCGCATTCAGGCACAGATCAGATCTTCCGCACCCATCGGCGCTGATCAAAGCCCCTGTCACGAACCGAGATCAGTTGCCGCCGGCCTGGCCCGACAGCAGCGAGCGGCAGCTGCCTTCCAGCCCTTCAA
>JBEBCC010000088.1:0-7825 GCA_041158125.1 Cyanobacteriota bacterium
GTGGAGAGCTCCCAGGGCTGGCGCCCGCAGCTCCGCGGCTTCCGCCCGCCTCTGGGCAAGTGGTGCCAGATCTCCGGCCTCGATCTGATCCGCGATGGCCTGGGCACCTGGCGGGTGCTGGAGGACAACCTGCGCTGCCCTTCGGGAGTGGCCTACTTCCTGGAGAACCGGCGCGTGATGAAGCGCATTTTCCCGAGCCTGTTCAGCGGCCGCACCGTGCAGCCCATCGACAGCTATCCCTCCCAGCTGCTGCAGACCCTGCGGGATCTGGCCCCTTGGACCGAAGCACCGCGGGTGGTGCTGCTCACGCCGGGGGTGTTTAACAGCGCCTACTTCGAGCACAGCTACCTGGCCCAGCAGATGGGCATCTCCCTGGTGGAGGGCCGCGATCTGGCCTGTCAAGACGGGCGGGTGTGGATGCGCACCACCCAGGGGCTGGAGCCGGTGGATGTGATCTACCGCCGCATCGACGACGACTTCCTCGATCCGGCCGTGTTCCGCAGCGATTCGATGCTCGGCGTGCGCGGTCTGATGGAGGTGTATGCCGCTGGCCGTGTGGCCATCGCCAACGCCCCCGGCACTGGCGTCGCCGACGACAAGCTGATCTACACCTACGTGCCGGAGATGATTCGCTACTACCTCGGTGAGGAGCCGATCATCGAAAACGTGCCCACCTTCCGCTGCGGCCGGGAGCAGGAGCGCGAACAGGTGCTCTCCCATCTCGATCAGCTGGTGGTGAAGGCGGTGTCGGAAGCGGGCGGCTACGGCATGTTGATCGGCCCGAAATCCACGGAGGCCCAGCGGCTCGACTTCGCCGAGAAGATCCGCGCCAATCCCCGCAATTACATCGCCCAGCCCACTCTGGAGCTCTCCACCGTGCCCTCATTCCTCGATGGTGCGATCGAGCCCTGCCATGTCGATCTGCGCCCCTACATCGTGCGTGGCGACAGCACCTGGATCACCCCCGGCGGCCTCACCCGCGTCGCCCTGCGCCGCGGCTCGCTGGTGGTGAACTCCTCCCAGGGCGGAGGCAGCAAGGACACCTGGATCGTCGAGGTGCCGGAGGCTGCCGCTGGCGCCGCCACAGCCACCGGCTCCCGCCAGCAGGCCAGCGGCCAGGCGGTGACGCCATGCTGAGTCGCGTTGCCGATTCGCTCTACTGGATCAATCGCTATGTGGAACGGGCCGATAACTTCGCCCGTTTCCTTGAAATCAGTATCGCCCTCGCCCTCGATGGCGGTGATGAGGTACGCGCCCTCTGGCAGCCGCTGCTGGAGGCCAGCGGTGAGCGGCAGCTGTTCGATCAGCACTATCTGATCTGTAACGGCGCCAACTGCATCGACTTCCTCGCCCGTCGCATCGACAACCCGAGCAGCATCGTCAGCTGCATCGCTGCCGCTCGTGAGAACGCGCGCCAGATCCGTGATGTGATCACCACCGAGGTGTGGGAGCAGCTCAACGAGCTGCACTGGCAGCTGCAGGATGCCGCCTTCTGGCAGCAGACCACCCAGGAGGCAATGCGCGACATCCGCCGCGGCTGTGAGTTGTTCTACGGCGTGATGGATGCCACCCAGAGCCGGGATCAGGCCTGGGAGTTCGCCCAGCTGGGTCGCTTGCTCGAACGGGCCGACAAGACCAGTCGCCTGCTCGATGCCAACTGGCTGTTCAGCGAGGCGGAGGATGGCGCCGGCCGCTCGCCATTCCTGGATGAGCTGCACTGGATCGGTGTGCTGCGTTGCCTCGGTGCCTATCAGATGTTCCGCCAGCACAGCGGCCAGCCGATTCAGCCCAGCAGCGTCACTCAGTTTCTACTGCTTGATGCCCGCTTTCCGCGCTCGGTGCGCCATTGCCTGGAGGCGATCAGCGAGCGTCTGCGCGCCCTGCTCGACGATCGCCAGCTTGTGCAGCAGCTGCGCCATCTCGATGAGTTGCTCGAGCGGCTGCAGCAGTCCGCCACCACCCGCCGCCGTCTGTTCCGCCTCGGTGGCGATCTGCCCGACCAGGCGCAGCAGCTCAGCCACGACAGCCGCGTGGCTGAGCTCGAATGGCTGGCTGGCCTGCTCCAGGCCCGCTGGCGTTACCTCAGCCTGGAGGAGCTGCTCGGCGATGGCCTGCACGCCAGCATCGCTGGTCTCCAGGCCGATCTGGATCGTCTCGACGATCTGATCCACGTTCGCTATCTGCTCAGTGAACCGGTGCAGGGCTGAACTCTCGCCTCAGGCCTCCACCAGTTCGGGGGAGATGCGCAGGCTCCGCTCCCGTCCGCAGTCCTGCTCGATCAGACCGCACTCGCGCCATTTCGAGAGCTGCCGCGTCACGGTGACGCGCGTGTGGCCGCTCAGAGCGGCCAGCTCGGCGTGGGTGAGCCGCAGCGGCAGCTCATACCAGGCGCCATGGCGTCGGCCCAGGCGCTGCACCAGCAATTGCAGCAGCGCCGTGATCCGCTGCTCGGCATCACCGAGGTGACGGATCATCAGCAGGGCCACAGTCCAGTCGTGCAGCGAGCTGGCTCCTGCCGGCGGCAGGGCTGGGCAACCCGCCTCCAGTTGGGTCGGCGTGAGTGCCTGCAGGTGCAGGCGCGCCGTGCGCAGCAGATCGAGTGGCAGATGATCACCCGCCTGCAGGAAGCCGAGCGTGATCGGCGTGGCATCCAGGGCCTCCTGTTCGGGCCGGGAGATCCAGACCCGCACCAGCCCCGCCGTGACGCTCAGGCAGTTGTTGCTCGCCAGCACCTGGTCATCCAGCACCATCGTGTGACCGCTGCGAATCCGCAGCGTTGCCGTTGTAGCCGCAGCTTCAGTCGTCGTCATGGGCGTAACGGCGATAGAGGAAGTCGAGGGCGTGGTTGCGCAGCTGGCCGTAGCGCGGATCCTCCTGGATCGCCTGATAGCTGCGCGGTCGCTCGAACGGCACCGTCAGGATCTCGCCGATCGTGGCCGCAGGACCGTTGGTCATCATCACGATCCGGTCAGCGAGGAACAGGGCCTCGTCGATGTCGTGGGTGATCATCAGCACGGTGGGCTTGTGCTCGCGCCAGATCGCCAGCAGCTCCTCCTGCAGCTCCTCTTTGGTGATCGCATCGAGGGCGCCGAACGGTTCATCGAGCACCAGCACCTCCGGTTGCACCGCCAGGGCGCGGGCGATCGCCACCCGCTGGCGCATGCCGCCGGAGATCTGGGCCGGGCGCTTTTGGCGCGCCTCCAGCAGGCCCACCATCTCCAGGTGGTGCTGCACCACATCGGCGCGGGCCGTGGCGCTCAGCTCCGGCCGAGCCGCCTTCACCGCCAGCTCCACGTTCTGTTCCACCGTCTGCCAGGGCAGCAGCGAGTAGTTCTGGAACACCACCATCCGATCAGGGCCAGGCCGCTCGATCGGCACGCCGCGCAGGTTGACGCTGCCGCTGCTGGGGTTGAGGAAGCCGGACACCATGTTCAGCAGGGTGCTCTTGCCGCAACCGGAGTGGCCGATCACGCAGAGGAACTCTCCCTGGCTCACCTGCAGGTTCACCTCCCGCAGGGCTTCAAAGTCGCCGCGGCGGGTGTGGAACACCTGGCCCACATCGCGGAATTCCAGGAAGGGAACGCCGTTGTCGCCGCCGCTGACGGCCGCGGGCTGGGGACTGGTCATCGAGGTCGTCATCTCAGCGGGCGGCGAGGGGGCGGGGAGCCGCTGCCGGCGGCAGGGTCACGGTTTCCACGGCGGCGGCGCCGCTGAACGGCTGGCCGCGCAGGTAGGTGAGCGGGTCGTCCTGATCGAACGGCCTGCCGTCTGCCAGGGCGATCGGTTGGCGCTCCGGTCGCAGGGCGGCGAAGCCGGCCAGCTCCAGGGCCTGATCGCAGAGGTCGTTGCGATACACCTGGCTGAGCAGCTCCAGGCGATTGCTGGGGAAGTGGCTCCAGCCCCAGCGGCTGAACTGGGTCAGGATCCAGGCCCCCTCGGCGCTGTTGGCCACGTGAGCGCGATCGCTGTGGTAGCGGTTCAGGGGCAGCCGCTGGCCCGAGGGCTGGCCGGTGCCCAGGTCGAACTGGCGCTGGAGGGCCGTCGCTGCATCGCTGCCCAGCCACTGGGGCCGGCTGAGCAGGCCCACCAGCGCCTCATGCTGGCCGCCGTCATCACAGAGCTGACCGCCGCGCATCAGCGCCGCGCAGAAGCGCAGCAGCACCTGTTCGTGCGTAGCGGCCCAGCCCTCGTTGCAGGTGAGCACCTTCTCGGGGTGACCGCTCCAGATCTCGAGGTCGGTGGCAAGCACGTAGGCCAGGCCCGCTTCCATGGCCTTGGCCACCCGGTAGCGGCCGGCGATGAAGCCATCGATCTCGCCCGCCAGCAGCGCCGCCTGCATCGCCATCGGCGAGAGGGTGTGGAAGCTGATGGCGCGCTCCGGGTTGATGCCGCCGCTGGCCAGCCAGTGACGCAGCAGCAGTTCCTGCATGCTTCCCTTCTGGGCAATCGCCAGCCGCAGCGGTTGTTCGCTGCCGTTCAGGCGGGTGGCCAGGCTGCGCAGGTCGTGCACGTCCTGGTCAAGGTAACGACGCGCCAGGCAGAGAGCATTGCCGTTGCGAGTCACCGTCATCGGCGTGATCGCCGGCCAGGCCGGCTGGCCGCGCAGGCCGAGGGTCAGGGCCAGCGGTGTGGTGGCGGAGGTGATCGCCAGATCCAGCTCGCCCAGCTGCAGTTTTTCTTCGAGTTGCTGCCAGCGGTTGAAGCTCACCGGCAGCACCGTCAGGCCGGCCTCGCTGAAGAAACCCCGCTCCAGCGCCATGGCCAGGGGCGCGATATCCAGGCCGGGCAGGTAACCGATGCGCAGTTTCCGGCCGGCTGCATTGCCGCCTGGGATCGCGGTACCGGCGGGTTCGCCCTTGGCGCTGTCCGCCATGCTGGCGGTTGTGGTGGCGCTCGCTGTCGCGGCGCTGGCCGCTGTGGCAGCCGCTGCGGCGCTGATGGCCTGCTGGCGTTGCTTGAGCCGGCGCTGCTGCTGCAGGAAACCGATCAGTTCGCTGCGCAGGCGGTAGTAGTCGGGGTGTTCCATCACCTCCAGCCGCTGGCGCGGCCGCGGCAGGTTCACTTTGAGGATCTGGCCGATGCCGGCGGCGGGGCCGTTGGTGAGGCAGATCACCCGATCGGAGAGCAGCAGGGCCTCATCCACGTCGTGGGTCACCATCACCGTGGTGACGCCGGCCTCCTGGCAGATCTGCATCAGCTGTTGCTGCAGATTGCCGCGGGTGAGGGCATCGAGCGCGCCGAACGGTTCATCGAGCAGCAGCAGCTTCGGCTCGATCGCCAGGGCGCGGGCGATCGCCACCCGTTGCTTCATGCCACCCGAGAGTTCGGCCGGCAGCTTGTCGGCGGCGTGGGCCAGACCCACGCGGCTGATGTTGCGCTCCACCCGCTCGCGCCGCTCCGCTTCGCTGGCATCGCGCATCACGGTGTTCACGGCCAGGGCGATGTTCTGGCGCACCGTCTGCCAGGGCAGCAGGGAATAGTTCTGGAACACCACCATCCGATCCGGACCCGGCTCGCTCACCTGGCGACCGTTGATCAGGATGCCGCCGCTGCTGGCCTGGCTCAGGCCCGCCAGCAGGTTGAGCAGGGTGCTCTTGCCACAACCGGAGTGGCCGATCAGGGAGATGAATTCTCCCTCGCTGATCTCCAGGTCGATGTCCTTGAGGGCTACATACTGGCCGCCGCCGTCGAGTGGAAAAACCTGACTGACGTCGTCAACCGTGAGGAAGGCCGTTGCCATCTCAGTTACCCCCCTTGGCGATCACGCGGCCAGCCCAGGCCACAAGGCGATCCAGGGCCAGACCCACCAAACCCACATAGAGGATTGCCAGGATGATCTGGCTGGAGCTGGAATCGCCACCGGCGTTGTAGGCATCCCAGATGAAGTAGCCGATGCCACCATCGGCCTTGAGCATCTCGGCTGCCACGATCGCCAGCCAGGCCAGGCCCACTGAAATGCGCAGGCCGGTGAATACATAAGGCACCGTGGCTGGAATCACGATGTTGCGGATGTAAGCGCCCTTGCGCAGCCGCAGCACCCGGGCCACGTTGGTGTAATCCTGCGGGATCTCGCGAATGCCGACGGCGGTGTTGATGATGATCGGCCAGATGGCGGTGATGAAGATCACGAAGATTGCCGAGCTGTTGGCGTCCTGAAACACCATCAGCGAGATCGGGAACCAGGCCAGGGGCGGTACGGTGCGCAGCACCTGAATCACTGGATCGAGACCCTTGCCGATGAAGCGGTTCAGGCCCAGCAGGCCGCCGATGGCGATGCCCACCACCGCTGCCAGGCCATAACCCATCGCCACTCGCTGCAGCGAGATCAGAATCTGCCAGCCCAGGCCCTTGCTGGTGCCGCCGTCATCAAAAAATGGCTGGCTGATGTAGGGATCCCAGGTTTCCACGATCACGTTGATCGGGCCCGGCAGCCGTGAGACTCCCAGCATCAGCGACAGCATCTGCCACACCACCAGGAAGCCGCCGATGCAGATCAGATAGGGCATCAGGCTTCGCAGGCCTGGATTCAGCCGTCGCAGGGAGGCCGTTCGCCGGCGCTGGGCGGTGGGGGTGGTGATGGTCATGGCAGAAACGGTCGGGTCGGGATGCCGCTGTCGCTGGGTGCCAGGGCGGCAGCGGCGAAGCGAGTGCCTCAGCGGTGGCGAAGCCACCGGCGGGGCTGGTGAGGTGCCGCAGCGGTGCCGCCTCGGCCGGTGTGCTGAGGCGGCTGTGCGCTGACGGTTCGGTTGTGGGTCAGGCCATCGCCTTGATCTTGAGGCTGTCGAGATAGGCCTTCGGGTTCTCGGGGTCGAACACCACGCCGTCGAAGAAGGTCTCCTTGCCGCGGGAATCGCTGGCGGGGATGTCCTTGGCCATGCCGATTGCCTTGGCGGCCTCCTTCCAGAGGTCGGCGCGGTTCACCTTGTTCACCAGGCCGTCGATGTCGGTGTCGGCCGGCAGGTAGCCCCAGCGCATGTCCTCCGTGACGAACCACTTGTCGTGGCTCTTGTACGGGAAGGAGGCGTTGTTCTTCCAGAAGCGCATCACGAGATCGCTCTTGGTGACCGAGCGGCCGTCACCGAGTTCGTAGGTGCCGCTCAGGCGGGGCCGGATGTCGGCGACGTTGGCCTTGATGTACTTGTCCTTGGCCACGATCTCGCACATCTCGTCGAGGTTGGCGGGGTCCTCGCACCAGATCTGGGCCTCCTGCACGGCCATCAGCAGCGCCTTGGCAGCCTTGGGGTTCTGGTCCACCCAGTCAGCGCGCATCGAGAAGGCCTTTTCAGGGTGTTCCTTCCACAGCTCGCCGGTCACCGCTGCGGTGTGACCCAGCTTCTTGTTCACCAGGCGCTGGTTCCAGGGTTCACCGACGCAGAAGGTGTCCATGGTGCCGGTCTGCATGTTGGCCACCATCTGCGGCGGCGGGATCACCACCAGGTCGGCGTCCGCGTTGGGGTCGATGCCGTTGGCCGAGAGCCAGTAGCGCATCCACAGGTCGTGGGTGCCGCCGGGGAAGGTCACAGCGGCTTTGATCTTGCGGCCGAGGCTCTTGGTGGCTTTGGCGAGGCCTTCTTTGTTGTCGACCGTCAGCTTTTCGTCGAGCAGGGCCTTCGAGGCCGAGATGCCCTGGCCTTGGGTGTTCAGCCGCGCCAGGGTGTACATCGGCAGCGGCTGCTTGCTCTTGGTGATCTTGCCAGCCGTGAGCAGCAGGGGCATCGGCGAGAGGATGTGGGCGCCATCGATGCCGCCCTTGGCGCTGCCGAGCTCCAGGTTGTCGCGCGTCACCGCCCAGGAGGTTTGCTTCACCACCTTCACATCAGGCATG
>JBEBCC010000089.1:0-2650 GCA_041158125.1 Cyanobacteriota bacterium
CTGGCGAACCTGGGGACTGAAGCACTGCTGCTGCTGCCCTGGCTGGAGCTGGGGGGCGGCCTCGACCTGCGGGCCGAGGCCCATTGGCGGCTGCTGGGGGCGGACCTGGCGGCGCTGCAGCGCGCCAGCCTGCAGGGGCACAACGGGGGTTTCGGCTGGCCCCACGACAACTTCATCGGCGCCGGCCCGCAGCGCAACGGCTGGAGCGAGCGCTGGGGGCCGTTCTTCGCGGAGCGGCGCCTGGGGCCCCAGCTGGCCTGGGCCGCCCGCAACGGCCGGAGGCTGGAGGGGGCCGAGACCCTGGTGGAGCGGGCGAAGGCCTGGCTGGCAGCGCACCCGGCCGAACCCTGCCTGGTGCATGGCGACCTGTGGCGCGGGAATGCCGATCTGCTGGCGGACGGGGGCGGC
The DNA here is from genome assembly GCA_041158125.1 of Cyanobacteriota bacterium. Lineage (GTDB taxonomy): Bacteria > Cyanobacteriota > Cyanobacteriia > PCC-6307 > Cyanobiaceae > Vulcanococcus. The sequence goes on from JBEBCC010000089.1 coordinate 409, forward strand.
GGCGCCCTGTTCGATCCCGCCGTGTATCGCGGCGACCGCGAGGTGGATCTGGCGATGGCGCAGCTTTTCGGCGGCTTTCCGCAGGCGTTCTTCGCCGGCTACGAGGCCGCCTGGCCGCTGCCGCCAGGGCACCGGCAGCGGCGGGAGCTGTACAACCTGTACCACCTGCTCAACCACGCCAACCTGTTCGGCGGCGGCTACTGGCAACAGGCCCAGAACAGCATCCGCACCCTGTTGCGGGAGTGGAACTGAAACGGCAAAGCCCAGCCAGGAGCATCCCAGCCGGGCCTCGCCTGCACCCCCAGGGCTCAGCCCAGATACTCCTTGCGCAGGCTCTGCACCTTGGCCACCACACCGGAGCGCTTCTCGCTGGTGGTGAGGTTCTGCCAGCTCCACTGGCCCACCACCACCAGACCCAGGAGCTCGAGCAGGCCGGGCACCACTGGCAGCAGGTTGATGGTGTCAAGCACTCCCTTGATCAGGATCTGGGCCACGATGACCACCACGAACACACCCACGCCCTTGCCGATGCGGCCCATCTGTGCCCAATCCACCTGGTCGAGGGTGGTGTTCACCTTGCCGAGGATCTCGCTGTAGCGCTCGCTGAAGCTGGCGCCAGCCTCTTCAGCAGCGGGGGCCGGAGCGTCCTGGAGATCAGTGGTGTTGTCGGTCATCAGGACGGTCATGGGTTTTTCGTTTCGCCATAAGGTATCTGGATGGTTGCTCCAAAGCCAGAGCAATTGCTGACAGGTCGGCAATGCCTGATCGTTCTGGAACAGGTGCTGCGGGCGGCTGAACCTCTGGAGGGTTGCGCGCTGCTGCTGGGGCAAAAGCAGGGCCAATGCCTGGTGCTGCAACGGATCTGGCCCTGCTGCAACCGCTGGGAACCGGCGGCTGAGCGCAGGCAGCGCTTTCAGCTCGACCCGCGCGAGCAGCTCCTGGCGCAGCGCTGGGGGCGTGAACGCGGCCTGCAGGTGCTCGGCAGCGCCCACAGCCACCCAGGCAGCCCCGCTGCCCCCTCGCGCACCGATCGCGCACTGTGCCTGGGGCCCACACTCATGATGATCCGCAGCGGTCTGCCGTCCGAAGCCAGCAGCCGTGCCCCAGAGGCCGAAGCACTGCTGGCTCCCCTGCGGGCCTGGTGGCTGCTGGAGCCGGATGCCGAAGGCCTGGCGCCCATCCAACCCCTCGAGCTGAAGCTGCTGCCTGAGCAAGCTGCTGCCTGAGATAGACCCCGAAGGGGCCGGGCGTTTGGGAGAGTAGGGAGCTGGACAGCGCCAGCGCCCCACCTCCATGCTTCCCCCCGACACCACCGGCATCGCGCTCAGCCCCGATGAGGTGGCCCGCTTTGCGCGCCATCTGATCCTGCCGGAGGTGGGAATGGAGGGGCAGAAGCGCCTCAAGGCCGCCTCGGTGCTGTGCGTGGGCACCGGCGGCCTCGGCTCGCCGCTGCTGCTTTACCTGGCCGCCGCCGGCGTGGGCCGGATCGGCATCGTGGATTTCGATGTGGTGGATCACTCCAACCTGCAGCGACAGGTGATCCACGGCACCAGCTGGGTGGGCAAGCCGAAGATCGAATCGGCCAAGGCGCGCATCCTCGAGATCAACCCCCACTGCCAGGTGGATCTCTACGAAACGGCGCTCACCAGCGAGAACGCCCTGGAGATCGTGCGCCCGTACGACATCGTCTGCGACGGCACCGACAACTTCCCCACCCGCTACCTGGTGAACGACGCCTGCGTGCTGCTGGGCAAGCCGAACGTGTACGGCTCGATCTTCCGCTTCGAGGGCCAGGCCACGGTGTTCAACCTGGATGCCGAAAGCCCCAACTACCGCGACCTGTTCCCCGAGCCGCCGCCGCCGGGCATGGTGCCCTCGTGCGCTGAGGGCGGCGTGGTGGGCGTGCTGCCCGGAATCATCGGCGTGATCCAGGCCACCGAGGCGGTGAAGATCATCACCGGCATCGGCACCACCCTCAGCGGCCGCCTGCTGCTGTTCGATGCGCTGGGCATGAAGTTCCGCGAGCTGAAGCTGCGGCCCAACCCGGAGCGCCCGGTGATCGACAAGCTGATCGACTACCAGGAGTTCTGCGGCGTGGGCGGCAGCGCCCCCGGCCAAGAGGAGGCTGGCGCGGTGGAGAGCATCAGCGTCACGGAGCTCAAGGCCCTGCTGGATGGCGACACCAGCGGCCTGGCGCTGATCGACGTGCGCAACCCACCTGAGGCGGAGATCGCCGTGATCC
>JBEBCC010000090.1:0-18831 GCA_041158125.1 Cyanobacteriota bacterium
TGGAGCAGGGGCCATGCGCAAGCTCCGGCAGGTGCAACCGATACCGGCCCTCTGGAGCTTCATGGCCATGGCGATCAGCTCAGGTGTGATGCCAGCCGGCAAGGCCATCTCTGGTCCAGCGCGTTCCAAGTCAGCGGCTGAGGTTGCTCCAGCTGGTTATGCCCTCCAGGCTCCCTGATCGATCTTGCTTGGGCCAGGCCTCCGGCTGGTGGCCGCGCAAGCACAGGTCGCGGATCGCTTCAACATGGTCGGGGTTGATCCATGGGTCGGGACGCATCGAGAACTCGCGGAGCTGCGCGCCGCGCCTGACCTCCCGCTCGTCGATGCATGGTCTGTCCGGAAGACGGCGAACGCGAAAGGAGGAGCGGCGGACCTTCAGCTCGTTGACGCACTGGACCCAGAAGGCCGACGGTGGTTCGGGGCGGACGGCCGATGGCATCGCGACACGGACCCGAAGGACCCGTCCAGTTTTCCCAGAACAACGTGCAACGTGCTCTGCACGGTTGCATCTCAAGCAGCCCCAACGGACTACAAGGTGATCACCTGAGACCCAGCTGTGGAATCCCTGCAAATCCAGTCCCAGCCAGCAAAAAGCCCCGCCGAAGCGGGGCGCGAGCAGATGGCTCGGGGGAGACTTGAACTCCCGACCTTGGGGTTATGAATCCCACGCTCTAACCAGCTGAGCTACCGAGCCGCGGTGGAGTCATTGTAGACGATGGCCGGGCTGCGATTTTTGCCCGGTTCAGGCCCGGACCGGCAGGAACTGCAGGGGGTTCACGGCGCCGCGGCCGGGCGGGATGATCTCAAAGTGCAGGTGAGGCCCGGTGCTGCGGCCGGTGCTGCCCATCAGCGAGATCACGGATCCCTGGGCCACGGCGGCACCCTTGGCCACCAGGATGCTGCTGTTGTGGGCGTAGCGGCTGATGGTGCCATCATCGTGGCGCAGCTCCACCAGATAGCCATAGCCACCGTCGTTCCAGCCGGCGGAAATCACCTCGCCGCCGCGGGCGGCCAGGATTGGTGTGCCCACGTTGTTGGCGATATCAATTCCTTTGTGCATGCGCCCCCAACGCCAGCCGTAGCCGGAGGAAAACACACCTTTCGTGGGCCAGATCCAGCCGCTGTCGCCATAGAGCTGGCCTGGATCAGTTCCGTCGGGGCTGAAACTGGGCTGATCCGGCCAGCTGAGGCCGCCGGAGGCGCTGGGGGCCAGACCCAGCACCATTCGGCTGCGCCCGGGTGCCGACTGGGCCACACGGATCTGGGTGCCGACGACAAGCCGGGCGGCCTGAAGGCTGGGATTCAGACGCAACAGTTCGCTGATGGTGAGGTTGTAGCGCTGGGCGATCTTGCGCAGGTTGTCGCCGAAACGCACCTGTGGTTGGTCGCCGGGTTCCGGCAGGGCTTCCAGCGGTGGCGTGCGCCGCAATTCGCTTGTATCCACTGCAGCCAGCTGCTTCACCTGGCGGCTGCTCTGACTCGGCAGCACCAGCCAGTCGCCGCTCTTGAAGTGGTGGTCTTCATCCACATCGTTCAGCTTGGCCAGCCGTGTCTCATCCTGAGCGAGGGCGCTGGCGAGCTCCTCAATGCTGACGCTGCTGCGCACCTTCACCCAGAGGCGATCATTGCTGGGAGGCAAGGCCGCCAGGAGTGAGGCATCAACGCCGGCCAGGCTGCTGCCTGTCTCAATTTCGACGACCTCATCCGGCTGGGATGTGGCGAGGGAAGGGATGACGACACTGCCGGCTGCCCCGAGAGCAGCGGTGCTGGCGAGCGTTGTCAGCAGAAAGTGAACAGGCTTCATGCATCGTGGCCGAAAGGTCAGAACCCGGTGGAGAAGCCAACATCCCCGAGTTGACGCGAGAGTAACGGCTCGAACCAGTGGCGGCAAGTGGCCGTGGTCACTCTTTTGTTTGGCCAGGCTAAAAGCGCTGTGCTGGCCTGCGGTCTCAGTTCGGCGTCCCTCCCGTCTGTCCCCGCGACACCTCCAGCTGCCGCAGCGCTTCAAACAGCACCACTCCGGCGGCCGTGGCCAGATTCAGGCTGCGCACGCCACCGCCCTGCTCCACCGATCCCGCCATCGGGATCCGCAAGGCGCCATCCACATCCGCCAGCACCGCTGCGGGCAGGCCGCTCGTTTCGCGGCCGAACAGCAACCAGTCGTCCTCGCGGTAGCGGATCTGGTGATACACCTGGCTGGCATGGCGGCTCAGTGCCAGCAGTCGGCCGCCGCGTCGCTGCTGCTCCGCCCGGAAGGCTGACCAGTCGCTGTGGCGGTGCAGTGACACCCACGGCCAGTAATCCAGTCCCGCCCGTTTGAGTGTGCGGTCGCTGATCTCAAACCCCAGGGGCTCGATCAGGTGCAACTCCGTGCAGGTGGCGGCACAGCTGCGGGCCACATTGCCGGTGTTGGGCGGGATCTCCGGCTGAAACAGCACCAGGCGCGGCATGCTCAGGCCTCCATCGGAACGACCTGACCCAGGCTGTGCAGATCCAGGGCGCGGCCGGCCACCACCAACCAGCTGCCGCTGGCCTGGGCCATCAACCGCTGCTGCAGCTCGCCCATGCGGTCGCGGAACAGGTTGCCGATCGCCGTGGGAGCCACCAGGCCCAGACCCACCTCTTCACACACCAGCAGCACCGGCACCCGCTGATGCTCCAGCTGCCTCAGCAGCGCCGTTGCCAGGCGCTCCCAGTCAGCCGCATCGGCTTCAAGGTGCTGCGCCAGCCAGGAGCCGAGGGCATCGATCAGTAGCAGATGTCCCGCCAGTGGATGCTGTGGCCGGTTCAGGTCCGCCAGAGCCGGCGTCAGTGCCGCGCCGGTTTCCAGGCAGCTCCAGCTGGTGGGCCGTCGCCGGCGGTGTTGCTCCAGTCGCGCCTGCCAGTGCTGGTCGTGCGGGCGCGCTGGCGCGGTGGCCAGGTAGAGCACCGGCCAGCCGCTGGTGCTGGCCAGATGCTCGGCCCAGCGGCTCTTGCCGCTGCGGCTGCCGCCGCAGACCAGCACCAGACCCTCAACCGCCACCGTTCATGTTGCGCAGGGTTGCCACCGAGGACGGCGAAACGCGGTTGAGATAGCGGAAGATCCAGTACTTGAAGATCGTCGCCAACACCACTGGGAAGGTGGCGATGAACAACATAATGAAGTTCTCCTCCGCCGGCAGGCCCAGGTGGTGGGCGATGCCATCGAGCAAAACCGTCCACCCCTCCGGGCTGTGGAATCCCACGAAGATATCGGTGAACAGGATGATTGCGAAAGCCTTGGCGCTATCGCTCAGCCCGTACACCACCTCATCGAGGAAGCCACGCAGCACCTGCAGATCACGGCGCCCCAGCAGGCACACCAGGGTGAAGCCGATCAGACCACCCAGGTCGGCCAGGATATTTTTGGTGGCTTCCAGGCCCTCCTGATCGGCTTCCTCCTTCAGCTCGCGCGCCTTGTCGGCCAGAGCGTTGTGCAGGTCTTCCCGGGTGAGCGGTTCCTTGCCCTCCAGCAGGGCCTGGAATTCCAGCTCCTCCTGATACAGCCGCAGTTTGCTGACAGCCTTTTCCTGCAGGTGCGGCTTGGGATAACTGAGAAACGCCACCTCCGGGGCAAAGCGATCCACCAGGGGTGTGAACACCATCGTGCGGCTCACCTGTTGCACGATCAACGGCACCAACACCAGCAACAGCAGGATCCGCAGCGACACCAGCGTTGAATCACGGCGCCGGCGGAAGCCCGCCACCACCGAAGCCTCGGCCTCTGGATCGAGCTGGCGGCGCACCCCGTCCAGCACGCCCAACAGAGTGCGGGGCAGCAGCTCCGGTGAGCGGGAGATGCTCGGCAGAGTGCTGGATGTGCCATAGCGCGCGATCACCGTGCGGATCAACTGCAGCTGGCGCAGCTCCTGGCTGTCGAGCTCAGCCCGGCGCGGTTCGATCTGGCCCACCACGTCGCGACACAGCTGCAGTGCAGCACGGAACCGCCTCAGCATCTGCGCCTGGTTCTGGCGCGGAATGCTCAGCTCCAGTTCCGGCCGCACCGGTCGGTCGTTGTAGTACTCAAGCTCCAGGCTCTGGATCAGCAGCGCCGCCTCATACGCCCGTTCGAGCTCAAGGCTCAGGTCGTTGGCGCGGGCGCGATCCAGGCTACCCATCCAGTCGGTCAACCCCATGGTGCGCTCAGCGTGAGAAGACCCACCAGGTGATCATCGGCACCAGCGTGCCAACCACAAGCAACACCACCACCCAGAGCAGGGCATTGCTGGAGGCGGTGTCTTCGCGGCTGGGGATATTGGTTTCAATCGGCAGGCGCTCCAGCAGCTGCGGCGGACCGGGATCCTCACCACCCTGCAACACCACGGCCAGGCGATCGATGGCATCAAGGCTGGCCTGGCGATAGCGGGCCCCCTCGCGCAGCGGCAGTCCCATGGTGCTGATGGCGGTGCTCGAAAGCAGCGTCTCCGGCAGCTGGTCGAGCAGATCGGTGGAGGCCACGACGGCAGCACTGTTGTTCTGCGATTCGATCAGCAGCAGGAGCAGGGCGCTGTCGGGATCGGCACCACCCCAGCGCTCCACCAGCTGCTGGCCCAGCCGGTCGAGGCTGATGCCGTAATCGAGGCGGCGCAGTGTGATCAGGCGGGCGTCGACGTGATCGTCCGTCAGGTCGCGCAGGCGCTTGTCAACATCGGCGTTGCCAGCACGGCTGAGCAGGTCCGCCGTGTCGACCACTGCAGCAGCGGGTAGCTCCGTGGGAAAGTCCTGCACACCGGTGGCGAGAGCCTGTGGCGGCCAGATCAGCCCCACAAGCAGCAGGGCGCTGATCAGAGAGGCCATCAAGGCGCGAAGGGATCGCTGCAGCACCATCACCAGGGCAATCTGGTTCCAGTCTGCCGTCAGCCGGTCAGGCTGTCGCCGTTCAGCAGGCCGATCACTTCAATAATCTGCCTGCTGCGTTCCGGCGCGATCTGCAGCTGTTCCGCCAGATTGCCCAGGAAGCTCTGCTCCGCGCCGGTCTGGATGTGGTCGGCCGCGGTGAGATCCGCTGCCACCGCCAGGGCGGTTTCGCGTTGGGCCGATGACAGCAGCGGTGCAGCCTGGGCCACCAGCGCCGCAAAACCCTGCTGCCGCAGCAGCTCCAGCAGACGATCCAGAAGAGCCGCCATCTGGGCGTCATCGCGGCTGCTGAACGGACGACGACACTCCAGCTGCTGTCGCAGCCGGCGCGCCTCCACTGCATTCAGCTGTCCGTCGCAGGCCACGGCCGCCACGGCAATGGCCGCAAACGCTTCTGCGGGGTCATTCAGCTGCTCAGGTTGATGCTCTGGTGTCATGGGGCTGCGCTCACCGCACCTATCAGAGCCACCGCAGCGCCGCCCCGGTCGCTCCTGTGTGCCCGGCCGCACCAAGCGATCAGCTGTGACAACGTGAGACCTGATCCTGGGGCGGTCACGCCCGAATGCCCGAACCAAACGATGGGACGCGCCGCTCGCCTCTGCCTGGCCGCCGGGGTGCTCGGCCTGCTGCTCTGCGTGCTCAATCAGCTCAGTGCGCCGGAGCTCAGCCCGGCCCTTGAACGCGCCGGGGTTCTGGCGAGCCTGCTGGCGGTTGGCCTGATGCTGGTGGCGATCCTCTGGACGCGCGCCATGCCCGTAGCCCCCGAGCGGGTGGCCCTGGTGGGTGAACAGGGGCTTCGTCTGGCGAGCGATCTGCCTGAGGCTCTTGCCCAGGAGCTGGGCTGGGGCAGCCAGATGCTGCTCACCGCCACCCCCGCCGCCGCACTGCTGCTCCATTGGCGTGGTTGCACCCTGCTGCGGCGCGGTGTGCTGGCGGAGAGCAGCTTCACGCCAGGTGCGATCTGTGAGCGGGCCTGGAGCACAGGCCGGCCCATTGGTCTGGTCAATCTCAAGCTCTACCCCGGCCGCAGCGAGTTCAGCGGGCTGCCGGAGGGGATTCCCAGCCTGATAGTCCAGCCGATCGGCACCGAAGGGGTGATCCTGTTGGCGGGCTGGTCGCCGCGCTGCTTCAGCCGCAGCGATGAGGCCTGGCTTGAGGGCTGGAGCCGCAAGCTCAGAACACCACTGGAGCTGCTTGGGGCGGAGAGCCCGAACGCCGCGACGGCGGCGGCAGCGTGAAGCTTGAATCCACCCGTGCTCCGGGGCTGCTGAACTGCGCCAGGCCGTTCGCCCCGATCTGCCCCTGCAGCTGAGTGGCGCGGGTGATCTGGCCATAGGCGCTGCGGCGCAGCAGCACCTGGCCCGTGGCGCTGAACCGTCCGCTCGGCCAATGCCAGAAGCAGCGCCCCGCGGTGAGCTGGACACCGGGCTGCTGCAGTGCGCAGTCGCCGCTGACCAGCACGGTCTGCTCGGCAAGGTTGACGCGCCAGCCAGCACCGCTGGCCTGGAGCTGATTCACGGCCCCACGGAATGGCTGAGCACTCGTCAGCCACGGCTGCTGGATCGTCCAATGGACCTGACCAGCCCGCAACCAGCTGCTGCCGCTGCCGTTGCGCAGCAGCACCGGTGCCTGCAGAGCGAGCATCCCTTGGCGCAGATTGCCGCTCAGGCCCGTGGCCGTGAGTCGCAGCGGTTCATGACTGCCACTGTCGCTGCGTTCCGCACGCACAAGCCCCGGGGCCTCGAGCCCACCCTGGGCCGGTCGCCAGTCGACGCGGCTGACCCGCAGGCGAATCGGCGCCGCCGCACGGGTGGTCCCGAGCGGCTGGTTCTGCTGCCACTGCTCCAGCAGCGGTGCACCGCGCAGTTCCAGTCGATCCTGATTGAGGTGGTAGCGTGCGCTACCGGCGCTGATGCGCAGACGGCGATCGCTGGCTACAGGTCGTTGATCGATCGCCATCAGATCCTGGCCCGGCAGCCAGCGCACCTGATCGGCGCTGATCCGCACCGGATCGCGACCCATCAGCGTGAGCCGCACCTCTCCCTCGAGCACGATCGCCTGGCCGTCACCGATCACGGTGGCGCTCTCAGCGCTGAGGTTGAGGTAAGGCTGCCCGTTGCGATACACCGTGCCCCGCGGCCGTCGCGCCTGGGCCAGCCGGCGGTTGAGGTCATACCGCGCTTCCGGGCTGGTCAGATCCCAGGCCGGCTGCCCTGTGGCGCTCTGTTGGCGCAGATCCAGGGCGCGGAACACGAACGGTTCCGGCGCCGCCGCTTCACGGGTGCGACTGATGCAGCCGCTCAGCAGAAGCGCCAGCGCCAGGGCGCCAGGGCGCAGGAGCCTGGGGGTAAGGCCAGCGCTCACAGTGGTCCGTCCAGCTCCAGCCTTGCCATGACCGGTGAGGGTTCTGGCAGTGCTGAGCCCTCGACCAGGCCACCCCAGCGCAGCTGCTCGTGCCAGCCGGATCCCACCACCGTGGCGCCCACCTCGGAGGCCGGTGCTGGTTGGTCCAGTTGCAACAGCATCCGACCGGAGAGGTCCGGCAGCAGCGGTGCCAGCAGCAGCGCCACGATCCGGGCGGTTTCAAGAACCGCGTAGAGATCGGCTGCCACCTGGTCGCGCGTGCCTTCCTGCTTCATGCGGCTCCAGGGGGCTTGCTCGTTGAGGAAGCCGTTGGCGGCGATCGCCAGCTGCAATGTGGCCTCAGCGGCCGCGCGGAAATCGAGCTGATCGAGGCTCGTGATGACCGTGCTGCTGGCGCTGGCGCTGGCCAGAGCCAGGGGGTGGTCCGCGCTGGCGGCACTGCCGGCCGGTGGTACCGCCTCGGCAAACCACTTGCGCGCCATCGAGCTGGTGCGGTTCAGCAGGTTGCCGATGGTGTTGGCCAGGTCGTTGTTGACCAGATCGCTGAAGCGCTGCTGCTGAAAGTCACCGTCCTCACCGAAGGGAATGTCACGCAGCAGGTACCAGCGCACCGCATCGCGACCACATCGCTCCAGCAGCTCAACCGGATCGAGCACGTTCCCGAGCGATTTCCCCATCTTCTGGCCCTCGCGCGTGAGGAAACCATGGCCGAATACTTTTGCCGGCAGCGGCAGCCCGGCCGAAAGCAGCATCGCCGGCCAGTAGACCGCATGGAAACGCAGGATGTCCTTACCGATCACGTGCACCGCAGCCGGCCAGCCCCGGCTGATGGCGATGGCGAGATCCGGGCTGTCGCCTTCCTGCAGCAGCGCCGTGATGTAACCCAGCAGCGCGTCGAACCACACATAGAAGGTATGCCCCTCATGGCCGGGCACCGGGATCCCCCAGGGCAGATTCACCCGCGATATGGAGAAGTCGCGCAGGCCCTGCTTGACGAAGTTCTCCACCTCGTTGCGGCGACTGGCGGGCTGGATGAAGCCGGGCTGGCTGATCAGCGTCTCGATCTGCTGTTGGTAGCGCGAGAGGCGGAAAAACAGATTGACCTCATCGCGCCACTCCAGCGGCCGGCGATGGATCGGGCATTCCGGATCCTGGGCTTCATGGGGATCGTCCTTGAACTCCTCGCAGGCCACGCAATACCAACCCTGCTGGCGGCCTTCAACGATGTCGCCATTGGCCTCCACCCGCGCGAAGAACTGCTCGACGATGCGCCGGTGGCGCGGATCGGTGGTGCGGATCAGGCGGTCGTTGCTGATCTGCCAGCGCTGCCACAGCTCGCGGTACAGGGCGCTGACGGCATCGCAGTGGGCCTGAGGGCTGAGGCCCGCCGCCTCGGCCGTGCGCTGGATCTTCTGGCCATGCTCATCACAGCCGGTGATGAACAGCACCTCCTCGCCCCGCAGCCGCCAGAACCGGGCCAGGGCGTCGCAGGCCAGGGTCGTGTAGGCACTCCCCAGGTGCGGCCTGTCGTTGACGTAATAGAGCGGGGTGGTGAGGGTTCTGGTCATCGGGCGGATCCTACGGAGCGGAGCCGGGCTTGATTCGCCTTAGGGTCCAGCTACCGCATCACCTCCGTGCGCAGGCCATGACCGAGCCCATCGATGCGGTGGACGTGCTGGTGTGGGGCGGAGGCAGCGGCGGCGTGGCGGCCGCCTTGCAGGCAGCCCGCAGCGGTGCCACCACCCTGCTGCTCACGCCCGGCAGCTGGCTGGGGGGAATGGTGAGCACCGCCGGTGTGTGCTGCCCTGATGGCAATGAGCTGACACCCTGGCAGACGGGGCTCTGGGGCGCCTTCCTGCGGGCGCTGGAGCAGGCGGAACCGACGGGCCTGGATCACAACTGGGTGAGCTGCTTCGGCTACCGGCCAACCACTGCCGAGACGATCCTGCAGGGATGGGTGGCGGCCGAGCCGAAGCTGCAGTGGTGGCAGGGCTGTCGCCTGCGTGCGGTGGAGCGACGGGGTGCTTCGATCACCGCGGTCCAGCTGGAGCAGCAGGAGCAGCTTCATCGCCTGCGCTGCCGGGTGGTGATTGATGGCAGCGACCGCGGTGATCTGCTGCCGCTGGCCGAAGCACCGTTCAGGTTTGGCTGGGAAGCGCAGGAGCGCTGGCGGGAGCCGAGCGCACCGACCCAGCAGCGGCTGGAGCACGACCCCTTCTTCCAGGAGCAGCCCGTGCAGTCGCCCACCTGGGTGGTGATGGGCCAGCTCCGCAGCGACACCATGCCGCTGGACCCCGCGCGTGCCACGGCGCTGGCAGCCCCTTTTGCCCAGGCCAGCGCAGCCTTCGGGCTGGAGCGCACGATCAGCTACGGGCGGCTGCCCGGTGGCCTGGTGATGCTGAACTGGCCCCTGCACGGCAATGACTGGCATGGTGGGCTTGGCCGCGCCTTCAGCGGCGCTGATGCGGCCGAAGCGGAACTCACGCGCGAGATGCAGGCCCACAGCCTCCGCTTTGCGGCAGCGCTGCAGGAGGCCAGCGATGGTTGGTTGAGCCTCGGCGAGGCGTTTCCTGAGCATGCCGGGAGCTCGGCCCCCTGGTTGGCGGCGATGCCCTACTGGCGTGAAGGTCGGCGTCTGCTGGGCCAGCACACCGTGATCGAGCAGGAGCTGCTGCCCCAGGCGAGTGGCGCTGCAATCGCACCGTTGCCGGTCAACAACGCCGGCGTGTTGCAGTCGATCGCAGTGGGCAACTACGCCAACGACCACCACTATCCCGGCCCGGATTGGCCTCTGGCCCCCAAAAGCTGCCGCTGGGGGGGGCGCTGGAGCGGCACGCCGTTCTGTGTGCCCTATGGGGCCCTGGTGAGCGCGGAGGTCGAGAACCTGCTGGCGGCGGACAAGGCGTTCAGCACCAGCCACATGGCCAACGGCGCCACGCGCCTGCAGCCCCTGATCCTGAACATCGGCCAGGCCGCCGGTGCGGCCGCCGCCCTCAGCCTGCAGCAGGGATGCCCGCCAGCCGCGCTGCCGGTGCGGCTGCTTCAGAACGCACTGATCAGCGATCCGCAGGCTCCCGCCGGGCCCCTGCCCCTGTGGGATACCCCCTGGCACCATCCAGCCTGGGCCGAGCGGCAGCGGGCGGCCCTGGCGGATCCAGCGCTGCTGCGGCCGGACGGCAGCCTGGCCGGTGCCCCGGCCGGGCTGGATGCTCACCTGGCACCCGCCGTCGCCACCGAACAGCTCTGGCAGGGCGAGCTGCGCCCCGATGGCAACGGCGGCTACAGCCTGCAGCTGGCCGATAGCGGTGCCAGCTGGCCGATCATCACCCTGGAGCCTGCTCTGCACCACTGGCTGATGGCCCAGGAGCGTGCCCGGCCGGTGGCGCTGATCGGCTGCGCCAATCCCTGGGGGCCCTGGCTGCGGGTGTCGCGCCTGGCCTGATCGGTGCGCCTGCTCAGCCGGCGGACGCCACCAGCCGCAGCTGATCGCGCAGGCTGTCCACCTGCCGCACGCGCAACAACAGCTCCAGCCCCGGCGCAGCACCGGCCGGGCACTCAGCTGCCAGGTCCATCGCCAGCTCATCCACACGCACCAGAGCGAGCCGGTCCTGGGGGCGAAGCCAGCGCAGCACTTGCGCCCGCCATTGACCGCTGCGGTGCGCCTCGAACCACACCTGCTGCCAGTGGCGCTGGTCTTCGCGGGCGATGCCGATGCCCTCGCGAACGGCCGCCTCGAACTGCTCCAGCAGCTCCAGCAGGCCGTCGTCGCTGAGGGGGACATCTCCAGTCAGCACGGCAGCGATCTGGCGCTGCACGACGAGGTCGCCATAGCGGCGGATCGGCGAAGTGGCCTGTGCATAGGCCGGCAGCCCCAGACTGAAATGCGGTGCCGGTCGGTTGCCCATCAACCCGCGGCTGAGGCAGCGCTTGATCGCCGCGAACCGCACGGCACCATCCGGCAGAGCGGCCAGCTCCTGCGGCGGCGGCAGCTCCGCCGGCAGCTGACTGCGATAGGGCAGGGCCAGCTCGTGTTCCACACCGAACCGGGCCGCAAGGGTGCCGGCCAGGATCATGGCTTCGGCCACCAACTGCCGCGCAGGACCGGGGTCGGTGATCTCCAGCGCCGCCAGCCCCTCACGGTTGCGGATGCGCCCCTCCGGCAGATCCATCTGCAGGGCACCCTGGGCCAGGCGCCAGCGCCGGCGGCGCTCCAGGAGCCGATCCAGGGTCGCCAGATCCGGATCCTCCGGCGGCGCCAGATCGATCAGTTCATCGGCATCGGCGTAGCTGAGCCGATAGATGGGTTTGACCCAGCTGCGCAGGATGCCGTAGGCGGCGATCTCACCCTGCTCGTCCAGATCCACCCAGAAACTCCAGGCGGCGGAGCGCACGCCCTGGCGCAGGCTGAACGGACCAGTGGCCAATGACTCCGGGAACATCGGCAGGGTGCCGGCGGCCAGGTAGAGGCTGCTGCCACGACGGCGCGCCTCCAGATCAAGCGGTGAGCCGGGCTCGATCAGGCGACCGGGATCGGCCACGTGGATCCACAGCCGCAGGCTGCCGTCGTCACGGCGCTCCAGGGCCAGGCCGTCATCGATGTCGCGGGTCTCCTCATCGTCGATCGTCACGCAGTGCTGCGCACACAGATCGAGGCGATCAGCATCGCCGGGTCGCTCCTGATCCACCAGGGCCAGGAGACGCTCCGCTTCCGCCTGGAGGTCAGCACTGAAGCCGCTGCTCCAGGTGGTGCCCTCCAGAGAGATGAGCCGGTGGGCGTCCCACTGACCGAGATCAGCCAACAGGTGGCGCAGATCACCGCGATCAGTGCCCAGGTGCAGGCTGGTGAGGCTTTGCCGCAGGCCTGGATCGAGCCCATCAATCTCGATCAGCCCGCTGGCCAGCTGTTGGAGTTGATCAAGGCGCTGGCGCTGCTCCTCGGGGAGATCCGGGGCATGGATGGGGCGGCGTGCGCGCAGCAGCGCCAGCCAGCTCTGCTCCCGCTGCTGCTGCAACTGCAGGCGGCGGCGCTCCCGCCGCAGCGGTTTCAGGTCCGTCAGCGGACGGGCGCTGATCAGGCCTTGACGCAGGCGGAACAATTGCTGGTCGCCCATCAGCTCCAGCCAACAGGCCGCCCGCTGGGCTGGTTGGCTGCCACCGCAGACCAGATCCGTGAAGTCCGCCAGGGTCACCTGGTCGCCTGTTTCCAACAGCAGCAACCAGGCGGCGGCCCATTCACGTCGGTTCGGCCCAGCTGCGCTGACCCGCTCCGGTGTCAACTGCCATGGCGAAACCCCCAACCGCGCCGGCGGGTCGATGCCGGAGGGCAGAGGGTCGAGCAATTGGGCCTGCCGCTGAGGCAGAACCACAGGTTTGGAGTCGTAGCCGAGGCGAAGGCGCAGCTTGCTGCCTTGAACCGCCTCAACCACCGCGAGCTGGGCTCCGCGGCTGTCCTCAACGCCGATCAGGTCGCCGCAGTGGAAAGACGCGGAGCTCAGGGATCAGCCCTCGGGGTTGACGAAGGGCAGCAGCGCCACGATGCGGGCGCGCTTCACGGCAGTGGTGAGATCCCGCTGCTGCTTGGCGGTGAGGCCAGTCAGACGACGGGGCAGGATCTTGCCGCGCTCGGTGATGAACTTCTTGAGGAGATCGACATCCTTGTAGTCGATCGGTTCGCCGGGCTTGATCGGCGAGAGGCGCTTCTTGAAGAAGGAACTGCTCATGGTTGAACGGAATGGATGAACTGACAGCAGGCAGACGGGATCACGCCGAAGCGATCACTTGATCTCCTTGTGGACCGTCGACTTGTTGCAGTGCGGGCAGAACTTCTTCAGTTCGATCCGTTCAGTGGTGTTGCGGCGGTTCTTCTCAGTCGTGTAACGGGACACGCCAGGAGACCGCTTGGCGGGGTTGGACCGGCATTCGGTGCACTCGAGAGTGATCACGATCCGGACGCCCTTGTTCTTTGCCATGGAAGGACGTTGCGCCGCTGATGCGATGCGGGATTGACAGTTGAACACCATACCCTGTCGCCTTCCCGCCAGGGTTGGGCCCTGTCCTTAGAGTCTGCGCTTCCCTTGCTGGTGTGCTGATGCGGGTCTCGCTCCAATGGCTGCGGGAGCTGGTGGCCTGCGATCTGCCCACCGCCGAGCTCGCCGAGCGGTTGTCGGTGGCCGGTTTTGAGGTCGATGCAATCGAGGATCTGACGGCCCGTGCCGCGGGTGTTGTTGTCGGCTTCGTCGAGGCGCGCGAGCAGCATCCCAACGCCGACAAGCTCAGCGTCTGCACGGTGCGCGTCGCTGCCGAAGCTGAACCGCTGCAGATTGTCTGCGGCGCCCGCAACGTGCGCGCCGGCATCCACGTGGCTGTGGCCACCGTTGGGGCCTATCTGCCGGCGGTGGATCTGACGATCAAACCCGCCGAACTGCGCGGCGTGGCCAGCAGCGGCATGATCTGCTCTCTCTCGGAGCTGGGTCTGGCGGACAGCTCCGACGGCATCGTCATTCTCGATGAGGCTGTTGAGCAGGTACCGGCATTGGGCACCCCGGTGGGCCCCCTGTTCGGCCTCGATGACCAGGTGCTGGAGCTGGCGATCACCGCCAACCGGCCCGATGGCCTGTCGATGCGCGGCATCGCCCGCGAAGTGGCCGCCCTCACCGGCAGTGCGCTCAACCTGCCCGCCCCAGCGCCGCTGGTTGCGGCCGAACCACTGCCCGTTGGCCCAGACGTGCGCGAGCGCATCGAAGCGGGCGGACTGTTCAGCCTGACGGCCCTCAGCGGCATCCGCGTGGCTCCGTCACCGGCCTGGTTGCAGCAGCGCCTGGAGCGGGCCGGACTGCGGCCGATCAATAACGTCGTTGACATCACCAACCTGGTGATGCTGGAGCTGGGCCAACCCCTGCACGCCTTTGATGCCGACCGCTTGGTCAGTCTGGCCGGCGGGCGCCGCGATCCGGCCCTGCTCGATCTGCGTCAGGCCCGCGACGGCGAGGCCTTCCACGCTCTCGATGGCACTGCCCACAGCCTCAGCGGCGATGCGCTGGTGGTCAGCTATGCCGATCGGGCCGTGGCCCTGGCCGGCGTGATCGGCGGCGCCGAAACGGCTGTGCAGGACGACACCACCAACCTCTGGCTGGAGGCGGCGATGTTCGCGCCCCAGGCGGTGCGGCGCAGCGGCCGCAGCGTCGGCCTGCGGAGTGATTCGAGCAGCCGTTTCGAAAAGGGGCTTCCGGTTGAGGTCACCCTGGCGGCGGCCGATCGGGCAGTGGCCCTGCTGCAGGATCTCTGCGGCGCCCAGGTTGAGGGTCGCTGGCTCCACCAGAAGCCCCTGGCCGAGCGCCCGGCCCTGGCCCTGCGCCGCGATGCCCTGCACAATCTGCTTGGCCCGGTGCACGGCAGCCCGGAGGCGGCTGCCGCCGGAGGCGATGGCCACGACCTGGAGGATCAAGAGATCGAGCAGATCCTCACGGCCCTCGGCTGCACACTCACGGCCGATGAGGACGGCTGGCTGGTGCAGGTGCCGGCGGCGCGGGCGATGGATCTGCAGCGCGAAGTGGATCTGATCGAAGAGGTGGCCCGCCTGGTGGGCTACGACCGCTTCAGCTCCCACCTGCCCGATCCGATCGCCCCCGGTGGCCTGAGCCCCGAGCAGCAGACCGAGCGCCGTCTGCGCCGCACCCTGGTGGCAGCTGGTCTGCAGGAGACCTGCAGCCTCTCGCTTGGACCGGCCACCAGCGAGCGGCCCGGCGCCGAGCCGGCCCGTCGTCTGCCGCTGGCCAATCCACTGCTGGCCGATTACAGCCACCTGCGCGACAGCCTGGTGGATGAGCTGCTGCTGGCCGCCCAGCGCAACCTCCAGGCCGGCCGGCCAGGCTTCTGGGCTTTTGAAATCGGCCATGTCTTTGATGCCACCGCCAAGGGTGATCGGCAGAATCTGCAGCTGGCCGGGCTGATCTGCGGTGCCCGCCAGGCGGAGCTGTGGAGCAGTGGTGGCAAGCCCCAGGCGCCGGATTA
The DNA here is from genome assembly GCA_041158125.1 of Cyanobacteriota bacterium. GTDB lineage: Bacteria > Cyanobacteriota > Cyanobacteriia > PCC-6307 > Cyanobiaceae > Vulcanococcus. The sequence continues at coordinate 15,250 of JBEBCC010000090.1, forward strand.
CTTCCAGGCCCGCGGCCTGCTGCAACTGGCTCTGCAGAGCCTTGCCCTGCCGGTGGAGGACCGTCGCCTCAGCGATCAACCGCTGCTGCATCCCGGTCGCGCCGCCCAGGTGGTGGTGGAGGGCCGGCCGGCGGGCTGGTTCGGGCAGGTGCACCCGGAACTGGCCGAGCGCTACGACCTGCCCACCGCCACCTATCTGTTCCAGCTGGAGATGCCGCAGCTGCTCAGTGCCGCCACGCGCCGGAACCGCTGGCAGCCGAGCTTCAGCGCCTTCGCCACGGTGCCGGCTTCAGAGCGGGATCTGGCGCTGGTGGTACCTGCCGATACAGCCAGCGCAGCCCTGTTGCAGGCGATCCGCAAGGCGGGTAAACCGCTGCTGGAGCAGGCTGAGCTGGTGGATCGCTACCAGGGCGAGCAGGTGGCTGCCGGGCGGTGCAGCCAGGCTTTCCGGCTGCGTTATCGGGATCCGAAGCGCACCCTCACCGATGCGGAAGTCGATCAGGCCCACCAGAGGATTCGCGTCGCACTGGAGAAACAGTTCGGGGCCGCACTGCGCGCCTGATCGCGGAGATCGGCATGCGAGGTCTGGCCCTGCACTGAGGTCAGACCCGCTCCAGCAGGGCCACCGCCTCGACGTGACTGGTCTGAGGGAAGAAGTCGAGCGGTTGCACACGCTGCAGCCGGTAACCGCCCTCGGGGCTGCACAGCACGGCCAGGTCGCGAGCGAGGGTGGCTGGATTGCAGCTCACGTAGGCCAGCCGTGGCGGCCGACCGATCAGAATCGCCGAGAGGGCATCCGCGGTCAGGCCCTTGCGGGGCGGATCCACCAGCAGCCCGGCCATCCCTTCGAGCCGCTCCGCCAGCACCGCCGCCACATCCCCTTCTTCAAAGCGGACCTGTTCCAGGCCGTTGCGCTCAGCGTTGGCCCTGGCCTGTGCCACCGAACTGGCGTGGAGTTCCAGGCCCAGCACCGGTGAACCCGCGGCCGCCAGGGGAAGACTGAAGGTACCGATGCCGCAGTAGGCGTCGAGCAGGGGGACCTCCGGACCTGGCTGGAAGAAGCTCTGCAGCAGGGGCAGCAGCCGCTCCGCCTGGGGAGTGTTCACCTGAAAGAAGGTGTCGGCGCCGATGCGCAGGTCAATGCCGCCGAAGCGCTCCAGCAGCCAGGAACGCCCGGCGATGCAGCGGGTCTCAGGGCCAAGCACAACGTTGCTGGCTCTGGGCTGCAGATTGAGCCCGACCCCCACCAGCTGCGGCCAACGCTTCTGCCAGCGGGCGGCGAGTTCCGCCAGACCTGGCAGACGATCGTGGCTGCTCACGAGGGTGATCAGCAGCTCACCACTGTGGTGGCCGACGCGCAGGGCCAGGTGGCGCAGGCCACCACCGCCGCTGAGGTTGACGTCGACAGGCCAGTTGCTGGCCTCGAGATCAGCCTTGAGCGGGGCGATCAGGGCATCGATGCGGGGATCGAGCACCGGACAGCGGTTCATGTTGACGATCCGGTGGCTGCCGCGGCGGTAGTAGCCCGCCCGCAGCACGCCATCCTCGCCGCGCTCCAGCGGAATCAGGGCGCGGTTGCGATAGCCGAGAGGCGCGTCAGCCCGCCAGATCGGGGCCACCGCCGCCTCGAGGTGACCGAGCCGGCGCAGGGCCTGGCGCACCTGGTCGGTCTTGAGCTCCGCCTGACTGTCATCGCTGCAATGCTGCAAGCTGCAGCCGCCGCAGCGTTCGGCCAGGATGCAGGCTGGGCGGCGCCGCTGCGCTGCAGCTGATTCAACGCCAATCAGATCGGCTTCGATGTGCCGCCGGGCCAGGCGGCGCACACGCACACTGGCCTGCTCCCCAGGGAGCGCGCCGGGCACGAACACGGCCAGCTCCTGCCAGCGGCCCACACCCTGGCCGTCATGGCTCAGTCCGTCGATGGGCAGCTGCAGCACCTGGCCGATCGAGGCCGCCCGTGTCGCCATCGCCGCATCCTCTGAAGCATCGGTCCTGTCCTGACCCTATCGGTGCGTAAACCTCTGGCCATCCGGGCCCTGGCAATGGCTCCGATCTGGATAGAGTGCCTGGGCGCAAGGTGGTTTCGATGAGCGTCGTACGCGATCTGATCCTTCAGGCGGACGATCAGCTCCGCTACCCCACCGGCGGCGAGCTCCGCTCAATGGTGGAGTTCCTCTCCGGCGGCAGCAGCCGACTCTCGATTGTCCGGGTTCTAACCGACAACGAGAAGAAGATCGTTGATGAATCAGCCCGACAGCTGTTCAGCCGCAAGCCCGAATACGTTGCCCCTGGCGGCAATGCCTACGGCCAGAAGCAGCGGGCCCAGTGTCTGCGCGATTTCAGCTGGTATCTACGCCTTGTCACCTACGGCGTGCTCGCCGGCAGCACCGAGCTGATCCAGAAGATCGGCCTGGAGGGTGCCCGTGAGATGTACAACAGTCTCGGCGTGCCGATGCCAGGCATGGTTGAGTCGATGCGCTGCCTCAAGGATGCTTCCCTTGCCCTGCTGAGCAACGACGACGCTGCTGTCGCCGCGCCCTACTTTGATTTCCTGATCCAGGGCATGTCCACTCCGACCTGAGACCCACACCTGCAGCTCGACCCCCCGGGGACGCGAGACACCGGCCGTCAGGCCGGTTTTTTGTTGCGCAGGCACCGGTGACGGCCTGGGTCAGTGGCTGAGCGACCTACAGCTTTGTCCGGGTGTCTCATGAAGTTCTTGACCCAGGTCTCGATATCAGTCCAGCCTGGGAATGATGTTCAGAGGCATTTCAACTAGTGAGACCCATGTGTCTCCTGCGGTCTGGCCTGAGTACCGATGAGTCTCATCTCTGGTCCTGGTATGTGTCGCATTCGCTCCATCAACGCCACAGTCATCGCAAACCGGACGCATGGCTGGATTGTTCGGGCGGCGTTCGCGCTCTGCCGGATCGCGGCGGAGCGCTGCAGCCGGAAGCCGCCGCGGTGGCCATGGCACCCTCAAGGTGCAGGGGTGCGGTCGCCCCTGCGACTCTGCAACCCAGACCATTCCACTGCATCTCATCTGGATCCCAGATCACGTCTTATTCTGCGACTCAGGTCAGCCCTCCGTGACCAATCGACTCTGTGCTGCTCCCGATGGGTGATGGTTCGGCCCGCTGCGGTCCCTGGGCTTGCTGTGTGGGCCCCTGGGGCGGCCAATCTTGAGGCGTACCTGTGTCTACAGCAGGTACGCCTAAGGCTTAATCACTGCAATCACTGGCATCTATGGCTCTGTCCTCTGGTTTGGACAGACTTGTTGTCGAGTCTGGCCAGGGCTGCTGAGCCATCAACAGGCAGGTGCGTCGTTCGGACATCAGGGACACGCGGTAGGGACTGCACAACTGAAATTGCAGAAAAAATCGAAACCGCCAGGCGTTGCCCTGGGCAACCCGAGCCGCACCAAAGGGTTGACTTACCAATCTCGCTCTGGTCTCTTTCCAAGACTAGAATTGAGTCTGGGATGAGACCTGCGAATCGAATGCGGTTGCTCTGGATCAGGCGGCGCGCCAGTAGCGCTCCTTGAGAAATTGGTACGCCTCGTTCAGGCGCCGCATCGCATCA
>JBEBCC010000091.1:0-18174 GCA_041158125.1 Cyanobacteriota bacterium
CTGGCACAAGATGCAGCGCCAGCAGAAGGCCTTCCACGAGCTCTATGACGTGGCCGCCGTGCGCATTCTCTGCCCCGATCTGCAGAGCTGCTATCGGGCCCTGGCGGTGGTGCATGACACCTTCCGCCCGATTCCCGGCCGCTTCAAGGATTACATCGGCCTGCCCAAACCGAACGGCTATCAGTCGCTGCACACGGCGGTGATCGGCCGCCACCGGCCGATCGAGGTGCAGATCCGCACCGCCGAGATGCATCAGGTGGCGGAGTTCGGCATTGCGGCGCACTGGAAGTACAAGGAGGGAGGGTCGCCGGCGGCCATCGGCAACGACGCCGAGCGCTTCAACTGGCTGCGCCAGCTGGTGGACTGGCAGAAGGATGATGTCGGCGAAGACAGCAGCGACTTCCTGCGCTCGATCAAGGAAGACCTCTTCGATGAGGAGGTGTATGTCTTTACCCCCAGCGGTGATGTCGTCGGTCTGCGCAAGGGCTCTACTGCTGTGGATTTTGCCTATCGCATTCACTCTGAGGTGGGCAACCACTGCCAAGGCGTGCGCATCAATGATCGCCTCTGCCCACTGGCCACGCCGCTGCACAACGGTGATTTCGTGCAGATCCTCACTGCTAAATCAGCCCACCCCAGCCTCGACTGGCTGAACTTCGTCGCGACCCCCACGGCGCGCAACCGCATCCGCCAGTGGTACAAGAAGAGTCACCGTGAGGAGAACATCCATCGCGGCACCGCCATGCTCGAGCGGGAGCTCGGCCGTGATGGCTTCGATGCCCTGCTGAACGGCGAGGCAATGACGCGGGTGGCGCGCCGCTGCAACTTGGTGGGCACTGAGGATCTGCTGGCATCCATCGGCTTTGGTGGCGTCACCCTGCATCAGGTGCTCAACCGCCTGCGCGAGGAGCTGCGCCTGGCCTCGGCCGCGGCGGTGCCGGTGCTCAGCAACGAGGAGTTGGCTCGCAGCGTTTCGGCCCAGCGGGAACAACCGGCCCCTGCCGCCGTCAGTGATGGCAGCCCGATCGTGGGGCTGGAGGGCCTCGAATATCGCCTTGGTGGCTGCTGCAGCCCGCTGCCCGGTGAGGCGATCGTGGGCACCGTGGCTCTCGGCAACCACGGCATCACCATCCACCGCCAGGATTGCGCCAACCTGGCACCGGTGCCCGCCGAGCGCCGCCTGCCGGTGCGCTGGAACCCGCTGGCGGCCGAGGAGCAACGCCGCCGCTACCCGGTGCAGCTGCGCATCGAGGTTCTCGATCGCGTCGGCGTGCTCAAGGACATCCTCACCCGCCTTTCCGACAGCCGCATCAACGTCAGCGACGCCCGCGTGCGCACCAACCCCGGCAAGCCGGCTCGGATCGAGCTGCGGGTTGAACTCCTCAGTGCGGCTCAGCTTCGAACCACCATCGATCAGATCCGTGCCATGGCCGACGTGCTCGATATCGCCCGCACCGGCATCGGCTGATCGCTGCGCTTCAGCCGGGGCAGCGGCCGCCTCACAGGCTGTCCCTGAGGCCTGACGGTGGGCTGCAGTTGCCATTATTCATTTGCGTGCATCAAGACGCATCAGTTGCGCCGCTAAGCTGCCGCCCATACGCTGCCGCACAGCTCTCTGCGCCCTCCTGGCGCCCCCCCCCCCCCTTCCCCCCCTGACTCATGTCACTGCATCGAATCCAGGGTGGGCTCCGGCGGGGTTGGCCATGGCTGACCCTCGCCCTCGGCACGCTCTGCACACCAATGGCGGCGCTGGCACAAGCCAACCCGGCGGCCACCGCTTCATCAGCAGCCAATGCGGCCGGCACGACGGTCAACAACCAGAACAATTCGCAGATCAACACCGCCACCTTTTACGGCTTCGGTCCGGGTATCAACTGCCCCACCACGGCTCTGACGGTCTCGGGCTTCGGCGGCGGTGGGGCTGGCTCCAGTGCGGGCGACACGATCGGTGCCAGTGTCAACAGCGACAATTACGGTGGCATCGTGGCGATCACCGTGCCGATTGGTGGAGCCAATGCTGAAATCTGCAAGGAGATTGGTAAGGCTCAGGTGGAGTCGCTGAAGTCGCAGGCTTACCGCACCAATCTCGAGGCAGCTAAGACTCAGGCCGATATCAATCTGGTCACCGCATTGAAGTGTGTGGAGATTCTCAAAGTCGCTGTTCTGGCTGGTCCATTTGAGCGAGTTTGTGCCGGTGTGTTCCCCCGTGGTGTGAACGTTGTCTCCAGCCCTGGTGCTCGCCAGGTCCAGACATTCACGCCCTGAACAGCCGATTGCCTCTGCCTTGGCCGCCCTGCGTCATGACTGACACCAAGCCCTCTCTCTATAGCTCTTTGGTGGCGCTGGCACTGCTGGCCGGCCTCGCTCAGGCGCCGCCAGCACGCGCCAATGTTCTGCTGGAGCTGAGCCGCCAGATGATCGGCAGCAGTTTCGAGCAGGATCGTCCCACGGCTCTGTCCGGTTCCCTCAGCACAGTTGATGCCGGTAGTGCTCGGGTTGATCGCGTCGTTGGCGATCTGGTTGATCAAGAAATCCGGCAGCGGCCGCTCCCTCCTCCGGTTGCAGCCGCCGGGCGGTTTGCCCCGAGCACGGTGCAATTGATTGTGCCGGTGCAGACAGGCCTTGAATTCGGCCGGATTCAGCAGCTGGTGCCCACGGCCAAAATTCTGGAAATGGGTGGGGGTGTTTACGTGCTCGTTGCCGAAACGCGGCGGGCAATGTCGGCCTATGCGTTGGGGCGCCAGTTGCAGGATCGCCTTGGTTTTACATTTCAGTTGGCCTACAGCGAAGGCCATCCCGATCTGAACATGGCCTGGATGGCAGCGCTGGATACCAACCGTAACCACGCTGCCAAGCCGACGCCAGCAGGGACCACCCCCGCGGCGCAGGCTGCGGTGCCTCCGCCGAAGCCGAAGCCGGCCCCGGCTGTTCGTCGCGGCACGGCACGGGATGTGGGTCTGCTGGCCCAGACCGCCCCATGGCTGACAACTGCAGAGCCAACGCCGGCGGCGCCGGTCGCTCCGGCGGTTCCGGCAGCGGTGCCGGCGCGTTCGGCTTCTGTTCAGCAGGCTGCGGTGATCGAGCCGCCGCCACGCGAGGCGTCTGCCTCCGCCAGCCCGCGGCGTGAGCCTGAGCGTGCTGCAGTGCCGGCGCCGGTGCCCACCCGCCCTGTCTCTCGTGCGCCTCTGGCTTCGACGCTGACTGAGCTGCGTTCCATGGGCCGGAGGGATGGTCAGAGCGATGAGGTTCAAGCCCCAGCTACTGCCGTTGCCTCCACAACTCCGCCTGCTGCTGACGCTACGTCTGACCAAGCCCGTGCTTCGCAGCCGGCGGCTGCGACTTCGCTGGTGCCTGCGCTGTCGTCCAGTGGCCAGCTGCCCACGGCGTCTTTGGTGCAGCCGGTTGCCATTCGGGCGATTGCACTGGCGGATGTGCCCGTGATCAGCGGCCGCTCCATGGCTGCCAATCAGGATCTGGCTTATCTCTATGTGAAGGTACGCAGCCATGAGGAGCTGCTCGCCGTCAATCGTGTGGCGCCTGTGGCTGTGATTCACGACCGTGATGGTGACTTGATGGCCAGGGTTGGCGTGTTCACCAACAGCCGGATCGGCGAACGGTTGCGCAATCGCCGTTTGCAGCAATTGCGCAACAGTGGCTATGAGGTTGAACTTGTGGCTGGACGTACGGGAGGTGACGCGGCTGACCAAGCCTGAGCGCAGCGACGTGCCTAGGCGCCTTCATTCCCTGAATGCATGGCACTCAGGGAATGAGGCTGGGAATCGTCAGATTCATGTCGACGCTGGGGATGTTGATCGGGTCGTTGATCAGATTGGGGCTGGGGATCAGATCGGCATTGTTTTTGGGTTGCCTGCCGCAGCTGAACGAACCATTGCCGATGTAGGTGCAATCATCTCCCTTGCCGACACGGCCGGTTGGCTTGCTCGGGTTCTGGCAGGTGGTCACGCCGCTGCCATCTTGAACACAGGTGAATTGTCGCCCCGTGCTGGAACGGCAACTGGCAACACCGCCCACGGAGGAGACGCAGGTCAGGGTCCCACCATCACTCCAGCCTGAACAGGTGCTCACGCCATCGGCACTGGGAACGCAGTACACATCAAAGCTTTGTGCCGAAGCGGATCCGGCTGCAGTGCAGCCAAGCAGTCCCGCCAGAAGCACTGCGGCAGCAGGGCTGAGGCGGCGGGGTCGTGCGTCAGTCAGAGAAGCTTTCATGCTGATCAGGCTAGCGGTGGAGCGTTGAACTGGCGGCTTCCTCGCCTGTGCGTGCAATCAAGCAAAGTGGCATCGGATGCTGACGAGCGGCGGCGTTCCTACTACAATTAGATCAACCAGGCACACCCTGGCCTAGTCCCACCTATCTCCATGAACTCTCAAACTACAAAGAGGGTCACACTCGCTCTGGGTGTTGCCTCTGTTGCTACCAGTCTCGGCAACGTAGCCGTCAAGGCGGGCCCCGCCCTCCAGACTCTGAACAACCTCACCAACACAGCTGACTATTCGATCAACAACACCTACGGACAAAGTTTTTCCGTCGATGGCATTATTACGGCCACTGTCGTGCCGTTTGCGGCCATGACTTCTCTGGGGGCTGGGGGCAATCTCCCTTCATTTAATGCTCAGACTGCAGTTTTGGTGACTGGCTTTTCTGGTTCCAGCTTCGGTGGTAGCTTAAGTCCTGTTAGCCAGGTTACGGCGTTCGCCAATCTTGCTGTAACTGCTGCCGGCCTTGTAATGCTGAATGCTACTGGAGTTGGAGGTCTTAGTACCGTTGAGCTCACCGGCGTCACAGCTACCCAGACCATCGGTGCCAGCATCAGCTCCACGCTGTTCGGTCCCAGCACGGTCAAGGCAACCACCTCCTTCACCAACCAGCTGATCAACGATCTCTCGGCATTCTGATCTCCCACTCCGGCCCCTCCACTGGAGGGGCCGTTTTTTTACCCATGCGCTCAGCTGCTGCCGCTCTGCTCACGCTTGGTCTCGCTGCCGGCATGATTCCTGATGCCTGCGGGCAGTCGGCCACGGTGGTGGAATCCAGTCAACGCGGCACCAGTTATACCTTTGCCAATTCCGCCGGTTTTTCGCTCACGAACAATGGCACCCTTAGCTACTCGGGCCCGCTGAATCAGCTCACCGGTTCCCCCTGTTGCCTGTCAGCCACGATCGTTGTCAACGGCGAAAGCACCACTATCACGCCATCGCTCTTCGAAGCCGATACAGGGCTCAAGATCCAGAAGCAAGGCGGAACCACGCTGAGCACGCAGCTCTCTACAGCCGTGATGCCCTCCCAGCCCGGTCCGAATCGGCTGGCGCTCCAGTACGACGTTGTGCTCGGTGGTGTCAGCCGCGTTGCCGTCACATCCTCCAACGACCTGCAGGACAAGGTCGACGAGCAGAGTCTCTCGTTGTTCTCCCAGTTCCAGCCCTCGGTCTTTCCATGAATCCATCGCGTTGGCTTCTCGTGTCTGCAGGTGGCGTCGCCGCCTGGCTGGCGTCGCCAGTGGCTTGTGCTCAGGTCACGGTGGGCTACAACACCCTCACCTCCGTGGTAGGTGCGGCTACCGTTGAGCACACCTACAAACAGCGCGTTACAGATCAGTATTCGATCACGGGCGTTAACGTTGAGCCCACTGATGGTGGCAACGTGTTTGATCGGAGCACCATCTGGAAGATTCAGGATCAATCGCAGCCTTGGTCGTTGACCATTCGGGATGATTCGCCCAGCGTTGATGTTAATACAAACGATATGGAGGTCAAGCTGGTGCAGGCGGGTCGGAGCGAGTCCGTCTATGCCGTGATTTCTGCACCTCTCAGCGGCGTGATTGAGCGTCGCACCCTCAATCCTTTCGCCCCGGTTCAGCTGCCGGCCATTATTCCAGTTTCCACCACAGTTTTCCCTTGATCCCAATTTGATCCGGCTCTTCACATGATCGCTCTGATCCGCCACTGCCTCGTGGCCGCCGCTGCAGGCCTGCTGCCGATGCTGCAGGTGCCGGTTTGCGCTCAGCTGCTCACCAATGGCTACACCTTCTCGCGCCAGCAGGGCTTCTCCACCAGTAGTTCGGCCAAATCCGTGGTGCTCGGCGGCAGTCGTGTATTGGGCAGCAGTTGCCGCGATCAGGTGCAGGCCTGGTACAAGCAGCAGAACATTGCCAACTGGCTGGATCAGGGCTGTATCACGGAGCCGGAAAACGTGATCGCGCTGCCGCTGGTGCCAGGCCAGCTGGAGCAGTTTCAGATCATTGATAAGACACGCAAGTTCGGGGTCGCTGATCGTATCGTTTCCACATCCAGCGAGGCGGATACCCACCAGAAGAGTGTCAGCGGCTTCACTGGTTTTGGTTATTCCGTTTTTGTGCAGCCTCAGTATTGATCATCGTCAGTTCCTCGCCCTTCATGCCAGCCGCCACGGATTATTCAGCTCTTGAAGCGGCGCTGGCGGATCTGCAGCGCCAGATCCTGGCTCGAGGCGTGCTTGCAACTCTGGCCGATCTGCAGATCAACCCCGCCCCACACCAGCAGCTGTTGGCCCGGCACGATGCTGCAGCGGTTGAACGCTACGCCGAGCAATTCCACAGCTCTCTGCGTCACCTGGCCCTGCTCTGCCTGCAGCAGGCGGCTGAGCGGCCTGGGAAGCCGGCCTGTCTGCCACTGATCACGGCCAGCCTGCAGGCAGGTCTGCATCGCGATGTGCTGCAGCTGGTTGATCAGCTGGCGCCAGCGGATCCCGCCGCCGCCGCGTTGGCGATCCAGGCCTGTTACCGCCTCGGTCGATGGCCTGAGTTGTTGCGCCATGCCGAGTCGCTGCCTGATCCGGTGCTGCCCACCGCCCTGGAGCTGATGGTGACGCGGGCGCAGCTCCAGCTGGGGCGCCCCGGTGCCGCTCTGGCCAGGCTCGCGCAGCTGCAACCCCACACAGCGCAGGAGCAGCGCCAGCTGCAGATCCTGCTGCTGCTGGCCCGGCACCGCAGTGGTCTGTTCGCATCGGCTGATCTGCGCCTGTTTCTGTCGCTGTTCCCCAACGCCACCGCCGCTGAACGGGCGGCCCTGGCCGCTCTCTGGCCGGCTGCCGAGGCGCTGCTCACCCCGGCGGAGCTCACCTCCTCCAGGCTTGTCGTTGCTCTGCGCCAGTTCTGGCACGGTCTCTGCCAGACCACCGTGCTGGTGGATGGCTCCGAACCGGTGCCGCCGTTGCGCAGTGCGCCCTCGATTGAGCGGTTGGCGCTTGTCGTCGCTGATGCCGCCCAGCTTCCGCTGTACGCGCAGCTCCTTGAAGCCCTCCGCGCCTCACACAACGGCGTCGGGGAGGTGCAGCTGCTGGTGTTGCATCCTGCAGCGGCGGATCTCTGCACCTCGGTTCCCTGCCTGGATCTGCATGGTCTGAGCGTGTCGGCCATGTTGCGCCAGCTGCGCCAGCTGCAGCTGGATGTGGTGATTGATACCGTGGGCCTTGAGGATGGCCGCTGGCTTGAGGTGCTGGCCCAACGGGTGGCAGCGCTGCAGGTCGGTTGGCTGGCGCCGGATCTGGCCACGTTGCAGGCCCAGCATTACGACGCGCTGGTGGTGGACCGCTGGACCCAGCCGCCCGAGTCGCTGCAGCGGCAGGTCAGGCTGCTGCAGCTCTCCGGCCTGGCGGTTATCAGCCATCCTGCAGTGCTGCCACAGCCCCGGCCCTGCGAGCAGACCGCTGCGGCTGGCCCGCTGCAGTTGGTGGTGCTGGGGGCCCCCGCCCAGCTGCTGCCAGGCGCTGCCACACTGCTGCGCCAGATCCTGGCCCTGGATGCCGCCATCACGATCGGCTTCCTCGATCCAGCCTGGGGCGAGCCGGGCCTGTTGGAGGCCTGGTGGGCTGCTGATCGGCAGCAGCCGCTGCCGGCGCAGCTGCGCCGCCTGGATGGGATCGAGGCGCTGGCGGCCGTTGATCCCCGCTGCAGCGTCGGGCTGTCGCTCAATCAGTCCAGTCCCACCGTCAGCGCCCTGCAGCTGATCAGCCTGGGTATCCCGATCGTCTGCCTGGCGGCCACGCTTCAGGGCATCCAACCCCTGCGGGCCCTGCTGGAGGCCCTGGGGCTGCAGGCGTTTGTCACTGCTGATCCGCAGCAGTGCCTGGCCATCCTGACGGAATTGCTCGCTGATGCCGAGTTGCGCAGCCAGCTGAGCGAGGCCTTGCCCGCCCAGCTCGCCCAAAGCCTGGCCCTGGATCTGGATCTGTTCGCCTCAGATCTGCTCCAGGGCCTGCTTCTCCTCAAACACACTGCGTAGCTTGTGCTCCTCCAGGCTGGGCAGGGCCAGCGCATAGCGCAGCATCTCCAGGCTCAAGGCCTCCATCGAATCGATGCAGCCCAGCAGAATCTGCCGGCAGCGCTCTTCCCAGGCGGCTTCCGCCTCCGCGGGGATCAGGCGGTTGAAGATCAGCAGATAGATCCAGATGCGCGACAGGGTTCCGCCGAATAAACGGGTCACCACCTGGTCGATCAGGGTTCCCGTGTTGCGATCAGAGCAGCTCTGTCTGAACAGATCGTGCTGATGTTCATTCAGGGGCTGATCGGCCAGCTGGCGCATGATCCGGCATTGCAGCTGGATCCGGGCTGGCAGGTCGCAGCCGAGCAGGCGCTCACGGCTGTGGTGCTGTTCGGCGTCGCCATCGGTTTGCTGGAGGGCAGCGCTGATGCAATCCAGCGCTGTGGAGTCATGCAGATTGCGGCTGAATGTTTCGGGCCTGGCGCTGATCGTGCGCGGGATGCGTTGGCCGTCGCTGTAGTTGTACACGATCGTTGTTTCCACGCTGGTTCGAGCGGGTTCATAGAGATCGGGATTAAGAAACTGCCCTGTCCAGGCGGCGGCGTCCTTGAGGGCCTGCGAGGTCCACACCGTTTCGCGTAGATTGCCCTCAACGGCAAGATCCATCGTGCGCTCAGAATAATGCAGCGCCCCCTCGATTCGATTGGTGAGGCTTGGGTCCACAGCGCCAAAATCCACGCCGAACAGGTGCAGCTTGCGGTAGCCCAGCAGCACGGCGAACACGATCGCCGCATTGGCAGCTTCTGAACCCTCTGAGCCGATGATTTCACTGGCTTTCGAGGCCAGCAACGCTGAGCTTGTGGAGGCGCTGCGCAGGAATGTGAACACATTCTGATAAAGCTGCGCAAAGCGGGGATCCACATTGGCGCTGCTCAGCAGCGTTGCGTTGCGGCTGAAGACTTCCAGCTCAGGGGATGCCTGCATGAAGCGGGCATCGGCGTGCCGTTCCATGTGACAGTGATAATCAGGGATGATCCCTGCCTTCAGCAGTGGTCCAAGGGTGCTGAAGGAGCAGATCAGATCAAAACGCTCCCGCTCGGCTTTCAGCAGCGGTAGGGCTGCTGCCAGTGAAGGGCCGCTGGCCACGATCACGGCATGGCGCTGATGGTCTTTCACGCTGCCGTAACCCACGATGCGCGCATCGGTGTGGGCAAAGGTGAGGATGCCGTTCATCAGCATGTGCAGCTCATCCACGAAGAACCCCAGATAGCGCAAAGCCTTCAGGCAGGCATCGGGGTCGCCCAGCCGTTCATCGAGTTCGTCGGCCAGGGCCGTTGCGCGAAAACGGAAACGGAAGCAGTAGGCCTGAGCCCGCAAGCTGGTGATCGCAATCAGGATATTGGCGTGGTGGACGGCCTTGTCGCCGTCTGTATCGGTGATCAGAAGCAGCGTGCTGCCGGCGGTCTGCAGGGCCAGCAGCAGTTGCTCGGTCTGTTGCCGGTCGTCCACCTGTCTGGCGATCAGGTCAAGGTCGGTTTCGAACAGCAGCACCAGCCGTGGTTGCAGGGTCGTCACCAGCCGTTCAATCGCTGCGCAGCTGCCCATGCCGTGGATGAGCAGCAGACCCGCGTTGTGGCGTTTTGGTTCTGCCAGCAAGGCGATCTGATGTTCAGACAGAAAATCCTCAATCTGCTGGCAGGTCCACAGCATCTGCAGATCGTCAGCAGAGTCGTGAATCGTGGCGATGTTGAGGTCGGCAAGGCTTTTGAAGCCGAGGTTGCGCCACTGGCTGCTGTAGGCGCACACCATGCTTTGCAGGGTTGCTGTATCGGCGATCTGTAGGCAATCAGCGTGCTGCAGCCAGCGGGTTACCGCCTCCTGTTCGAGCACGGCGTCGGGCTGGTCCTCGTCATAGAGGCGCGTGCCGCTTGCGCTGTCCGTCAGTTTGCGCTCCTGCAACACCCACCGTTGCGGATTGGCCCGGCCTTCATCGATCGCGCGGCGCAGGTCGGGCGAGAGCGCCGCGATGTGGTCGAACGCGTCCAGGATCGCCATGGCGTTGCGTCATCCACGTGCCTTTGTCACGACTCTATCCGGGTTTGCCAGCGTTAGCGTTAGGGTTGAGGCCTTCAGGTCTGATTTTTGCGTCGTCTGCCCGATGTCCCTTGCCGGTCCTGTTCGTCTCCTGATCACCGGTGGAACCGGCAGCTTCGGTCGCACCTTCGTGCGCACGCTGCTCAGCTCCTGCCCTGAGGTTGAGCGGATCGTCGTCTTCAGCCGCGATGAGTTGAAGCAGTGGCAAATGCAGCAGGAGTTCCCCGAGTCTCGTTACCCGCAGCTGCGCTTTTTTCTCGGGGATGTGCGTGATCATGGCCGGCTTGTGCGTGCGCTGCAGGGAGTCGACACCGTTGTTCATGCCGCCGCCCTCAAGCAGGTGCCGGCTGCCGAGTATAATCCGATTGAGTTCATCAAGACCAACGTTCTTGGTGCTGAGAATGTCGTGCAGGCCTGTCTGGATACTGGCGTGAAACGGGTGGTTGCCCTCAGCACTGATAAGGCGGCAGCGCCGATCAATCTCTATGGAGCCACCAAGCTTTGCTCTGATAAATTGTTTATTGCTGCCAACAACATCAAGGGCGCCCGCGACCTGCGCTTTGCGGTAGTGCGCTATGGCAATGTCATGGGTTCTCGCGGCTCAGTGATTCCTTTCTTTCTGGAGAAGGCTAAAACGGGCGTGTTGCCAATCACGGATCCGGCGATGACTCGCTTCAATATCAGTCTCGCCGAGGGTGTGGCGATGGTTCTCTGGGCGCTGGCTCGGTCTCTGGGCGGTGAGTTGTTTGTTCCCAAGATCCCCAGTTACCGCCTTGCTGATCTGGCTGAGGCCATTGGTCCCGCTTGTGAGAAGCAGATCGTGGGTATCCGTCCTGGTGAAAAGATTCACGAGGAGATGATCACGAGCTCTGATAGCTACTCCACGGTTGACCTCGGCCCCTATTACGCGATCCTGCCCAGTGATGGCTCTGCCTTGGCGGCCTACCGTGCGGCGGGACTTGAAGCATCGGCCGTGCCCCCGGGCTTTGCCTACAACTCGGGCACCAATCCTGATTTTCTTTCGGTGCCGCAGTTGCGCGATCTGATTCGCGAACACGTGGATTCCGGCTTCCAGCCGTGCTGAGTCAGGCTTTGAGCTCCTCCCTTCCCTACGGCCGCCACACCATCAGCGAGGCGGATATTGCCGCCGTGGTGGCGGTGCTGCGCAGCCCCTGGCTTACCCAGGGGCCGGCGGTGCCAGCCTTTGAGCAGGCTCTGGCCCAAAAGCTTGGCGCTCGTTATGCCGTGGCGGTGAATAGTGCCACCAGCGCGCTTCATCTTGCTTGTCTGGCTCTGGGCCTCGGCCCGGGTGACCATCTCTGGACAACGCCGATCACCTTCGTGGCCTCGGCGAATTGCGCCCGCTACTGCGGTGCGGCTGTTGATTTCGTTGACATCGACCCCGCCACCGCTCTGATCAGTGTGGTTGCGCTTGAGCTGAAGCTTGAGCAGGCCGCCAGGAGCGGCACGCTGCCCAAGGTTCTCGTGCCGGTTCACCTCTGCGGCACCAGCTGCGACATGGTCGCCATCGCCGACCTGGCCCAACGCTATGGAGTGGCTGTTCTGGAGGACGCCAGCCATGCAATCGGCGCTCACTACCGAGAGGAGCCGGTGGGGAACTGCCGCTACAGCGCCATCAGTGTGTTCAGCTTCCACCCGGTGAAGATCATCACCACTGCTGAAGGTGGGCTGGCCACGACGAATGATCCACAGCTGGCGCAGCGCATGGCAGATCTGCGCAGCCACGGCATCACCAAGCAGGAAGCTCGCTTCGAGCGGCCGGCCCCCGGTCCCTGGAGCTACGAACAGCAGGACCTGGGTTTCAACTATCGGCTCACGGATCTGCAGGCGGCCCTGGGCCTGAGTCAGTTGCAGCGTCTGGAGGCGATCGTGGCCGAACGCCAGCGGCTGCTGGAGGTCTACCGGCAGCAACTCGCCTCATTGCCCGTGAGCCTGCTGCAGATCCCGTCCACGGTGAGCTCGGCCCTGCACCTGGCGGTGATCCGCCTCCACGACACCGACCCTGTGCATCATCGCCGCGTGTTCGAGGGCCTGCGCGCTGCCGGTATCGGTGTGCAG
Source organism: Cyanobacteriota bacterium (assembly GCA_041158125.1). Lineage (GTDB taxonomy): Bacteria > Cyanobacteriota > Cyanobacteriia > PCC-6307 > Cyanobiaceae > Vulcanococcus. The sequence goes on from JBEBCC010000091.1 coordinate 12,433, forward strand.
CTGCACTACAGCCCGGTGCACCTTCAGCCTTACTACCGGCGTCTTGGTTTCGCAGAAGGCGATTTCCCTGCAGCGGAGGCCTATGCCCGCAATGCCATCAGCCTGCCGCTGTATCCGGGGTTGCAGGAGCAGGAGCAGGAGCGGGTGGTGCAGGTGCTCTCGAACCTGCTCGGTGGATGAAGCCTCAGATCTGCCTGGGTACAGCCCAGTTCGGTTTGCCCTATGGCATCACCAATGCAGCCGGCCAGGTGGCGGAGCCGGAGGTGCTTGCGCTCCTTGCAGAGGCCGCTGCAGCCGGCCTGACGTTGCTGGATACGGCCCAGGCTTACGGCGATGCTGAGGTTGTGCTTGGTCGCACGCTGCCGCCTGGCCATGATTTTCGGCTGATCAGCAAGCTGCCGGCCCAGAGCCAGGCCGCATTCACGGCTGACGATCGGTTCGCCTGGGACCAGGCCTTTGAACGCAGCCTTGTGCGTCTGGGAGCGCCATGTCTGGATGCGCTTCTGCTCCACAACGCCGCCGATCTGGGCAAACCAGGTGGCGAGATCCTTCAGCGATGGATGGTCAGCCTCCGGGATCGCGGTCTGGTGCGGCGACTGGGGCTGTCGATCTATGGCCCGGATGATCTGGACGGTGTGGCGCTGGATCTACTCGATCTGGTGCAGCTGCCTCTGTCGCTGTACGATCAGCGCCTCCTGGCCGATGGCACGATTGCCCGCCTGAGGTCGCAGGGCTGTGCCATCCATGCCCGTAGCCTGTATCTGCAGGGTCTGCTGCTGAGTCCCGTGGCCAGCTGGCCTGCCTGGGTGGATCCCATCGCCCGCGAGCACCATTCGCGGCTGGAGTGCCTGGCTACCGATCGCGGTTGCAGCCTGCTGGAGTGCGCCCTAGGTTTTGCTCGCGCTCAGCAGGATCTCGAGGCCGTGGTGCTGGGGCTCTGTTCGCGCCGTGAGCTGCACCAGCTGCTGCAGGCCTGGGGGCAGAGCTCCCCCTGGCATGAGGGTGAATGGCGAACCTGGGCTCAGCCGGATGCCGGTATCCTCGATCCACGCTGCTGGCCGCGCTGATTCATGGGTGCACCCTTCTCGACAGCCCTCAAGCGTTGCAGTCGCTGTCTGTTGCCGGAAACCCACGAAACCCTGGTGCTGGATGCTGAGGGCGTGTGTAATGTTTGCCGCGCTCAGGAGCTGAAGGCTGAGATCAACTGGTCGGAGCGCCTTGAGCAGCTTGATGAACTCGTTGCTGAATATCGGGGCCGCTATCGCTACGACTGCCTGGTGCCGTTCAGCGGCGGGAAAGACAGCACTTGGACACTGTATTACCTGATGAAGCGCTACCCGGGTATCAAGCCCCTGGTGGTGCGGTTCAATCATGGCTTTTTGCGCCCCAATCTGCGCGCCAACTGCGATCGCGTGTTCCGCAAGCTTGGGGTGGACGTGCACGACTTCACCCCCAGCTGGAAAGTGGTGCAGCGCTTGATGCTGCAGGCTTTCCTTGAGAAGGGCGATTTCTGCTGGCACTGCCACACCGGTATCTTCGCTTATCCGATGCAGGTGGCCCTCAAGGAGCAGGTGCCCTTGATCTTCTGGGGTGAGCCTTCGGCTGAATACACCGCCTACTACAGCTACGATCAGCCAGAGCAGGTGGACGAGGAGCGCTTCAATCGCTACGTGAATCTCGGGATTTCAGCGGAAGATATGTTGATCCGCCTGGATGGCTTCCTTGAGGAGCGTGACCTTGAGCCCTTCCGCTATCCAGCGCTCAAGGATCTGCGTGATCTAGGTTACCGCTCTGTATGTCTTGGCAGTTACATCCCATGGGATGTCAAGATGCAAGTCGATAAGATCCGCTCGGAGCTTGGCTGGCAGGGCGACGTAGTTGAGAACGTGCCAGCTGCATTCAACTATGAGAAGATAGAGTGCTGGATGCAGGGCGTTCGCGATTACATTAAGTATATCAAGCGTGGTTACACTCGGCCTACGCACCTAGCCGCCATCGATCTGCGAAATCAGCGCATCAGTCAGGAGGAGGCTCGGGCCATGATTCGTCAGTTCGAGGGGCGGCGGCCTCCCAGTCTCGATCTCTTCCTTGACTACGTCGGTCTGGCAGAAGAGGAGTTCTACGCCATCGCCATTGGGCATCAGGTCTCGCCATGGCAGTTCGACACCACCCAGATCCGGCCCGGTGACACGACCCCTGACTTCGATCAGTGGCTTCATGGTGACGGGCTTGATCCCGCTGATGCGGAGGATCAGGTGGGTCGTTGGGCCTCAACCTGCGCCAGCTGTGGTTCGTCAGCGGGCTGCGGCGGCGCGTGATTCAGCCTGCTGTTTTGGTGATCGATGCCGGCCTCGGCAACATCGGCTCGGTGGTCGCTGCCCTTCAACGCCAGCCCTGCAGCGTGCAGCGCCTGGCCGATCCCCCCGGCCTGGAGACATCGTCTGGCTTCAGCCATGTCGTTCTGCCGGGTGTGGGTTCGTTCACGGCTGGGATGGAGGCCCTCTGCCAACGAGGTTGGGCTGACTGGCTGCTTCAGCAATGGTGTCCTTCGGGTCGGCCGTTGCTTGGGATTTGCCTGGGCATGCAACTGCTGGCCAGCCGCGGCAGCGAGGGTGCGGCTTCGGTTGGTGCTGGCACCACTGGACTGGATTTGATTCCCGGCACCGTGGAGCGCATGAATCCAGATGGCGGCCTGCCCCTGCCCCACGTGGGCTGGAATGGCGTGGACTGGGTTGCCTCTGACGGTTCCCTGGCCAAGGGGTTGCCTCCTGGCGGTGATTTTTATTTCGTGCACAGCTACGCCTTCACACCGGCGGATTCGGCCCATACTCTGGCCAGTGCCGACTACGGCGGGCTGTTCTCCGCTGTGGTGGGCCGGGCCGAGTGCTACGGCGTGCAGTTCCATCCGGAGAAGAGCCAGCGCCTCGGCCGCCAGCTGCTGAGCAACTTCCTGGCATTGGGCCGATGCTGAAACGCCGCCTGATTCCCAAGCTGCAGTTGGTTCTGCGTCAGAGCTTCCGTGGTGCTCAGCCGGTGCTGGTGGTGACGCGTCAGTTCGGTCAGCGTCGCGCCATTGGTGCACCCCTCTCCCAGGCCAAGATCTATGAGGCCCAGTTGGCCGATGAGCTGGTCCTGGTGGATCTGGAACGCAGCTCAGACAGCTGGCCAGTCCTCCTGGCCACGCTCGAATCGATGGCCGAGGCTCTGGCTACGCCCCTGGCGGTTGGCGGCGGCCTGCACAGTTTTGAGCAAGTGCAGGCCCTGCTCGATCGCGGCGCAGACAAAGTGGTGCTCAACAGTGCTGCCCTCCAGCAGCCCGGCCTGATTGATCAGGTGGCAGGGGCCTACGGCGCCCAGTGCGTGGTACTTAGCCTGGATGCTCGTCCGGATGGCACCGGTGGCTGGAGAGTCTGGGCTGATGGAGGGCGTCGCGATAGCGGCCGCGACGCGTTGACCTGGGCCCGCGAGGCTGTGCAGCGTGGCGCCGGCGAAGTTCTGGCCACCGCGATCGAGCGTGATGGCACGGGCGATGGCCTGGATGTTCCCCTCATCCGGGCCCTTGTTGGATGCCTGCCCGTGCCTTTGATCGCCTCGGGAGGCTGCGGACTGGCCCAGCACGTCGTGGAGGGTTATCAGGCCGGTGCCGCTGCCGTGGCCGCCGGCACCTTCTTCTGCCAGCGCGATCAGAACCCGATGCAGTGCCGCTCCCACATCCGCAACGCCGGTCTGCCGATCCGCCTGGAGGTCTGAGCATGATCAGCACTGAACGGCTGTTGCTGCGGGCCCTCGCATCAGCTGATCTGAATGCCACCTACCTGAGCTGGTTGAACGATCCGGCGGTGAACCGCTATCTCGAGACTCGTTTTCTACCGCAGACGATGGAGGCTCTGCAGAGCTATTGGCAGGTTCATCGCGATGACCCGGCCAGTCCATGGTTTGCCATCTGTCTGCAGGCGGATGGACGCCATATCGGTAACATCAAGCTGGGTCCCATCCAGTGGCTGCACCGCCGAGGCGATCTCAGTCTGTTCATCGGTGATCGCAGCTGCTGGGGGCAGGGTTATGCCAGTGAAGCGATTGCCGCTGTGCGCGATTGGGCTTTTGCCGAGCTTGATCTGCAGAAGCTCAATGCCGGCATTTATGCCGGCAATCTGGGCAGCCGCCGGGCCTTTGAGAAATGTGGATTCAACCTGGAGGGCACGCTGCGCGCCGAGGTGGTGAGCCGCGGTGAGCGGCTGGATGTGTGGAGGATGGGCTTGCCCCGATCCCTGTGGAGGCCGGCCGCATGACCACGCTTGCCATCGTTCAGGCCCGCACCTCTTCCTCCCGCCTTCCGGGCAAGGTGCTGCTGCCCCTGCAGGGGGTTCCCTTGATTCTCTTTCAGCTCGAGCGTCTGCGCCGCTGCAACCGGATCGATCGTCTGGTGCTGGCCACCTCCAGCGATCCCAGTGATGACACCCTGGCGGATCAAGTCGCCCAGACCGGTGTGTCCGTGTTCCGTGGTGACCTCAACGACGTGCTTGAGCGCTTCCGGGCCTGCGCAGCCCATGCGCGGGCCAGCGTGGTGGTGCGCCTCACCGGGGATTGCCCCCTGGCCGATCCAGCTCTGATTGACGAGCTAGTGGAGGCCTTCCACAACGGTCAATGGGACTATCTGGCCAACTCCGTGGATGACCAGCAGCTCACCGTTCCCGACGGCTTTGATGCGGAGGTGTTCAGAGCTGGCTTGTTGGAGCGAGCGGCTGTGGAGGCCCGACTTGCTTCCGAGCGGGAGCATGTGACCCCCTGGATGCGCAGCCCTGCTGCTGGTTTGCGCTGGGGCCATTTCCGCCATGAACCAGCGCGGCCTTACTACCGGGTCACCGTGGACGATTCTGTCGATCTGGAGGTTGTGCGCCAGATCGCTGCTGCTTTGTATCCGGTTGATCCGTGTTTCGGTGTGGACGAGGTGGTGGCCTATCTGGAGCAGCATCCCGAGCTGGCCGCTCGTAATCTGGCCACACTGCGTAATGAGGGATTCCTGAAGTCCCTGGCTGAGGATGCCGTTCAGGCTGAGCCGGTCTCGATGGAACAGGGACAGACGCTGTGGCGCCGCGCCAAGCGAGTGATTCCCGGCGGCAACATGCTGCTCTCCAAGCGGGCCGAGATGTTCCTGCCGGAGCAGTGGCCGGCTTATTTCTGCCGGGCCAGGGGCTGCCGTGTCTGGGATCTCGATGGTCGCGAGCTGATCGACATGAGCATCATGGGGATCGGCACCAACCTGCTCGGTTACGGCCATCCCGAGGTGGATGCGGCGGTGGCGGCCACCGTGGCGGCCGGCAATATGAGCACCCTCAACTGCCCCGAGGAGGTGTGGCTGGCCGAGCGGCTGGTGCAGTTGCACCCCTGGGCTGAGATGGCCCGCTTTGCTCGCAGCGGCGGTGAGGCCAATGCGATTGCGATCCGCATCGCCCGCGCCGCCACCGGCCGCGACACGGTCGCGATCTGCGGTTACCACGGCTGGCACGACTGGTACCTAGCCACCAACCTCGAGAACGGCTCCGGTCTTGAGGAGCACCTGCTGCCGGGTCTGGAGCCCATGGGTGTTCCCCATGCTCTGGCTGGCACAGTCCAGCCCTTCAGCTTCAACCGGCTCGATCAGCTCGAACGCATCGCCGCCAGCCATGAGTTGGCGGCCGTGAAGATGGAAGTGCAGCGCACCATCCCGCCGGATCCTGGCTTTCTGGAGGGTGTGCGCGAGCT
>JBEBCC010000092.1:0-69093 GCA_041158125.1 Cyanobacteriota bacterium
GCGTGCTGACCAGCCGAGGGCCTGAACGGCTCGCCGCGCCCCTGCACTCCCATACCGATGGACTTGCGCACCCTGAAGGCCTCCCCGGGGCCAGGGCTGGTCAACTTGGTGGTGGAGATTCCCGCCGGTAGCACCAATAAATACGAGTACAACGCTGCCGCCGGTCTGATGGCGCTCGATCGGGTTCTGCACTCCTCTGTGCGCTACCCGTTCGACTATGGCTTCGTTCCCAACACACTGGCCGAAGATGGCGCTCCCCTGGACGCCATGGTGATCATGCGCGAGCCCACGTTTGCCGGTTGCCTGATTGTCGCTCGGCCAATCGGCATCCTCGACATGGTGGACTGCGGCGCCCGCGACGGCAAGCTGCTCTGCGTACCCGCCGCAGACCCCCGCCAGCACGCCATCCGCAGCATCCGCCAGATCGCCCCCGAGCAGCTGGAGGAGGTGGCGGAATTCTTCCGCACCTACAAGAATCTCGAGGGGCGTGTGGTGGAGATTCAGGGCTGGCTGGATACCGATGCCGTGCCGGGTCTGCTGGAGCGCTGCATGGCGAGGGCGGCAGGCCGCTGATCACTCCAGCCGCTGCACCAGGAAGCCCTCAAAGCCAAGGGCCTGGAAAATTCGTGCCGGGTCACCGAAACCGGCCGCATTCACCAGGCTGGTGAGCCGTGACAGACCGATCGGGTGCAGACCTTCGCTGAGGTGCTCCAGGCCACCTCTGTCGCCGGCGAGGCCGCTGGCTCGCTGGAAGCCACGCCAGGCTGCATCGATCTGCCGCTCCAGGGAGGGCAGGGAGGTCTGCATCAGATCCACCAGCAGCAGTTGCGCCCCGGGCCTGAGGCAGCGGGCCAGGGCGGCGAGAAAGGCCAGCTTGCGGCCGTCATCAGCCAGCGACTGGAGCACCAGCACGGCCAGGGCGCCGGCGTAGCGGTTGTCATGGCCCGGCTGGGACAGAAGATCCTCGACCGTGCTTTGGTGCCAGTTGATGCGCGAGTCGTTGCCCAGCTTCTGACGGGCCTCGTCCAGCATCGCTGCACTGGGATCCAGGGCCGTCAGCCGCCAGTCCGGGCGCTGCGCGATGGCCTCCAGCAGCTCCGATCCCGTGCCGCAGCCGGCGACCAGCACCTCGGCGCCCTCGCCGGCCGCAGCCGGTGATGCTGCCAGCAGCGCCACGGCAAGGCGGGCCAGGCTGCCGTAGCCGGGAATCACCTGACTCTGAATTCGGTCGTAACCCGATGGATTCACGGACACTGCGCTGGTGGGCCCATGCTAAGGAGATGGGCCAGGCTGCATTCCATGTCGGCCACGGGCGGGATCGTCCGAAATCGCCGCCGGGCAGGTAAGTTTGTCGGCGCCGAAGATCCCCGTCCGACCGTGCCCACCATCCGTTTTGAACAGGAAGGCCAGCAGGTCGGTTGCATCGAGGGGGCCAACCTGCGCAAGGCCGCCCTCGACGCCGGCATCAACCCCTACAAGGGTCTGAACAACCTCAACAACTGTGGTGGTGTCGGCCAGTGCGGCACCTGTGTGGTCGAGGTGGTGGAAGGTATGCAGAACCTCTCCCCCCGCAGTGATGTCGAGCAGGTGTACCTCGCCGACCGCCCCGCCAACTATCGCCTCAGCTGCCGCACCAGCGTCAACGGTGATGTGACCATCCGCACCCGCCCCCAGGATGGTGTGGGCAAGGGCTCCAACAGCCTGCTCGGGGCCGTCAAGTCGCTGTTGGGCAAGTGAGTGCAGCGCTGCTGCGCCTCTACAGCTACCCCGCCTGCGGCACTTGCCGTAAAGCCCTGCAATGGCTTGCCCAGCAGGGCTTTTCTGTTGAGGCCGGCACGCTGGAGCTCGTGGACATCACCACCAGCCCCCCCAGCCCTGATGAGCTGCGCCAGGCCAGCGAAGCCGTTGGCCGCAAGCGACTGTTCAACACCAGTGGCCAGAGCTACCGAGCTCTCGGTGCTGCCACCGTTGCAGCGATGAGCGACGAGGAGGCCCTGGCGGCCCTGGCGGCGGATGGCAGGTTGATCCGTCGCCCGTTTGCCATCACTGCCGGCGGTGCCGCTCTGGTGGGCTTCAAGCTGGAGGAGTGGGCCGCCGCCCTCACGGTCCCTGCGCTTCCCGGTTGAGCGCGTGCGTTCAGGAGCCTGGCGCCGCCAGATCATCCAGCTCGTCCATCAGGGCATCGATCCCTGCCCGGTTGATCTGGGCCAGGTAGGTGCACTTCAGCTGCTGCAGCAGGGTGCACAGCAGCTGCTGACTGCTTTCCAGGGTGGAGTCCCTCTCAAGGGCACTGGCCAGTTCCTCCCAGAAGCGATCGCCGATCCCCCGCAACAGCTCCACCTGGCGGGCATCGCTCTGGCCCAGCCTGGCCGCGGTGCCACGCGAGAGATCCACCAGGCTCTCCACCATCCCAGCCGCCAGCTGGCGGGTCAGAGCAGCGGGTACGACCACGCTGCCGGGGATCTCGCGCAGGCTCTGCTGCAGGGCATGACCCAGCAGAGCTTGCAACTGCGGTGAGAGCCTCGGCGCCACCTGCCCCAGCAGGAGCGGCCCCCACAGTCGGATCAGCGCTGCCAGCTGCTGTTGCTGGTCCGCCGCCACACTCTGATGGCTGCGCAGACCGCGGATCCAGCGGGGCCACTGGGGTGAGCGGATCAACGACTGGGCCCCATCCACCAGCTGCAGGGCCAGCACCTCAAACAGCTCCAACGCCAGCAGCGCAACCACCGCCCGGCTGACGGCCGCCCGCAGCGGTTCCACGTTGATCAGACCGGCGCTACTGAGGCGCTCCACCACCGGCACCAGTCGCAGCCAGCGCCAGAACGGCAGCAGCAGTGGCAGATCGAGCCAGCGCCGCAGCAGCGCATCCCGCCAGCTCAAGGCGGGGAACCGCCGCCGCAGCCGCACCACCCGCAGGGCGATATCCAGGGCGAAGACGCTCTGGAACAGCAGCAGATCAAACCGCCAGAAGTGATCGCTGGGGCGGCCGTTCTCATCGATCGATCGCCAGTAGCTGGTGGCCACCAGCGGCAGCACCTGCTGCTGCCAGAAACGCCGCTCGCCGGCCCAGCCATGCTGCTCCTGCCAGGACCGCGACAACAGGCGTGCGGCCGACTGCTTGGCGGAGTCGAGGCCAGCGCGCTGGCGCAGACGATTCTTCAGCTTCTCGAGCGTGCCGCTGTTGCCGGAGGCCGCGAAAGGATTTTCATGAATCATCTGCACCGTCAGCTGCAGCTGGCGCTGACGCAGAGGCTCCACCACGGCAGCTGGTTCAGCGCGTCGTAAGGCCTGATCAAGGCGCTGAAAACTGGCAAGCCAGGCCTGGGTCTCACGATGGGGCTCGATGCCCTTCAGCGGGTCGTAGAGCGGCGTGATGTCCGGTAGGGCGGTGAGCGGCACCACCAGCGGCACCTGCGGCAGCGGCGTGAGGTTGCGCTGCAACCAGAAGGTTCGCAACGGCAGGTAGGTGATATCAAAAACGACCCAGACCAAATTGACGCCGGCCCAGAGCGCCACAGCGCGATCCCAGTGCTGCCAGAACCGCGCTGTCGCTGGCCTCTGCGTGAGCAACCAGCGGGGCCGGACCATCGAGGCAGGGCGGCAAGGACGCCCTAATCTTCCCGTTTCCGACGCGCCGCGCCCAGCGCCCGCCCTTGCCGCAGCACGATCCGTCATCCGAAGTTGCCGCTGACGCCGCAGCTGCCGATACCGCCGAAACACCACCTGACACCGGTCGCGAGAGCCCCTGGGTCTTCTGGCGAGGGGTGCTGATCACCCTGGGACTGGCCCTGGGTGTGCGCCAGTTCATCCTCGAAGCGCGCTACATCCCGTCCGGCTCGATGCTGCCGGGGCTACAGCTTCAGGACAGGCTGCTGGTCGAGAAACTGACCTATCGCCAGCGCCCGCCACGCCGCGGTGAGATCGTGGTGTTCCATGCGCCGCATCACTTCGATCCCGTGCTCAGCGGTGAGTACAGGGTTGGTCCGCTGCGCTGCCTGCTGGTGAACCTGCCCCTCGTGAACGCCCTGCCCGGCCTGCAGACCCCCGCCTGCGACGCCTACATCAAGCGGGTGGTGGCCGTGGCCGGCGATCGGGTGGTGGTCAACCCCCGCGGCGAAGTCACGGTCAATGGTCGCCGCCTGAAGGAACCCTATGTCCGTCAGTACTGCCCTGTCGATCCGTTCGGCATGGGGCCCTGCCGTCCGCTGAATGCGGTGGTTCCCCCCCGGCATGTGCTCACCCTCGGCGACAACCGAGCCAACAGCTGGGATGGCCGGTTCTGGCCAGGTGGACCATTCCTGCCCGAAAGCGAGATCATCGGCCGCGCCTTCTGGCGATTCTGGCCACCTGGCACCGCTGGCGAGATCAACACTCCCGATCCCCTGCCGCCGGCATCGGCGCTGGATCGCGCCAGAGCCGGGGGTTGAGGCCAACCGCCAGCACCTGACCACACAACTCGGTTGTCAGCAGCGGCTGATTGGCCGCCTTGGGTGCCCAGGGATCCTCACAGGGCTGCCAACGGCGCTCGGGATCAAACAGCAGCCAGTGGCGACTGCCGACTGCCAGCCGCGGCGGCTCCAACCCGAGCATCGCGGCCGGGCCATGGCACAGGACTTGCCAGAGCTGGGGCACACTCCAGCCGGCACCCACCACCAGCTCCTGCCAGAGGCAGGGCAGCACGAAGCGGTGGCCGGCCACGCCGGCCTTGCGTTGATCCAGCGGCAGCAGCTGCTCCTCCGGATCGAGGGCCAGATGGTGCACAGCCACAGCGGTGATCACCGCGCTGGCGAGGCCATCACGCAGGGCACATCGATCGGCGGGTGTACCGAGCGGTGGCTCCAGGCGCCAGCCTTCGGCGGTGGGATCAAGGCTGCCGCTATCCGCCAACAGATGCCACCAGCTGACGCTGGCGGCGGGGCGCCGTGACGCCGGCAGGTCGGCCAGCAGTTCCACGGCCGCAGCTGTGGAGATGTTCATCAGTTGCAGCCGCCGCTGCGGATACAGGCGCTGCAGAGCCAGCAGGGACTGGAGCGGCAGGGTTTCGCTCAGGGCTGGATCACTGGGCCAGCCAGCCCGCAACGCTTCCACCCCCTCACGCACGAATCCCTGTTGACTCAGGCTGCGGTCGCGAGCGGCCAACAGGATCGGGGCCTCTGCCATCTCACCAAGGGCCAGGGCGCGCTCCAGCAGCGGTAGCGGCGGGGTGCTGGGCCCCTCCGCCAGGCCAATGGCCCCAGCGCTGAGCTGATCGGCATGGCCGGCGAGCTCCTGCCCGCCGCCGCTGCGGCTGAGGCTGCCCCAGAGCGGCAGCTGCAGCTCCGTGGTTGCCGGCGGCAGGGTCAGGGCTTCGGGGCAGTCGCGCCAGCGGGCGGCCTGGGGCAGCAGCGCCACAGTGCCGTAACCAGCCGCCACGGCGGAGCGCTCCAGAGAGGCAAGGGTTTCGGCGGGGCCATGGCAGGGGTCCTCCAGCAGCGAGTGGGGATCCACCAGCGAGGGGGCCAGCAGCAGTCGCTCAGCCGCGAGCGGCTCCAATCCCAGCGCGGCTGCTCGATCTGTTGCATCCACCCCGATGGCGGCGATGCGGCCATCGGGGTGCAGGAGCACATCGGTGGGAGCCGGGTGCTGCCCTGGTTCCGCCAGCAGGGAGACCTGACGCAGCCAGCGAGCGGTCATCGCTCGAACCTCAGAGGGCACCGGCAGCGGTGCGATCGAGCACACCGCCGAGATGAGCCGTCTGGTTGAGACAGACCACCACCGGCGGCTGATCGGCGCCATGGGGGTAGTCGATCACGGTGACACCACCGTTGCCCTGCTTCACCGCCCAGATATCGGCAGGGCTGAGGCCCAGCAGGGCACACAGGATGGTCTTGTTGACGGCGTCGTGGGCGACCACCAAGGCTGTTTCCTGGGCATCGAGGCTGGCGGCGATCCGATTCCAGCCCTGCAGCGAGCGCTCCCAGACATCATGGATGGTCTCCCCCCCGGGCATCTGCACCGTTTCCGGGGCGCGCTTCCAAGCGGCCAGCAGCTCGCCCCACTGATCAGCGATCTCCTCCTCCAGGCAGCCCTCCCAGTCGCCATGGCCGATCTCCACCAGATCGGCGACGCTGGTGAGCGGTACGCCCTTGTGGTGACGCAGGATTCCCTCAGCGGTCTGCCGGGGGCGGGACATCGAACTGGTGTAGGCGCGGGCAAACGGCACGCGCCGCAGGAAATCACCGGCCGCGGCGGCCTGAGCGTGGCCGCTGGCATTGAGGGGGATGTCGATCTGCCCCTGGAAGCGCCCCTGCCGGTTCCAGTCGGTTTCGCCGTGGCGCACCAGCAGCAGCCTCGGGCCGGGACCCTTCGCCGGCAGGGTGCTGGCGCATCGCTCGGCGTGCAGATGGGCGGTGCCGTTGAGCGATTCGATCTGCACGGCAACACCGCCACGCTCAGCCGGGCTCAGGTTCAGGACGGACAGCGAAGCGTTGTCGAGGCGCAGCCGCCGGAAGCCGGAGGCCGGCAGACCCAGCAGCCTCAGCAGCAGGCAGCGCAGGATCGCGTTGTGACCCACCACCAGCACCGTGCGCTGACCGGGGGCGCTCGGGTCGTGGGCGGCCAGGAGTCGCTCGGCAAACCGACCGGCCTGCTCCATCAGCTCAGGGATCGGTGCATAGCGGCTGCCATCGGCCCGCTCCAGTTCCAACTGCTCGGGATGGTGATACCAGAGACGGTGCTCGTGGGGAAAGCGCTCGCGCACCTCATGGCCCAGCAACCCTGTCCAGGGGCTGAGATCCACCTCCAGCAGGTCGTCATCCAGCTGTGGCTCAAGGCCACCGCCCTGGGCTGCCAGCAGGGCGGTGGCGGTGTCGTGGGCGCGGCGCAGCGGTGAGCTGTAGGCGGCATCGATCGTCAGGTCGCGCAGGGCCTCGCCGGTGGCCAGGGCCTGCTGCACGCCCGTCTCCGTCAGGTTGGAGAGGTCGTCGCGGCCCTGGATGCGGTGCTCCAGGTTGAAGCTGCTCAGGCCATGGCGAACGAGCAGGATCCGCAAAGCCACGGGCGCACCTCACACGAAACTTCATCGTATGGGAGGGCCCCCGCCGCGACCTGCGCCAGCGCAGGTCGCGGCGGAGTGCCGCTGGTCAGAATGCGCCGATCAAGCCGATGCAGGGGCTGAGCACACGGTGAACGCAGGCAACGGCCAGGCACCCCTTCCCGTCGGCGCCACGCCGTCACGTCAACCGCCGTTCTGGAAGCGGGCCCTGGCCCTGATCAGCCTCGCTCTCAGTCTGCTGCTCTGGCTGAATGGCCTGGTCGACAGCCTCAGCCGCCCCTCGGTGGGAGGTGATCTGAACCTGCGCCAGCTGGAGCTGGCGGTGCTGGCGGAACCGCAGCTGCCGGCATCGCTCCAGTCGTTCCTGGCTGGTGCTGATCCCAGCGAGGCGCTCGACAGGGCTCTGGCGGAGGAGATCCGCAGGGGGGCGGAAGCCGGCGCGCCGGCACCGGCGGAGCTGCGTCTGGAGCGAGCCCTGCTGCTGCGCCGCCTGCAGCGGGATGCCGAGGCCACCGCGTTGCTGCAGGATCTGGCGAGCGACCCTGCCCAGCAGGGCGCGGAAATCCGGCTGGCTGCAGAACTTCTGCAGCTGCCGCCTGGCCGCAGCGGTTCAGCGGCCAGGCCCATCCCCGCCATCGACAGCCTGAGCCACTGGCCGGGGCAGCGGCCCCTGCTGCGGCAATGGGGCTGTGAGGCCGTCGCCGGCCCTGATCGCTGCGACCCGGTGCGCGCCGGCCGGCGTGCTCTGGCCCAGCTGTTGGCCGTGACCCTGTTGCCCGCCGTGGTGCTGCTGCTGGGCATCGGCCTGTTGCTGCGCGAGGCCTGGTTGCGCTGGCGGGGCCGTGCCCCAGGGCTGCCGCCGCTGCAAGGTCCGCCTTTGAGTGGACTCGACACCGTGCTGTTGATCGCCGGTGGATTCGTGGTGGTGGGCGAGCTGCTCACACCGTTGCTGGTGACGCCCCTGCTCGCCGCCTTGCTCAACGGAGTCGGCGTTGTCAGTCCGCTGCGGGAGGGCATCTCGGTGCTGGCGCTCTACCTCGCCCTGATGGCCGGACCACTTCTGATTCTGGCCATGATGCTGATGGGACTCGGCCCGAGTCCCAGCGGCGGTTGGTTGCTGTTCCGCTGGCAACCCTGGTTCCTCTCGGCGGCCAGGGCCCTGCGGGGCCTGCTGATGGTTCTCCCCTTGGTCAGCCTGGTGGGCTGGCTGCAGGGACAGCTCTGGGGCGATCCGGGCGGCAGCAACCCGCTGTTGGATCTGGTGCTGCGCAGCCAGGATCCGGCTGCCCTCGCCTGCTTTGCGCTCACGGCTGTTGTACTGGCGCCGCTGTTCGAGGAAACCCTGTTCCGTGGGGTGGTGCTGCCGGTGGCTGCCCGCGAGCTGGGGGCGCCGGCGGGCGTGCTGCTGAGCGCCCTGATCTTTGCGGTGGCCCACCTCAGCCTCGGTGAACTGCCGCCGTTGTTCATGCTGGGCCTGGGGTTGGGCTGGTTGCGCTGGAGCAGCGGTCGACTGGGCAGCTGCGTGCTGATGCACGCCCTCTGGAATGCCCTCACCTTCACAAACCTGTTGATTCTTGGTGGTTGAGGGGCCGGGACGGGGCGTCGCCCTTGCTGCCCCAGCCGCGGCATGGTTCACTTGCGCAGTTCAGCAGCGCAACCGTGGTCGCCGTTCCGGTTCAACAACCTGCCCGGCGACGCAGGAGTCCGATCCGTCAGCCGCTGCAGCTGATTCAGGGCTCCCTCTCGGCCCAGCGCGTTGAGCGGCAGGCCCCCTGGCTGTCCAGCCTCCATCGCATCGCCAATGGCAGCCTGGCCGGCCTGGGCCTGGCGGTGCTCGGCCTGAGCGGTCTCACCCTGCACTGGCAAGGGCAATGGAGCCACGATTTTCAGCAGCTGGAAGCCGCTCAGCGACTGGAGCATCGCCTGCAGGAGTCTGCCGCCGTGCTGGAGCAGCACCACTTGGCGATGACCCATAAACCAGCCCTGTTGCAGCCCACCAGCAGCGAGAAACTGCTGTACGTGGCGGCACCGCAGCAGCAGCCTCAGGATGGCAGCCTCAGTGGGTTGCTGGCTCAGGTCAACACCCGCCAGATTCCGTCGGGGTACTGAAGTGGTGGCCGTCCAGGAGCGGCGTCGTGCCGGCGGCCATCGACGCGTTGTGACCCTCACCGCCGTGCCGGCGGCGCGGCTGTGGCTGGTGTTTGTGCTGCTGGCGGCTGGCCTGCTCGGCCTGGCCTTGCGCCTGGCCTGGGTGCAGGTGATTCAGGGTCGCGAGTTGCAGCAGCGGGCGAGGGCGGTGCAGACGCAGACCATCGCCCCGATCGGGAAGCGGCGAACCATCGTGGATCGCCAGGGCCGTCTGGTGGCCCTGGACGAGGAGCGCTTCACACTCTGGGCTCATCCCCGCTACTTCGCCTTTGCCGGTGATGACATCGGCAAGCTGCGCAGTCCCCTGGATGTAGCCCGGCGTCTGTCAGCGCTGTTGGCGGTGCCCATGGCCGATCTGGTGCGGCAGATGGAAGGTCGGCGTTCGGGTGTGAAGCTCGCCACCGATCTTGACCCCGAAACCGCTCATGCCATCCGGGCGCTTGGCATCAGCGGCCTTGATCTTGATCCCTATCCCCAGCGGTTGTACCCCCAGGGCACCCTGTTCGCCAACGTTGTGGGATTTCTCAACCTTGAGCGGATTCCCCAGGCTGGGCTTGAACAGAGCCGGGACAGTGACCTGCGCCGCCATGAAGCATCCCGCAGCCTGCGCCGCGGTGCTGATGGCACGCCGTTACCGGATGGTCTGCGGGCGGGGGTGCTCTACGGCGATGATCTGCGCCTGCAGCTCACGCTCGATGCTCGCCTGCAGCAGGTGGCCCAGCTGGCCCTGAGCAAGCAGGTGAAGCAGTGGCGTGCCAAGCGCGGTGTGGCGATCGTGATGGATGTACGCAACGGCGAACTGGTGGCGCTGGCGTCGACACCCACGTACGACCCCAATCGCTTCTGGACCTACAAGCCAGGCCTGTTCCGCGAGTGGTCCGTGCAGGATCTCTACGAGCCGGGCTCCACCTTCAAGCCGATCAACCTGGCGATCGCGCTGCAGGAGAATGCCATTGACCCAGCCGGCAAGGTGCTCGACAACGGCCAGCTGACAATCGGTGGCTGGCCGATCTTCAACCATGACCGCAAGGGCAATGGCCTGATCGATTTCCCCACCGTGTTGCAGGTGTCCAGCAATGTGGCGATGGTGGAGGCCATGCGGCAGGTCAAACCAGAGAAGTTCTGGCATTGGCTTCATCGCCTCGGTATTGATTCCACCCCCGATACCGACCTGCCGGGGGCCCAGGCCGGTCAGCTCAAATCGCTCGAGTCCTTTCGCACGCAGCCGATCGAACCGGCGACGGCCGCCTTCGGCCAGGGGTTCAACCTGACGCCACTCAAGCTGGTACAGCTGCATGCGATGCTGGCCAACGGCGGCCGCATGGTGAGTCCTCATATCACCCGCGGATTGCGCTCCGGCGAAGATCTGGCACCGCCGCCGCCAGCTTCGGGGCTGCCGCTGCTGAAACCGGAGATCGCGCGAACGGTGCTCCATTGGATGGAAACGGTGGTGGAGAAAGGCAGCGGCAAGGGGGTCGCCATTGCCGGCCATCGCATCGGCGGCAAGACCGGCACCGCTCAGAAGGCGGAAAACGGCGTCTACATCTCAGGCGCCCGCATCTGCAGCTTTGTGGCGCACCTGCCGATCAATGACCCGCGCTATGTGGTGCTGGTGGTGGTGGATGAGCCCCAGGGCGGTAACGCCTACGGCTCCACGGTGGCGGTACCGGTGGCCCGTCAGATCATCGAAGCGCTGCTGGTGATCGAGAAGATCCCGCCCTCAAGGGCGCCCCGCACCCCGCACCCCGCCGTGAGCGCCGGCTGATCGTTCCGCCCGGGTTGACCCGATCGGCCTGGCAGCCGGGCCGATGACCGGTTGGTGACAGTCGGGGCGCGCATCGCTGACGCTGGCTAGCTTGAGGCCACCTGTGGGGCCCGCATGGCCAATCTGCTCGATCAACTGGCGGCGATGACCGTGGTGGTCGCCGACACCGGCGACATCGACGCCATCCGGCAGTTCACACCCCGCGACGCCACCACCAACCCCTCCCTGATTCTGGCTGCTGCCCAGATCCCCGCCTATCAGAACCTGATCGACAGCGCCCTGCGCGAATCGCGTGAGGTTTGCGGTCCTGCGGCACCGGCGGAGGAGGTGGTGCGGGAGGCGCTTGATGAGATCTGCGTGATCTTCGGGCGTGAGATCCTCAGGATCGTGCCGGGTCGCGTTTCCACCGAGGTGGATGCACGCCTCAGCTTCGATACTGAGGCCACCATCAGCAAGGCTCGCAAGCTGATTGGTCTCTACCGCCAGGCGGGTATCAGCCGCGAGCGCGTGTTGATCAAGATCGCTTCCACCTGGGAGGGAATCAAGGCCGCCGAGGTGCTGGAAAAAGAGGGGATCCACTGCAATCTCACCCTGCTGTTCAGCTTCGCCCAGGCCGTCGCTGCGGCCGAGGCCGGCGTCACGCTGATCTCCCCGTTTGTGGGGCGTATCCTCGATTGGTACAAGAAGCACAGCGGACGGGACAGCTACCCCGGAGCCGAGGATCCAGGTGTGGTTTCGGTGACCCAGATCTTCAATTATTTCAAGACCTACGGCTATAAGACTGAGGTGATGGGCGCCAGCTTCCGCAATATTGAGGAGATCATCGAACTGGCCGGCTGCGATCTGCTCACCATCTCACCCGCTCTGCTCGACCAGCTGCGCAACAGCAATGGCGATCTGCAGCGTCGGCTCAACGCCTTTGATCCTGCCCCCACCGAAGCCCAGCTGCATCTGGATCAGGCCGCCTTCGCCGCGATGATGGCCCAGGATCCGATGGCCACTGAAAAGCTGGATGAGGGGATCCGCGGCTTCAGCAAGGCCATCGAGACCCTCGAAGCACAGCTTGCCCATCGCCTCGGCGAACTGGAGGGATCGCGGGCTTTCCAGCACGCTGCCCAGGAGATCTTCCTGCTCAACGACCTCGATGGCGATGGCTGTATCACCCGCGAGGAGTGGCTGGGTAGCGATGCGGTGTTCGATGCCCTCGATACCGACCACGACGGACGGCTGCTACCGGCGGATGTGGTGGGTGGTCTCGGCGCGACCCTGGTGCTCAGCGGTTCTTAACCCGCCTGCTGCACACTGGGTTCAGACCAACCGATGACTGCGTTGAACGCCCTCGACACCATGCGTGCCCTCGCCAGCACCGGCGAGGTCAAGCACTTCCCCACCGGCTCTCTGATCTTCCGCTCAGGCGAAACCGGCGACTGCATGTTCGGTCTGCTGGAGGGGAGCGTGGAGCTGAGCTGGAATGAGGACAGCGCCCATGAGGTGATCCGGGGCGGTGATGTGTTCGGTGCCGGTGCACTGGTCACGCCGGAGCACCGTCGCTACGGCAACGCCCGCGCCCTCAGCGATTGCCGGGTGCTGGTGATGA
Organism: Cyanobacteriota bacterium; assembly: GCA_041158125.1. GTDB lineage: Bacteria > Cyanobacteriota > Cyanobacteriia > PCC-6307 > Cyanobiaceae > Vulcanococcus. The sequence goes on from JBEBCC010000092.1 coordinate 12,544, forward strand.
ACCGCGAGAAATTCCTCTTCGCCGTGCAGGAATCGCCAATGTTCGCCATTGAGCTGCTGGCTTCGATCGATCAACGGCTGCGCGAGCTCAAGGACTGCACCAAGCCCGGTTGAGCTGCGGTTGAGGCCTTTCAGCCTGGCCGCTCTCAGCCGCGCTGAAACACCAGCCGTTTGATCACACGCTGGGCGATGTCGCCGTAGCCCATCTCGCCGGAGAGTATCTGTGCGATCCGCCGCGGTGCGGTGGGCCGTTTGATCCCCAGCTGGTAGCCCACCCTGGGCAACCGATAAAACACCTGGGCGATGCGTCGCCCCCAGGCCATCGATTCGCCCCACTCGGCCCGCATCGTGGCGCTGTAAGCCGCCAGGGCATCCAGGGCGGCGGGCTCATCACCGGCAGCTCCATGGCTGAGGGCCGCCAGGCAGTGATCGATTGCCTCTGCGGCGCGAACGCCGCTGAGCAATGCCGGCCGCAGTCCTTCGGCGAGAAACGGATCACACAGAGAGGCGGCATCACCGACCACCACCACCCCTGCCGCGTGCAACGGGTGGTGGCCATCCCACACACGCAGCGGTGAGCTGCGGCGCTGGCCGGCATCAGCGGCCAGGCCGAGGCTGGGTAGCAGGCGGGACAGCACCGCATCAGCATCGACTGCGTCACGGCCCACGAAGGTGCCCACGCCGATGCTCCAGCCCCCCTGGCGCGGGAAGGCCCAGCTGAAGCCGTGGCGCACCAGACCGAATTCAAAGCGGGCGGTGCTGGGTTCCGCCACGGCTCCCTCCACCTCCACAGCCACGGCTGCAGCGAAGCGGGGCCGCGATGGGCCGAGATTCAACTGGACGGCAAATGGAGAGGCCGAGCCATCCGCCAGCACCAGCGTGCGGGCTTTGTAGTGATGGCCGCGACTTGCCACGCGCCAGTGATCGCCCTCGCGTTGGATGGTTTCCACCGGGGAGCGATCCACCAGAGCAGCGCCGGCCCGAACGGCCTGTTCGGCGATGGCCTGATCAAGGCGCGAGCGCCGCACGATCCAGAAGGGCGAATCCCCCGGCAGCTCCGCCAGCACCGGATCCTCCAGGCACCAGCTGAAACGCACCCGCTCGATCACCTGGTCCACCACCGGCAGCAGCGGAAAGGGAAACCAGCGCTGCACTGAGGCGGCCATGCCACCACCACAGGCCTTCGGGCGTGGCAGCGGCTCACGTTCAAGGATCAGCACACGCCGGCCGCGGCTGGCCAGGTGGTAGGCGGCAGCCGCACCGGCCGCACCGGCTCCGATGACGATGACGTCAGCTTGCCCGGCGACAGTCACGCCCCGTCTCAGACCTTGAGGATATCGGCTTCCTTGTCAGCGAGGTGTTTTTCAATCACGGCAATGTATTTGTCGGTTAATTTCTGTACTTTGTCTTGCTCATCACGGCTTTGGTCCTCAGACAGGTCGCCATCCTTTTCCTGTTTCTTGACCTTATCGATGGCGTCGCGACGGATGTTGCGCAGGGCCACCTTGCCTTCTTCCGCGTATTTGGCAGCCAGCTTGCAGAGCTCCTTGCGGCGATCCGCCGTCAGCGGTGGGATGTTGATACGGATTACCTTGCCATCGTTGTTGCAGGTGAGGCCAAGATCGCTCATCGCAATCGCCTTCTCGATCAAGCCGAGTGACCCGCCATCAAAGGGTTGCAGCTGAATGGTGGAGGAGTCTGGCGTTGTGATGGTCGCCAGTGATTTCAGCGGCGTCTCAGCTCCGTAGTACTCAACAGTGATCTTGTCGAGCAGGGAAGCATTGGCCCGCCCAGTACGAATGGTGTTGAACGTGCGCTGGGTGGCATCCACCGACTTGCGCATGCTGGCGTCGAGATCCATGGCTGAAGAGGAGATTCGCTGGGGCTCTGAAGGGGGTGAACTCAGGTGGCTGGATCCAGTCTTGGCATCAGGCTGAAGGCAGGATGCTGGTGCCGATCGGCTCCCCGCGCACGGCACGGCCGATGTTGCCGGCGCCGAACAGATCAAACACCACGATCGGGATGGCGTTGTCCTTGCAGAGGGCGATCGCTGTGCTGTCCATCACCTCAAGCTCACCACTGAGCACATCCAGGAACGACAGGCTGTCGTAGCGCACGGCATCGGCGTGCTTGTTGGGATCCTTGTCGTAGACGCCATCCACCTTGGTGGCCTTGAAGACCACATCGGCGCCGATCTCGGCGGCCCGCAGGGCAGCGGTGGTATCCGTGGTGAAGAATGGATTGCCGGTGCCGGCGGCAAAGATCACCACCCGACCCTTCTCCATATGGCGGATCGCCTTGCGGCGGATGTAGGGCTCCGCCACCTCCTGCATCGAGATGGCGCTCTGCACCCGGGTGGGTACACCCGCCCGCTCCAGACCATCCTGCAGGGTGATGGCATTCATCACGGTGGCCAACATGCCCACATAGTCGGCCGTGGCCCGATCCATGCCGGCGGCACTGCCCTTGAGGCCCCGGAAAATATTGCCGCCACCCACCACGATCGCCAGCTGGGTGCCGTCGGCCACCACCGCCGCCACATCCTGTGCAATCGCGTTCACGATGGCCGGATCGATACCGTGGCCCTGCTCACCCATCAGGGCTTCACCACTGAGCTTGAGCAACACGCGCTGGTACGCCATCCGTTCGCGCTTGCAGGTCCGCTGGCCGAACAGTAGCAAGCGTGTGCATCGCGACCTGCGGGTGTGCTGATCAGAACTCGATGCCGGCCTGGGCCTTCACCCCCTGTTCACGGAAGGGGTGGCGTAGCAGCTTCATCTCGGTCACCAGGTCGGCACGGTCCAGCAGCCCCGCCGGTGCCCCGCGGCCTGTCAGGGCCACGTGGGTCAGCGGCGGGCGCAGCGCCAGCCCCTCCAGCACCTGCTCCAGCGCCAGATAGCCCAGCTTCAGGGCCACATTCACTTCATCGAGCACCACCAGCTTGCGGTCGCCGTCGGCCAGATAAGCGCAGGAGCGTTGCCAGGCCCGCTGCACCAAATCCCGGTCGCGCTCACGATCCTGGGTCTCCCAGGTGAAGCCCTCGCCCAGGGCATGCCAGTGCAGGGCGTCGCCGAACACCGCAAGGGCGCGAGCCTCACCGGGGTGCCATCCCCCCTTGATGAACTGCACCACCGCCACCCGTTCGCCGTGGCCGAGCGTGCGCAGCACCAGCCCCAGGGCTGCGGTGGTCTTGCCCTTGCCCTCGCCGGTGAACACCAGCACCAGGCCTTTCTCCAGGTTGCGCTCGCCCACGCGCTGCTGCTGCACGTCGCGGCGGCGGGCCATGCGACGGCGGTAGCCCTCAGCATCCTGCTCGGGAGCCAGGGCACCACCGGGGCCCAGTGCGGCGGCCGTGGCATCGAGACCCTCGACCGTGGTTGCGTTGGCGCCGGGCACGCCGCTGGGGGTTGGGCTGGGCTCGCTCACGGGGCGATGCGGCTGGGGCGCCCACTCTGGCGGCCCTGGTGCCGGTTCGGGACCAGGGGAACCATCAGGCGGCTGCGGGCCGGCTGCGCACCCGGGCCAGAGCCGTATCCACCGCCTGCTGCTGATCGCGGCGTGTGATCCAGTGGTGGTAGGTGCGGGTGTGGATCGCCACGGAGTGGCCCATCATCCGCGCCGCCACCGTGTCCGGCAGGCCGATGTGGATCGTGCGCACTGCCCAGGCGTGGCGCAGGTCGTAGGGGGTCAGGGGCAGGCCATAGCGGCGGAACTGTTCAGCCACCCGCCGGCCCACCTGCTGCAGGGTGGTGCGGCGCAGGTCGGTGCAGACCGGTGGTAGCCATTCACGGGTTTCCCCCAAGCGCGGCAGCTCGAACAGATCGACCCACTCCGGCTGGAACGGCCACACCTGATGCTCACCGGTCTTGCTGGTGGGCAGCACGCGGATCACCCGGTCACCACCGGGAGCCAGCGCCGAGAGATCGGTGAAGAACACCTCGTGGTTGCGCAGGCCGTAGGTGGCCATCAGGCCATAGGCGAGTCTCCAGCCGGGGTTCGGGATCCGCGGCAACCATTGCAGGATCTGGTGATCGCTCGGCAGTTGACGGAACTGGGCGGCATGGAGGCCATAACCAGCCGCCCGCTCTGCCCAGTCCTCGCTGAGCATCAGGCCTTCAGCGCGGGCCAGAGCCCCCAGGGCGGTGCCGCACTGCTGCCGCGCCCGCGAGGCCAGCGGGTAGCTCTCCAGCACCATCTGCAGCAGGGGTGTCCCCAGCGCCAGCCCCTGCTCTGCGGCCAGTCGCCGCAGTCGGCGCAGATAGGGCAGGTAGGCCGCGGTCCAGGTGGTGCGGCTGCCGGCTGGATTGCGGCGGCGGCGCGGATCAGCGAAAAACTGCTGCTCGAAACGCTCCAGGGCGGCGCTCAGTTGTCGTTCAGGCCCGTGCGTCAGCGCGCTGCCGACCGGAGAGGTGCTGCTGGCTACCGCCGGTTTGCTCCCCTGCCAATCGTTCCAGTCAAAGCTCTGCTGATGCAGCTGCTGCAGCACCCGCCGCAGGCTGATGCGGGCCTGCTCAAGGCCGGCGTTGTCCGCCGGCAACCCCAGGCTCAGGCGCTGCACCGGCTGCCCGGCGCCACCGCGCCGGCAGGGGAGTGGCCCCCGCAGCCCCAGACGGCGGCCGCGCCGCTCCAGCCGCAGTGCCACCCCGCTGGCGGCCAGCTGCGCGTTGTGATCGCGGATCGCACCATCCAGCGGGTGGGCCAGCGGTTGGGGCTCGGGGGAGGCGGACGCCATCGCGCGGGCGGGAGCCAGGCCGGGGCGCCGACCTTATCGAGGAGCGGCCGGAACGGCCAGCCTCGGGCCGGCAGCGTTACGCTCAGCGCCATTCCTTCAGATGATCCCTCGGGCATGGCCAAGGTCGGCGTGCTGTTGCTGAACCTCGGTGGCCCTGAGCGCATCCAGGACGTCGGCCCCTTCCTCTACAACCTCTTCGCCGACCCGGAGATCATCCGACTGCCGAATCCGGCGTTGCAGAAGCCGCTGGCCTGGCTGATCAGCACGCTGCGGGCCGGCAAGTCTCAGGCGGCTTACCGCTCGATCGGCGGTGGCTCGCCGCTGCGCCGCATCACCGAGCAGCAGGCGCGGGAGCTGCAGAGCAGCCTGCGTCAGCGCGGCATCGAGGCCACCAGCTACGTGGCCATGCGCTACTGGCATCCGTTCACCGAGTCGGCCGTGGCCGACATCAAGGCTGATGGGATCGATGCGGTGGTGGTGCTCCCCCTCTATCCCCACTTTTCGATCAGCACCAGCGGCTCCAGCTTCCGCGAGCTGCAGCGCCTGCGTCAGGCCGATCCGGCCTTCGCCCGTCTGCCGATCCGCTGCATCCGCAGCTACTACGACGATCCGGGTTACATCGGCGCGATGGCCGAATTGATTGCCCGCGAAATCCAGGCCTGCCCCGATCCAGCCAGCGCCCATGTGTTCTTCAGCGCCCATGGGGTGCCCAAGAGCTATGTGGAGGAGGCCGGCGACCCCTACCAGACGGAGATCGAAACCTGCGCGCGGCTGATCATGGAGCGCCTTGCCGTCGATCTGGGTCACATCAACCCCTACACGCTTGCCTATCAGAGTCGTGTGGGTCCGGTGGAGTGGCTGAAGCCCTACACCGATGACGCTCTGCACGAACTCGGTGAGGCCGGGGTCAAGGATCTTGTGGTGGTGCCGATCAGCTTTGTGAGCGAGCACATCGAGACCCTCGAGGAAATCGATATCGAATATCGCGAGATCGCCACCGAAGCCGGCATCACGAACTTCCGGCGCGTGCCGGCCCTTGATACCACTCCCTCCTTCATCAGTGGTCTGGCCGACCTGGTGCAGCATGCCCTCGAAGGCCCGGAGGTGAACCTGGATCAGGCGGCGGCGCTGCCCACCCGGGTCAAGCTCTACCCCCAGGACAAGTGGGCCTGGGGTTGGAACAACAGCTCTGAGGTGTGGAATGGCCGCCTGGCGATGCTCGGTTTCTCGGCCTTTCTGCTGGAGTTGCTCAGCGGCCGTGGTCCCCTGCATTCCCTCGGGCTGCTCTGAGCGCGCGCCAGCGCGCTGGGCGCTGGCAGCGGCTGTGCTGGGGCTTGCCCTGGCGGCCACCCTGCCGGTGCAACCGTTGCCTGCCTGGACGCAACAACGCTGGCGACAGGCGGCCTTTCCGGTGAGTCGTTTTCTTGGTTACACCAGCCGCTTCGGCAGCCGCAGCAGCGGCGAAACCGGCCAGGGAGAGCCCCATACCGGTCTCGATATTGCCGCGCCCATGGGTTCACCGGTGCGCAACTGGTGGGGTGGGGTGGTGCAGGCGGTGATCGACAACCGGAGCTGCGGCTTCGGCCTGGTGATCCGTTCGGGGGATTACGAGCACACCTATTGCCACCTGGCCGGCCGCGTCGATGACGGCGTCTATCGCAGTGGCGCTGCAGCCCTGCGGGCGGGGACCACCGTGCGGGTGGGCCAGCTGCTCGGCCATGTGGGCATGAGTGGCCGCAGCACGGGTCCGCATCTGCACTGGGCTGTGCGCTGGCGCGGCCGTTGGCTGGATCCAGCCCTGATCCTGCGGGCGATGGCGGCGGCACGGGACCGCTGAGCTGTCGCAGCCACTGCCTGCGGGACCGAGGCACCTGCCGTCGATCGGCGACAGAGCAAGCCCATTCCAGGGGCCAGACCTTAGGGTTGGACCATCAGTTCCTGCCTAACGCCGCTGCCGTGACCGTCACGTCCGCATCGCCCGCAGCCGCCGCTGCTGAGCAGTCGTTCCCACGGCGGGTCAACGGCGGCTATGCCCTGATGGATGCGCTGCATCGCCATGGCGTTCGCCACATTTTCGGCTATCCCGGCGGTGCGATCCTGCCGATCTACGACGAACTGCACAAGGCCGAGTCGCGGGGCTGGCTGCAGCACATCCTGGTGCGCCACGAGCAGGGCGGCAGCCATGCTGCCGATGCCTATGCCCGGGCCACGGGCCAGGTGGGCGTCTGTTTCGGCACATCCGGTCCTGGTGCCACCAATCTCGTGACGGGCATCGCCACGGCCCAGATGGATTCGGTGCCGATGGTGGTGATCACCGGCCAGGTGCCTCGGGCTGCGATCGGCACCGATGCCTTCCAGGAAACGGACATCTTCGGCATCACCTTGCCGATCGTGAAGCACTCCTGGGTGGTGCGCGACCCGCGCGACATCGGCCGGATCGTGGCTGAAGCCTTCCTGATCGCCGCCAGCGGTCGCCCCGGCCCGGTGCTGATCGATGTGCCCAAGGATGTGGGTATCGAGGAATTCGACTACACCCCGGTTGAACCGGGTACGGCCATCCCCGCTGGCTTCCAGCTGCCGCCGGCCGCTGATCCTGCTGCCCTCGCTGAAGCCCTGGAGCTGATCCGCCAGGCTCGGCGGCCACTGCTGTATGTGGGTGGTGGCGCGATCAGCAGCGGTGCCCACCACCAGGTTCAGGCCCTGGCTGAGCGCTTCCGTCTGCCGGTGACCACGACCCTGATGGGCAAGGGCGCCTTCGATGAGCAGCATCCCCTGGCTGTGGGGATGCTGGGCATGCATGGCACCGCCTATGCCAATTTCGCGGTCACTGAGTGTGATCTCCTGATCGCCGCTGGCGCCCGCTTCGACGACCGCGTCACCGGTCGGCTCGATGGATTCGCACCGCGGGCTCAGGTGATCCACATTGATATTGATGCCGCTGAGATGGGCAAGACCCGCCTGCCGGATGTGGCGGTGGTTGCCGATGTGAAACAGGCCCTCGAAGGTCTGCTGGCCGGCTCCACTGGCGAGAACTCCGCTGGCCGCACCGAGGCATGGCTGGAGCGCATTGCCACCTGGAAGCAGCATTACCCGCTGGTGGTGCCCGCACCGGAAGGCGAGATCGCTCCCCAGGAGGTGGTGAGCTTGCTGCAGGAGCTGGCCCCGAAGGCCTACATCACCACCGATGTGGGCCAACACCAGATGTGGGCTGCTCAGTTCCTGCATACGGGTCCCCGCCGCTGGATCAGCTCCGCCGGCCTGGGCACGATGGGCTACGGGATGCCGGCCGCCATGGGCGTGCAGACCGCTTTTCCAGGGGAGCAGGTGATCTGCGTGGCGGGCGATGCCAGCATCCTGATGAACATCCAGGAGCTCGGCACCCTCAGCCAGTACAACCTGCCGGTGAAGGTGGTGGTGCTCAACAACGGCTGGCAGGGCATGGTGCGCCAGTGGCAGGAGAGTTTCTACGGCGAGCGCTACTCCGCCTCGGAGATGACCGGCGGCATGCCGGACTTCAAAGCACTGGCCGAAGCCTTCGGGGTGCGCGGTGTGCGCATCGAGGAGCGGGCGGAGCTGCGCGAGCGCCTCAGCGATGCCCTGGCCCATCCCGGCCCTGCTTTCATCGAAGTGCAGGTGCGCCGCAACGAAAACTGCTATCCGATGGTGCCGCCGGGTGCGAGCAATGCCCAAATGGTTGGTCTGCCGTCCCACCCCGAGCTGGCGATTGACACCAGCCGCGACTGCCACAGCTGCGGCCATACCAGCAGCAGTTCCAACCTGTTCTGCCCAAATTGCGGCAGCCGGCTCTGATGATGCGTGCTGCGCTGTGGGGCCTTGGTTTGCTGGTCGCTCTGCTGCTGAGCCTGCCAGCAGTGGCGGCCGCAGCCGAGGTGCTGCAGGTGCGCAGCGGCAATCTCCTGCAGGTGGGCGATCACAACCGCACCTACAGCGTCGAGCTGGCCTGTCTGAGCCTGCCAGCCGATGGCGATGCCGCGGCTGCCGCCTGGCTGCGGGAGCAACTGCCGCGCCGAACTCGTGTCAACCTACGTCCAGTCAGTAACCATGAGGGCACGCTGCTGGCGCGGGTGCAGCGTCTCGGTGGCGGCGCTGATGGCACGGACCTCAGCCAAGGCCTGATCGATGCAGGACTGGCGAGCGCTCTGCCAGAGTGCCAGGCCTGATTGATGCCTGCAGTTCATGGGCCTGAACCGCACCGCCAAAGGGATCGTGCTGGTGCCAAGCCTGCTGCTGGGTGGGGCATTCCTGGCCGCCGCCGTCTGGGGCGATGCGGCGGGTGATAATCGCAACCTGGCCCTGGGCCTGGGCGGGGCGCTGCTGGCGGCCGGGCTGCTGACCCAGCTGTTCCCTGAGCAGCAACAGGATCCAGATGGCGCCGTTCCAGATCCTGGTCCCGATGCTGCCCGCCGCTGAAGCTGAGTGGATCGCCGCCAGCTGCAGTTCCGCTGATGGATCTCAGCGGGAACCGGCCGCGCTGCTCCCTGGCGACTTGGCCTGATTTTCCTGAACCAGGCGGAAGTATTCAGCCGTGGGATAGATCACAAAGTTGTCATCAGGCGACTTGATGATCTCACGCAGTACAGCACTGATATCGGCTACCTGGGGCTTGAGCTTGTCGCGATCAGCCGCAGGCAAACGCCCGATGCTCGCCTGCATGTCTTCGTAACTGAAATAGAACACGCCCCGCGGTCCCTGCGGCGTGGTAACCGTCAGGAAGGGCTTGGTGAAGAACACGGGCACGGCCAGGCCTTCATTGATCTGCTTTTCGCTCAACCCCTGGGCCTTGAGTAGTGACAGGGCCTGCTGGCGGTCGGCTTCCTTGCCGACAATCGGTGCAACAAAGGGCTTGTTCTTGTCCTTGAGTTGTTTGTTGAGCTCGCTGATTTTGGCGTTCATCACATTGAGAGGGACAGCCACCACGCTCACCTTGAGATTGGGATTGCTCTTCTTCAGGCCAGCAAGCTGCTGATTGGCGGTTGCACTCTCAAGGTAGAGCGGTAGCAGCAGATCTTTCTCGCGGGGAATCGGCAGTGGCAGCCCCTGGCCATCCACGAGAACAAATACCGGAATCACCTCAAGTTTCTTGATGGCCTGTTCCTCCGGAATGGCGAGTGCAGGGGGAACGCAGACCATCCCCGCAGCGATCAGGCCCAGAGCTGCGAACACGGTGGCGCAGCGGCTGCGGATCTGTTGCGGCCACACAGCTTGGCGGCGGGTCATGCGACCAACATTGAAAGACTGACTTTAAGCACTAAAAACCCTCCTAGCTTTCGGCCACTGGACGGTGTCCCCCATGACCACCGCAGAGCCGCCGACCCAGCCCAGCTGTGCCGCTCAGCTGGTGATACCCGCAGCCGTGCCGCGGCCGCGCTCATGGCTGGCAACCCTCAGCTGCGGGGTGGCTCTGCTGGCTACCCAGGCCCTGGCCGCCAGCGCTCCCCAGCCGATTGCCGTGCGCTGGATTCTGCCCAGTGAAGGGCTGCTGGCGGGCCTTGGTGATGGTTTGCGTCGCGGCTATGGCCAGGCGATGGCCGAGGCGATGGCCTGTGGCTTCCATCCCCCAGCGCTGCAGCTGGGCTGGCTTGAACCGCAGGATGACCCGCTGGTGGCCCTCCAGCAGGCACCCCGCAGCGAACTCCTGGTGGCGCCACCCGCCGCTGCCCTCGCCGCCTACGGCCGCCTGGCAGAGCAACGGCGCCTGACCGTGCTGCTGCCCCTGCAACGGGGTAGCTCCCTGGCGGCGTTGCCGCAGCTGCCGGGATCAGATCAGCTCTGGCCGATCGTGCCCGCCCGCGCACTTGAGGCCGATCGCCTGGCGCAGGGATTGCTGGCCCAGGAGCGTCGCCGCGTGATGGTGGTGCGCGACGGGAGCGCTGAAGCGCTGGCGCTGAGTCGGCGATTTCAGGCTGGGTTCAGCAATGGTCGGGGCACGCTGATCGGCCCTGTTGATGGCGCCATCACCGTGGCTGACGACGACAACGGTGCGATGGCGCAGTTGATCCGCGATGTCGACTGGTATCGCCCGGATGCGCTGGTGATCATCACCGGTGGCGATGGCCCACTGGCTCACCGCCTGCGTCGGGCCGCCTGGCCTGAGGGGCTGCTGTTGGCCTGGGTTGCGCCGCTGGTGGCTCCACGGCCCCAGCCCCAGCTGGGGGTGGATCCCCTCAGTCGAGGCCCCGGTTGGGCAGGTTTCGCCACCCGCTTTGCTCAGCGCTGGGGTTACAGGCCTGGCCTGGTGGAGAGCGCTGGCTATGACACCGGCCTGATCGCCATGTTGGCCTCGCTGCGGGTGCAAGGACGGCCCGGTTGGGATCTGCACTGGTTCAACGCCAGGGCGCAACCGCTCCCGTTCTGCACCGCCCTGCAGCAACGGCGGTTGGGGCTGGCTGTACGCCCTCAGGCTGCCAGCAGCCGGTTTGATCTGGCTCCTGGCATCAGTCCAGGGGCTGACCTGCGTCTGCAACGCCTGGCTGCCTCCCCGCCCTGATCCGCCCTCATCATGCGTACCGCTCCGCTGCCACTGGTTGTGCCGCTGCAGGCGGTGGGTCTGGAGGCCATCAGCAGCGTGGGCGGCAAGAACGCCTCCCTTGGTGAACTGATCCAGGCGCTCACGGTTGCGGGTGTCAACGTTCCAGCCGGTTTCGCCATCACGGCCGCTGCCTATCAACTGCTGCTGGACAGCGCTGATCTGCGGGCGCAGCTTCAGGCCATTCTCTCCGGCCTCGACAGCCGCGACATTCCGCGCCTCCAGGCTGCCGGCCATGCGGCCCGCTCCCTGGTGGGCCGCGCTCCGCTGCCGCCTGATCTGGAACAGGCGATCCTGGCGGCCTACGGGCAGCTCGGCAGCCCGGCGGTGGCGGTGCGCTCCAGCGCCACCGCCGAAGATCTGCCGGAGGCCTCGTTCGCCGGCCAACAGGAGAGCTATCTGAATGTGCGCGGTGAGGCTGACCTGCTGGCAGCCTGCCGACGCTGCTACGCCTCACTGTTCACCGATCGCGCGATCGCCTACCGGCAGCTGCATGGCTATGACCACCGCGACGTGGCTTTATCGATCGGCGTGCAGCGCCTGGTGCGCGCTGATCTGGCCTGTTCCGGGGTGATCTTCACGCTCGACACCGAAACCGGTTTCCGCGATGTGGTGCTGCTGACCGCCGCCTACGGACTGGGTGAACCGGTGGTGCGGGGTGCGGTGAATCCGGATGAGCTGCTGATCTTCAAGCCCACGCTGCTGGAGGGATTTGCGCCGATCGTGAGCCGGCGGCTCGGCAGCAAGGCGATCCGGATGGTGCTCAACGAGTCACCACCGCGGGTTGAGGCGTCCTCGGCGGAGCAGGATCAGGGCCATGGGGCCACCCGCTGCGAGCCGGTGCCGGAGCCTGAGCGCCGTCGCTTTGCCCTCAGCGATGCAGAAGCCCTGCAGCTGGCCCGCTGGGCCTGCCGGATCGAGGCGCACTACAGCGCCCGCCGTGGTGTGCCCACACCGATGGACATCGAGTGGGCGAAGGATGGTGCCAGCGGTGAGTTGTTCATCCTGCAGGCGCGGCCGGAAACCGTTGAGTCGCGTCGCAGTGCTGCGGTGGTGCGACGTTGGCACCTGCAGCCCCACACCGCCGAGCTGATCTGCAGTGGCCGCGCCATCGGCGCTGCGGTGAGCAGCGGCCGCGCCTGCATCCTGCGCGATCCCTCGGAGATCCTGCGCTTCAACAGCGGTGATGTGTTGGTGAGCGAGCGTACCGATCCGGACTGGGAGCCGATCCTCAGGCGGGCCAGCGGGGTGATCACCGATCAGGGGGGCCGCACCTGCCACGCCGCGATCATCGCCCGTGAGATGGGGATCACAGCGATCGTCGGCACGGGTGATGGCAGCCAACGCATCCCCCATGGCGAGCTGATCACCGCCAGCTGCTGCGAAGGAGATGAGGGGCATGTCTACCGAGGTGCGATTCCGTTTCATGTCGACAGCCGCGTTGTGGCGCACCTGCCGCCCACGCGCACCCAGATCCTGATGAACGTGGGCAATCCGGAAGAAGCCTTTCGGCTGGCGGCAATCCCCTGCGACGGCGTGGGCCTGGCGCGGTTGGAGTTCATCATCGCCACGCTCATCCGCGTGCATCCGATGGCGCTGCTGCATCTGGATGCGGTGACAGATCCCGTCGAACGCCAGGCCATCGTCGAGCTCACAGCCGGCTATGACAGCCCTGCCGAGTATTACGTCGACCTGCTCAGTCAGGGGATCGGCCGGATCGCCGCTGCGTTTCATCCACGGCCGGTGACGGTGCGCTTCTCTGATTTCAAGAGCGATGAGTACGCCCGTTTGCTGGGGGGCCGCGACTTCGAGCCGCGGGAGCGCAATCCGATGCTCGGTTGGCGCGGTGCCAGTCGCTATTGCGCTGAGGGTTTCCGAGCCGCGTTCGCCCTGGAGTGCCAGGCGCTGCGGCGGGTGCGTGAGGCGATGGGGTTGACCCATGTGATCCCGATGGTGCCGTTCTGCCGCACGCTGCAGGAAGCGGATCGCGTGCTGGCGGAGATGGCTCAGCAGGGGTTGGTGCGGGGCCGTGAGGGGCTCCAGATCACCATGATGTGCGAGCTGCCCGGCAATGTTCTTTCGCTTGAAGCCTTCGCCGAGCGGTTCGATGGCTTCTCAATCGGCTCCAACGACCTCACCCAGCTCACCCTGGGCATCGATCGCGATTCGGCTCTTCTGGCGGACCTGTTCGACGAGCGGGAGGACGCCGTGCTGGCGTTGATCCGTCTGGCCATCCGCACAGCCCGGCGTTGCGGCCGCCGGATCAGCATCTGCGGTCAGGCTCCCAGCGATCACCCCGATCTCATGGCCCTGCTGGTGCGCGAGGGAATCGATGCGATCAGCCTCAATCCAGACAGCGTCGTCAACGCCCGCCTGGAGGTGGCCGAACTGGAGCGTCAGTGAGCCAGGTGCCAGCGCAAGCGCCGGGGTGCAGGCCCGATCAGCAAACGCTGCAGCAGCAGCAGGTGGGCGGCGGCCCGCAGCAGCGAGAGCAGTCCCAGACCGATGCACAGTGGACAGTGCAGCAGAGACATCAGCACCTCGGAGGAGTGCACTGATCCTGATGGCAATTCAGCCGATCACGGCAAGCGGCGCTGCATTGGTTGTCAGGTGGATGGAGGGGCTGGCGGTGCCGGCCATCAGCCCCGCGATGCTCTGCTGCAGATCTGCGGGATAGTGGTGGCACGGTCTGCGAGTTGCCACTGCGCGATGGTGCTGGTCGAGGAGCTCGATGCTCTGGATCTGCTGATCTGGCTGGGCGGCGGCGCTGCCGTGGCCAGGCGTCTCGGCTGTGATCAGAGCACGATCAGTCGTCGCAGCAGGCACTGCCAGCAGGTGTTCAACCTGCGGCTGCAGCGCCATCCAGCCGATTGGCCGCTTGAGCCCAACAACCCCTTGCTGCTGCTGCAGCGTGAGGTGCACCAGCTGTATCGCTGCCGCATGGGGCAGCAGCTGCGCATTGATGCCAGCCTGTTGGCGGCACCACTGCTGCGCCCAGCGCCGCCCGAGGGCTGGATCCCGGGCCATCTCGACCGCTTGGGTTGGCGGCGCCCGCTCCAGTTGCTCAAAGCGCGCATCCTTGATGCCTGGATCACGGCGATGGGCCAGGAGCTCAGCTGGCTTGATCGCGACACGTTCTGTGCACTGCCGCTGGCGCGAACGCCTCTGCTTCTGGCTGGACAGCCGGACCACCCGCTGTTGCATCACGGCCAGCTGACTCCCGGCGACGTGCGCCACATCCCGCGTCTCGCTCCCCGCCAGGGGCGCTACCCGCGCACCGAGGCCCTGCTGGGCGACTGGCGCCGGTTGACACCATCGCAGCCAATGCCGGAAGAGGAGCGCGCACCGACGCCGGCGTCGAGAACGGTGCGGCTGCAGCGGCCAGGGCCGGGTGATCTGACGCTGCACTACCGCACCGGTTTCAGCCTGGCGAACCAGGGAATGCTTCGGGCTCTGCCCCTGGATCTTGGGGTGAGCACCGAGCTGACCCTGGTGTTGCGACGCGATCTGCTCGTGCAGCCGGCAGCGGCAGTTCTGATCGAGGATCTGCGCCAGCGGGTGCTGGCGGCAGCGCGGCATCAGCCGGATCTGATCTGCCGGACCTGATCCAGTCGCGCTGCATCACGGGCTGGGCTGCAACCCGTGCGCTGGCTGGCGGCTCCCGGCCGCCTGCCTCATCCAGTTCCAGGCGCGTGGCCACGTGATAAGAGGCCAGCCAGCGATTCACCCGTGAGCGCAGCGATGGTGGGACCTCCACCAGCAGCTGCCCCAGCTCCAGGGCACCCAGGCGGCGCAGATCGCGCACATCGACATGCCAGAGGGCTTCCGCCTCCCGGATCAGCCGCGCCCAGGTGCGGCTGTTCTGCCAACGCAACACCGGCTTCTGAGGCGGGATCCTCCGGGGCATGGGCAGGCCGCAGGCGGACACTCCTCAGGATGGCGATCCCACGGCGCAGGCCGTCACTCCAGCGGTTCACCTTTCTGTTGCTGAAGAAATCAGGCGGAACGGCGCTGCAGCGGCGGCTCCTCGACCGCCACCACCGGGAAGTTGAGCAGGGCCGCCTCCCGATCAGAGAGGCGCCGGCTCCAGGCGCCGCTGATCGGCTCGTTCCAGCGAAAGCCCGCTTCACGTGCCTTGTGGCGCTCCTCGTAGCCGAGTCGAGCGCGGTAGAGGCGCCGTGGTTCGAGCCCTGCCACAAGCAGCTGCTCCAGCTCCGGGCAGCGCTCAAACACCTGAGCCAGATAGATGCAGTCGGTGAGGGCGCGGTGGGCGGCCCAGACGGGCACGCCGTAGGCGAGAGCCAGATCTCGCACGGAGGGGTTGGCGCGGAGCTGTTTCTGAGGCGGCCAGCGCAGATCCTCCATGCTGCAGAGCCAGGGTTTGTCGATGGCTGGCAGTGGTCCGTGGCCAAACCACTGGCGGTCGAAGGCGGCGTGATGGGCCACCACCAGATCGGCGGCCGCCAGCATCGCCTCAAAGCACTCCAATGCCTGCTCCCATGGCTGCGGCAGCCGCGTGACAGCCGGGTCGATGCCGTTGATGCCGCGGGCGGGATTCTCACTGCAGGGCAGCAGAAACGAAATCTGCCCGAGGACAGCCCGGTGCGTCACATCAAACAGCACCGCTCCCACTTCGATGCACTGATCCCGGGATGAATCGAGGCCGGTGGTTTCGGTATCGAGGATCAGCAGGCGCTGCGGGCAGCCGGCGGAAGGGCCCCGCCCTCCTGGGGGCCGGGGCTCAACTTCGGGATCACGACCGGCAGCTGCTGCGACATTCGGGGCCCTGGCCGCCAGGTCCGGCCCAGGCACGCCTTGGATCGTTTCGCGGGCTGGTGCGCTGATCGCGGTTGCGGCGGTATCGCTGCAGGGTGCCGCGCACTGAACCGAATCCGCCTCCCCAGCTGGACCGACTGACACCCCTGCAGCAGCACGCGACAGCGATGGCTCAGGGGCCGGCTCCACCGCAGCGGTGGCGATCGCAGCCGGAGCCATCGCAACAGCCGGCTGGGCGGCAAAGGTCAACAGATCCACCTGCTCCCAGGTGGAGCCGGTGCCGGCCTCTCCCTGCATTGGCTCACGCGCGGCTGACCCGGCCATGATCCCAGCTGAGGTGAGGGGCTGCCTAGGGTCTGGGCAGTTGCAGATTCTCCCTTGGCCAGGCCTCTCGCCGGCGGCGATACAGCGCCCTTGATCGCCCTGCGCGACCAGGACGGCATCGAGCGTCGCAGCGATCAGCTCGGTGGCAAGGCTCTGGTGCTGTTCTTCTATCCGAAGGACGACACCCCCGGCTGCACGATGGAGGCCTGCGCTTTCCGCGACAGCTATGCCGATCTGCAGGCCCTCGGCGCTGAGGTCTGGGGCGTCAGCGGTGATGACGCCGCCAGTCACCGCCGCTTTGCGGCCCGCCATCAGCTGCCTTACCCGCTGCTGGTGGATCACGGCAACCAACTGCGCCGGAGCTTCGGGGTGCCGAGCGTGCTGGGGCTGCTGCCGGGCCGCGTCACCTACGTGATCGACGGCCAGGGGATGATCCGCCATGTGTTCAACAACCTCCTGGATGGCGCAGCGCACCGCCGTGAGGCGCTGCAGGTTCTGCGGCAACTCACGGCCGGCGGCGCTGGCTGAGGTCTGAGGCAGCGCGATGCCCCGCTGGCGGCAGGACAATGACCTCTGGCTGCTCGAGCCTGATGGCGAAGCCTGCGGGCTGATCGAGTTCATTGGCGGCAGCTACCTGGCTGCGACGCCCCAGCTGAGCTACCGGCGGCTGCTGGAGACGCTGGCGCGCCGCGGCTGGTTCATTCATGCCTGGAGTTATGTTCCCGGCTTCGATCACCAGAGCCAGGCCAATGCTGCCTGGCGACGGTTCCGCCAGGCCCGTGGTCAACGTGCAGAGCACACGGGGGCCTGGACGCGCCCGCGGCCCCTGCGATTGGGCCACAGCCTTGGCTGCAAGCTTCATCTTCTGGCTCCTGATGGCGGCCGCGGCTGCGATGGCCTGGTGGCGCTGAGTTTCAACAACTTCTCGGCGGAGCGCTCGGTGCCGCTGTTGGCGGAACTCGGACAGCAGTTCAACTTCCGCAGTGAATTCAGCCCCTCGCCGCAGGAAACCCTTGAGCAGGTGAGCCGCTGCTACAACCAGTCGCGCAACCTGCTGGTGCGCTTCGATCGCGATGGCATCGACCAGAGTCGGCGTCTGCTGGCGGTGTTGCAGGCCCGCTCCAACGATTGCTCGCAACTGCTGGAGCTACCCGGCGATCACCTCAGCCCCAGTAGCGCCGGCCTGCGCCGCCAGTTCCTGGGCGACTGGGCGGATGATCCTGGCCGAAGGCGCACGATGGAGCGGCTGGCGGAGGCGATCGGGCGCTGGTGATGGCAGGCGTGTTCGCGTTGGATCACGGTGGAGCGCCATCAGCGGCAGCTTGTGGATGTGCCTCAGGACTCAGCGTTGACTGAGTCCTGAGGACCGCCGTCTGAAGCATGACGGTGCCTGCGCGCGGCGATCAGGCGTCTGGCCGGACCAGTCGCCACCTCACCAACCAGGACGGCGGTGCCGATCATCAGCAGAATCCGTGCTGCACTGGTGATCATGTGCAACGCGATCTCCTGGGAGTTCAGCAGGTCATGGGTGGATGGCTGGCTGCTTGCGTGCGTCATGGTGGGCTCCTTGATAGTGAGGTCATAGGAGCGCAGGTGCGCGTCCAGATTGATTGCAGCAGAGCTGCCGCAGCAGGCGGACCCAGGCGTGAGGTCCTTGATTTCAGTCGCCACGCCGTGCGTGGATGGACGTTCTTGCGTTGCGATGACACCCGAGCTCGCCGCCTGCGTTCTGGAGGCACTGCTGCAGCTTCATGAGGAGCTCTCGGTCGATCCGGAAGCTCCCTGGTACGTGGGGACGCCGGATCAGACCCAGACGTTGCATGACGAGCTCTGGATCCTGGCCGGTGAGCTCTCGCCCCGCGCCAGCGCCGCACTGGTTGAGGCTTGGTATGCGGCCGGTCGATCCAGCCTTCTGCCTGTGGCCTGCACCGGTGAGTTGGTGAGCAGTCGCCATCCCGTGGCCTGATCCGGCGATTAGCGCTGCACTTCGCAGCGTGGGCTCAAGCACCTGATCCCACTCAGGCTTCAGCCCTGCCCGTTCTGCTGGGGCTGATGCCTGGTGGCATCCATGCAAATCCTTGCGGATGCGACTCAGCCAGGCCCAATGGCCCATGCATGAGACTCCTGCATCGAGTGAGTGCCGACAAATCGTGACCGGCACTGGCCTAAGGCAATAAGGCAAGGCGCATACCCGCTGGCAGTCGATCTACTTGGATGCAGACCTACTTGGACGCGGTCTTACCTGGAAGCAGATCCACTGTGTTGGTCTCCCCGGTTGATGCAGCGACATACCGCTGCGACTGCACCTTGCGGTGGGCCCTCTGGTTGAGCCGCCGCTGCGGGCTGACCGATCGAGCCGGCTGACCAGAGGCCAGATCAACCGGCAACGCAACAGGTCAGTCCCGTTCGGCTGTTGCTGTGCTCATCAGAGCGGCAGCGCAGCTGGGCGGAGCCCGGTCGCGCCGCCGGAGATTGCTGACGATGACCGCCGTTTCAGAACTGATGATTCCTGCATTGATTTTTTCGTGTAATGTCTCCGCATCTCAAGCTGTTTGCTTGCCGGGTTGCCCGTTGGTCCTGGTGCTGATCCCATGAAGCAAGATTCCCCTGCCTCATCCGTCACGGCCAGCTGCGTCGCCGCTGGCTTGCATGATCAGCATGGGCTTTCAGCGGAAGAACGGGTCGAGCTGTTGACGCAGACCTGTGAAGTGATGAACGTAAGGATGGCTGAATTTGAGGAGTTTCAGCTGGAGCTTCTGCAGGCCTTGGATGATTTGGAGGCCAAGCTTGCTTCTCTGGAGGTGCAACCGGTAGAGCGGGCTCGGCGGGATGCCATTTGTGCACGTTTCAGCGAAATGGTTCGCCAGCATGTCCGGCCACGCCCCCAGGCTGAGCGCGCGTCCGGCTCAAGTCAAGTTGGGGTCCGTTGCCCAGATGCAACGGCATCGCTGACCCAGTTCGGCGGGCGATGGCAGACGACGCTGGCCGATGGACTGCGTCTAGGGATTCGCTCAACGCAATCCAGCGGATCAGCTCCTGGGATTGGGAGGGTGCAATCAGCTCGATGGGCGATTCTGGTGCTGTCTCTGTTGGCGTGCTCTGTGCCGATTCTGGCCTTTCTCGGCCAACAGAACCTGCGCCCTGTGCAGCTGAGCGAGAAGGCTGCAGCGGTGGTGCCAGTGGCACCAGCACCTCCAGCCGCAAAGCCCGTGATTCGGCTGAGGGTTTCGGAGGCAAGCTGGTTGGAGGTGGAATCTGCTTCCGGCAAGGTGCTCTATTACGGTATGGCCCGTCGTGGCACGATTGTCTTGCCTATGCTCTCATCGGTGCGCATTCGCGCCGGCCGGCCGGATGTGATTCGCGTTCAGCTCGCTGGCAAGGATCGACCTCTCGGTGGTATCAACGATACCGGTTGGCACCAGTTCTCGCGGCCTTGAGGTTCTGGTTCTCGCCTGCGCTTGCATCGATTCCGGCAGGGATGTACGTTGCCACGGTTGAGATTTCCCAGGGTTGACGGGCAGCCATCTTCAGCCATGCAGCGCCTGCTCACAGCTCTGGTTTCCAACTTATTTGAATCGGCGGCTCTACGAGATGCCCCTGGCGATGCTGCCCGCTTGCGGCTCAGCCGGTCTGGGCAGCTTTGTATTGGCCTCGGGATTGTGATGTTGGCGGCCTTCACCTACGGCCTCTCCTGGCATCTCACTCAGCAGCTGGGTCGCCACTGGCAGCTTTGTATGCGGCTTGAGGCTGCCAGCCCGATGCGGGAGGAATATTGGCAAACACTGCAATTTGTTGATCAGCTCAGAAGCGCGACTCCGGCTCAGAAGCTGCGGCTGAAGCAGCAGGTGAGATTAATGGTTGTGCGAATTGATAGCGTATGTAGTGTTATGGTATTCTATCGTAGCCAGGAATCATCGCTGATGGCAGTTGCTACTGCCTCGGTGAGCATCCTCACGCTTGCCATCTCCATTGGCTTGCCCCAGGGGCTGGCCAACCTCAATAATCGTGCGCTTCAGGCGGTTCTCTGGGCTAACGGTTTTTTGGTGGTGTTGACGGTTTCGGTTTTGCAGCTCGGCCAGCAAAGCATCAATATAAAAAACAATTTAGGCCATTATCGAAATAATCGTTCTCTCTTCACGGAGCTGCAGACATCTTTGGCCAATCAAGAGGCTGGCTCGGGTTCGCCGCAACCTCTGGATTCTTCAATGCGGGTTGCCCAGATGATTCGTGATATTGACGCTCAGCTGCAGATGACACCGGTATTTTCGCTGGGATTGAATGAAGATCTGGCTCTGCAAATGTACGGCAGGCTCACCAGTGTTGGCACAGCTCAGCCCCCGTCGTCAGCCCAGCCGGCACCCCAGCTCCAGCAGAGCACTGCCCCTGCTCTCGCCCCTGCCGCTCCAGCGCCAGTCACCACCAGGCCCTGATGCCGGCGCCAATTCCGCCCCGGCAGCATCGGCCCATGCGCAGGCGCTGTCCCTCAGCCCAGATACCAGCGCAGCAGGTCGAGCACCTGTCCCGCCGGGCCATGGCCCGTGATCCATTCGCCGATCACAGCAGCGGCAAAACCCAGCATCGCCACGCGTCCATTCAGCCGTTCGACGCCCGACAGGGCCCTGGTGTTCCAGGGACGTCGGCTGGTGAGGCCCTCACCGAAGCGCTCCAGTGGTTCGTAGTGGAAGGTTGGTTCAGGCACTGGGCAGCAGGATTTCAGAGTCGCGCCATCCTGGCCTGTGGAGCTGATGGGCCTCTGATCGAACCGTGCTGAATCCAGAGCAGATTGAAAGCCTGCAGCTGCTCCTGCTGGCGATGCTGCCCGTCGCTCTGCTCTGGTGGGCCTGGTTGCGGCTGCTGCGCTGAACTGCCTTGACCAGCTGCCTCACCACATCCATTCCTCCGGGGATGGGATGCCGTTCTCCCGCCGCACCTGCTCCAGCCGCTGTTGCTGGCGCACTTCTTCTTCAGCACGACTCAACCACGGGCGGATGCGGTTGCTGGCCCGGGAGGCATCCAGTGCCGAGGGCAGGCGCTTCAGCGTCCAGGTGCTGCCGTTGTGGAGGATCGTTTCGGCCATGCGGCGATCGCGCGACGCGGTGACGGGGTAGCGCGGCAACAAGGCACCGCGGTCTGGCAGGCGACTGAAGACGTGGCTTGGCGCACAGCGCTTCAACCCTGCGCTCTGACCCTACGGCGCCGGCGTTGCGGCGCCCTCTCTGCTACGACGGCCCTCCACGGGCTGCGGCCTCCATGACCATCGCCTCGACTCTGCTGCTCTGGTTGCCTGTTCTGCTGGCCGCTGCCGCTGTGCTCGGGCTGATTGTGCTGCTGCTGGGCCTGATCCGCGTGATCACGCCGGCACCGCGCCTGCCACCTTTGCCCCAGGACCTGGCGAATCTGGCGCCTCCTCTCGCGGCGCTCCCCGAGTCATT
This sequence comes from Cyanobacteriota bacterium, assembly GCA_041158125.1. Classification (GTDB taxonomy): domain Bacteria; phylum Cyanobacteriota; class Cyanobacteriia; order PCC-6307; family Cyanobiaceae; genus Vulcanococcus. The sequence goes on from JBEBCC010000092.1 coordinate 34,354, forward strand.
CACTGAGTCATTCACTGAGTCGCTCTCTGAGTCGCTCACCGTGGTGGTGCCGGCCTACAACGAGGCCGCCAACATCGCCGACTGTCTCACCAGCATCCTGGTCAGCCATCCCCCCTGCAGCCACTGGCAGCTGCTGCTGGTGGACGATGAATCCAGCGATGCCACTGTGACCCTGGCCAAGGCCGCCGCTGAGGCCTGCGCGGCCGGATCCGATCGCTTCCGTGTGCTCGCGGCCGGACCTCGCCCTGCTCATCAGCGCTGGGTTGGCAAAAACTGGGCCTGCACCCAGGCCATGGAGCAGGTGCACAGCACCTGGGTGCTGTTCGTGGACGCCGATGTGCGGCTGCAACCGGCCACGCTGCGGCGGGCCCTGGCCCAGGCGCAGGCTGATCGCGCCGACCTGCTCACCCTGGCGCCGCGCCTGCGCTGCGGCTGCTTGGCGGAGTGGATGGTGCAGCCGATCATCGCCAGCCTGCTGGGCCTCGGTTTTCCGATTGCTGCCGCCAACGATCCTGCCAGTGCCGTTGCCTTCGCAGCCGGGCCGTTCATGCTGTTTCGCCGCAGCAGCTACCTTGCGATCGGCGGCCACCGGGCCCTGGCTGCCGAGGTGGTGGAAGACCTCGCCCTCGCCCGTGCCATCAAGGCTGCTGGTTATCGCCTGCGCTATCTGCTGGGTCTTGATGCGGTCGACCTGCGTATGTACGCCGATTTCCCGGCGCTCTGGGAGGGCTGGAGCAAGAACTGGCTGCTCGGTCTTGGCGGCAATGTGCCCCTCGCCCTCGCAGCGGGGGCGGTGGTGCTGTTGCTGTTCAGCGGCCCCTGGCTGCTGGCGCCAGCCACTGCGATCGCGCTGGTTGTGATTCCCCAGGTGCCGCTGCCCCTGGTGCTGGCCCTGATGCTGGCGCTGCTCGGCATCGGCCTGCAATGGGCATTGCGGCTCTGGAGCCGCCAGCAGTTTCAGCTGCCCATGCGCCACTGGTGGTTGATGGGGGCCGGCGGGCTTGTGCTGGCGGCGATTGCTCCCACCTCCGTCTGGCGCACCCTCAGCGGCCGCGGTTGGACCTGGAAAGGTCGGCCGCTGGCCTGAGCCGCCAGCGGGTCGGCCAGGCGCTGGACTACAACAAGAGCAGTGGGGGTTGAGCGGGTGCTGCGGCTGAATGAACTGAAGCTGCCCCTGGATCACAGCGACAGCGATCTCCGTGAGGCCATCTGTCGCCGGCTCAGGCTTCAGCCCCCTCAGCTGCACAGCCAGCGGCTTGTGAAACGCAGCATCGATGCCCGCCGCCGCGATGCCATTCAGTTCATCTACAGCGTTGAGCTTGAGCTCGACCCTGAGCTGGAGCAACAACTGCTGCAGCGCTATCGCCACGATCCGCACCTGCAGCCCGCCAGCGATTGCCGCTACCGGTTGGTGACGCAGGCCCCGGCCGGCATGGGCGCCGGCACGATTCCTCGCCCAGTGGTGGTGGGAGCGGGGCCCGCTGGCTACTTCTGCGCACTGCTGCTGGCTCAGATGGGCTTCCGGCCGCTTCTGCTGGAGCGAGGTAAAGCGGTGAAGGAGCGCACCGCGGACACGTTCGGCTTCTGGCGCGGTCAGAGACCGTTCAATCCTGATTCCAATGCCCAGTTCGGAGAAGGTGGTGCCGGCACCTTCTCCGACGGCAAGCTCTATAGTCAGGTGCGCGATCCCCGCCATCTCGGTCGCAAGGTGCTCGAAGAGCTGGTGGCCGCCGGCGCCAATGCCGAGATCCTGGTCTTGCATCGACCGCATATCGGCACCTTCAAGCTGGCGACGGTGGTGCGCGGTCTACGCGCTCAGATCGAGCGGCTTGGTGGAGAGATCCGCTTTCAGGCCCGTGTGGAGAGGTTGGATCTCGATCCAGTGAGCCGGGCGGTGCGTGGGGTTGAGCTCGCGGATGGCGAGCTGATCGCCGCTGAGCAGGTGGTGTTGGCGGTGGGTCACAGCGCCCGCGACAGTTTCGCGATGTTGCATCAACTGGGTGTGGCGATGGAGCGCAAGCCCTTTTCCGTGGGCTTGCGCATCGAGCATCCGCAGCCTCTGATCGATGCCGCGCGCTGGGGAGCCTGCGCTGGTCATCCGCGACTTGGAGCGGCTGAATACAAGCTGGTGCATCACTGCAGCAACGGGCGCTGCGTTTACAGCTTCTGCATGTGCCCCGGTGGCCTGGTGGTGGGTGCCACCTCGGAACCTGGACGTGTCGTCACCAACGGCATGAGCCAGCATTCCCGCAATGAGCGCAACGCCAACAGCGGGATCGTTGTAAACATTGATCCTGAGGATGTGGAGCCCTACGGCACTGCACCCGGTGATCCCCTGGCCGGCGTGGCCTTTCAGCGCCACTGGGAAGCGCGGGCCTTTGAACTGGGCGGCGGTACCTTCGCGGCACCGGCCCAGCGGCTGGGTGATTTTCTGGCTGGCAGGCCCAGCAGCGAGATCGGCTCAGTGGCACCCTCCTACGCACCAGGCATCCAACTGGCTGATCTCAGTGAAGTCCTGCCAGCGGACGTGATCGCGGCGCTGCGTGAAGCGCTACCCCACTTCAACCGAAGCATCCCCGGCTATGCGATGGACGATGCGATGCTCACCGGCGTTGAAACGCGAACCTCTTCGCCGATCCGGCTGCCGCGGCATCGCGAGGGCAGCGCTCAGGCGATGGAGAGTGTCAACACGCCAGGGTTGTACCCCGCCGGAGAAGGTGCCGGCTATGCAGGCGGCATCCTCTCGGCGGGGATTGATGGCATCCGCGTGGCGGAAGCCGTGGCAATCACTCTTCGTCGTCGCTGGAGCCCAGGGGAGCGAGGCGAATCTGTTTGCGACCCAGCTTGATCTCGAACTCGTCGCCGGGCTTGAGGTCGAGCAGGGCGGTGTAAGCCTTGCCCACCATCAGGTTGCCGTTGAACTGCACCTTGGTGGAGAAGCTCAGCTTGCGGCCTCCCTTGCCTACCTTGGAGGGGCCGCCGCCGAACTCGACGCCTTTGGCATTGAGCAAGGCTTCGTAGAAGGCCGTGAAGTTCAGGCGCTCCGTGCCGTCTTTCTTGGTTGAGACGTAGCCGCAGGCGCGAACGATGTCGGATTTGCTGGCATCGCCAAGTTCCTTCACTTTGGCCAGCAGGTCAGCTCCGGTGAGCATCAGGACAACACTTATGCAACATCTGCATTGTCACACCCCGCCGGCCGATTGGCAAGGCTCGTACAGCGCTTGAGCGGCAGCATGGCTTCCAGCGTGATCTGGTTTCGTCGCGACCTGCGCCTCGCCGACCACGAGGCTTTGCTTGCAGGTTGTCGACGCGGGACCGTGCTGCCGTTGTTCATTCTTGATCCGGCGCTGCTGTTTCACCCGGAAACAGCTGTGGCGCGTGTCGCATTTCTGCTGGAGTGTCTGCGCAGCCTCGACCGTGATCTTCGCCGCCGTGGCGGACGGTTGCTTGTGCGCCGGGGTGATCCTGTGGCAGAGCTACCAGCGGTGGTGAGGGCCGCCGGTGCCGATCGCGTCATCGCCCATATGGACAGTGAACGACTTGTGGGTCGTTGGCGCGATGCAGCGGTTCAACGCCGCCTGGCCGTCGAGGGGATGTCAATCGACTGGATCGAACCGGCCGGTGCCACTGATGCCCTGCTCAGTTATCCGCTCTGGAGCCGCCGTTGGCATGCCGCCATGGCTGCACCTCCAGCGGCCGCGCCGGCGCGCATTCCCGTGCCGCCGGCCAGCACCCAGCTGCCGGATCGACCGATTCCAACGCTGCAGGAGCTTGGTCTGGTCGGTGACGGCAAACCCCTGCCCCCGGCAGGCACTGAAGCCGCCCTGGCGCGACTGGAGGCCTTCTGCATCGGCTCGGCTTCGCGTCGGTACTACTGGGAGCTGAGTTATCCCGCCGCCCGCGTCAGCAGTGGTCTGAGTCCTTATCTGAAATTCGGGGTGATCACACCGCGTCTGTGCCTGCAGCGCCTGGCGGCCCTGGCGGCTCAGGAGCCCGCCCGCCAGCGCAGTGGCATGCAGCTGATCAGTCGCCTGCGCTGGGGTGCCGGCATGCATCAGCGCTTCCGCTACCTGCCGCAGCTGGAGCAGTACTCGTTGTGGAGCAGCTTTGATGCTGGCAGCGAGCCTCCCGCTGGGATTGAGCCCGGACAGGGTGTTGAGGCTGATCTCTATGCCGCCTGGCGACAGGGACGTACCGGCTTCCCGATCGTGGATGCAGCTGCCCGCTGCCTGGCGGCGGAGGGCGGCTGGCTGGAGTTGAACTTCCGCAGCCGCGCCATCTACGCCAGTTTCCTCGCCAATCTCTGCGGCATCGACTGGCGTTGGGGCGCGATCCATTTCATGCGCCACCTGATCGACGGCGACTGCCCGATTGATCACTACCAGTGGGCGATGCAAGCGGGGGTGACGGCAGCCGGCGATGGCAGCTGGACGCGCATCTATCACCCGGGGCAGGTGGCTGTGGACCGCTGCGATCCCCAGGGCCTGTTCATCCGCCGCTGGTTGCCGGAGCTGGCCGACCTCACCAATGATCAGCTCGGCGCCCCGCCGCCGATGGAGGCCTACCCTCGGCCGATTCTCGACTACGAGAGCGCCCGGCGCCGACGCCTTGAGATCCTGGACAGCCGCCGTCGTCAGATCACGGACCTGCGGCTGGCGATGGCGCGCCTACCCCAGCAGCGCACGCCGCTGTTTCCTGCTGCCCTCGACCTTGATCGTCTGGATCAGCCCCAGTGGCAGGCTCTGCTCAGCTGGTTTCAGCCGGGACGCCGCACCGATGCCGGCCTTGATCACGCCGCCCCAGGCGGTGCCGGCAGCCCAGACGATGCGCAAGGCGCTGCGCTGCCGGCGCGGCGGCGTCGCCGGTCCCGCCGCAGCGATGCACCCGGCCAGCTGAGCCTTGATCTGGGTTGAGGCCTGGTCCGAGCTGAAGCCCGATCGGCCGTGTCGTGCGGTTGCTGCGGCGGCCTCTGCCCCTCAGGCGTGCTGCTGGGAGACGATGCCGCTCCACTGCACTGCTTTCACCTGATCGCGGCGCCAGGAATGGAACAGCAGCGGCTCGGCCACCGTGCACAGCGGGCAGATGGCGATGTGTTCGGTCACCAATCCCGCCAGCTCCAGCTGGCGTCGGCTGGCGGCGCGGATGTCCAGTCGCTGGCGCCCCGCTTCCGGGTCGGGAGCCAGGGCGCCGCAGGCCTCCAGATCCGCCAGTGAACCCGGCAGAGCTGCTGCCACCTGTTCAGCCACGCCGGTTTCCACCTGGTACTGCCTGCCGCTCACGGCGGGGCCGAGTGCCACCAACAGCTGATCGCGTCGGCAGCCGGCCGCTTCGAGCTGGGCAATTGCATGGAGCAGGATGCCGCTGGCCACTCCCCGCCAACCCGCATGGCAGGCGGCCACTCGGCCGCTGGCGGGATCCGCCAGCAGCACCGGCGTGCAGTCTGCGCCGCACACCCATAGGCTCTGTCCACCGCGATCGCTCACCAGTCCGTCGGCCTCGGGCCAAGGCTGGCCAACGGCGTCGCTGGCAGGCAGCACCCGGGCGCTGTGCACCTGCTGCGGTCGGTGCACGCTCACACCGGCGCTGATGCTGCCGGCCAGCTGATCGGGGCCGCGGCCATGCCATTGGCGCGTGAAGAAGCCGTGCTCAAACCCCGCCAAGAGATCGGCCTGCAGGTAGTAGCCGCCGTAGCAGCCCACCCAGGTCCAGCCCTCGAGGCTGTTGAAGCCCGAATCCGGGCGATCAAAGGGTGGATCAACAGCCTCAGCCATGGTGATGGCAGCAGCGAGGGCGGCGCGACTCAGGCATCGGGAAGGTCGCGCAGAATCCAGAAGCCGTCGAAGCCCTGCTGGCTCTCGCTGCTTTGCACGGCGATGAACTGGATGCCAGCCGTCTGGACGCGCGCGGCGCGGAAAGCCTCGGCCGCAGCGGTGGCTTCCTCCGGCGCCAGGCTGCCGAGCAGCCAGCGGTCTTCCATGCCGGCTTCCAGCACCAGCTGATGATCAGCCACTTCAAGTCGCACCGGCTCCAGGCCAGCCAGCCAACCGGCGATCGCCAGGGAGCGGCTGGCGCTGAACAGCCGCAGCCCACTCACGAGGGCGTCATCGTCGAGATCGCTGGGCAGTGGCACCAGGCCGGCAAAGCTCACGTCCCAGTCGGCGGCATCGCGCAAGGCGCCCAGTGGCAGCGATGCCCAGCTCCAGCTATCGCCGCGGGCGGCTTCCGGCAGAGGCACCACCAGGGGTTGGATCGGTTGCGGCGGTGGGGCCAGCGGCCCGGCCATGAAGCCCTCCTCATGGGGGTAGACCGTTGCCATGCGCTCCTGCAGCCACTCCACCAGGGTGTAGCAGCGTCGGCTTGGCACCACCTCCAGACCGAGGGGCTCAGCAGCTCGTAGCACCATCGTGCGCATGGACCCACGCCAGCAGCGCAGCCGCCGGGGCGGTGCGAAGCCTTGCTCGGTGGCCGCCGCCAGGGCCAGCTCCAGCGCCTGGCGCAGCCAGCTGGAGTTGACGCTGCTGGCCGGACAGTTCAGGGCCCAGCGGAAGGACGCGCCCTGAGCGGGTGTACTGCAGATCAGAAGCTCCCAGCGCTTCTTGCCATCCGGCTCCAGGATCGGTCGCGAGTAATAGTCCAGTTCCCAGTCGGCCTGGATGGGCCCCGCCAACGGCGGGGCTGCCTCGATGGCCTGGCTCATCCGGCGTTCTGTTCCTGCTGGCGCAGCACGCTACGCGCCCGGTTGGCTCGATCGACGGCCTCAGCCATCACTTTGTCGCGGTCGATCAGCAGTTCACCCGGTGGGCCCTCCAGCAGCGCCGTGTTCAGAGCAATACGACTGCGGCCTGGGTCGATCTCGGTGATCAGCGCCTTGACGCGATCACCCTGGCCGAACACCTCGCGCAGATCGCGCAGCTGACCGCCTGTGATCGCCGACTGGTGCAGCAGGCCGCTGATGCCACCCAGGTCGATGAACAGGCCGTAGGGCTTGATCGCCGCCACCTGCCCCTCCACCAGCTGACCCACCTCCAGGTTCTGGAACAGGGCTGCCGTGGCCGCCTTCTTCTCGGACAGCACCAGCTTGCGGGTATCGGGATTCACCTCAAGGAACGCCACGCCCAGGGTCTTGCCCACCAACGCCTCGTGGTTGTCGCCTTCCTGCAGCTGCGAGCGGGGGATGAAGCCGCGCAGGCCCTCCAGGTCGCAGGTGACGCCACCGCGATTGAAGCCGTTCACCTTCACCTGCACCACCTTGCCCTCCTTCTCCAGGGCTCGCACCTTCTCCCAGCTGTGGCGCAGCGCCAGGGCGCGGGCGCTGACGGTGACCATGCCATCAGCGTTCTGCTCACGCGTGACCAGCACCTCCACCGGCGTTCCCTTCGGGAAGCGCTCCTTGAGGTTGGTGATCACCCCAAGCCCGCATTCCTTCTTGGGCATGAACCCCGGCGCCTTGCCGCCGATATCGACATAGACACCATCGCTTTCGATGCCGATCACCGTGCCGGTGGCCACCTCACCGGTGGTCCCCACGAATTCCTGCTCATCAAGTGCCGCCAGGAAGGCGTCGGCATCGAAGTCGAAGTCGTCCACCGTGCGCGGCGTCACGGCGCTGCGCTCCGGTTGTGGCGGCGCCATCCGCGAGGCCCCGGCGCCCCGGCGTCCCTGACGCTCGTCCGGCCCCAGCAGGTCGGCCATGCTCATGCCCTCGAAGCCGCTCATGTCGAAGAGGTCGGCATCGGGGCGGCCGGCGGCGGTGCTGGGCCGAGTCGGGGCCTGAGCCGAGCCGGCGGTTTCGCCGCGGGCGGCGCGCACCGCGTTCTCCAGTTCGGCGGCCCGTTGCAGCGCAGCTTCGGCGGCGGCGCGCGCCTCGGCGGCCTCACGCTCCAGTTGCAGCTGCTCATCGCGCTTGTTCAGCTGCAGCACCTGCGGCGGTTTGCGCACCGGCGCAGGGGCCGCAGACCTGCTGGCCGCAGGAGGTGCCGGCCGGCTTGAGCTGGGCGCCGAGGGAGCCTGGATCTCGGAACTGGCCGGAGGCTGGGGGGGCTGAGGTGTGCCGGAACCGGCCATGACCAGGTGAAAACGCACAGCACCACACTGTAGGGACCGCCCTCGAATGCAGCGATGGCTCCAGGCGACACGTTCTCCGCTGATCCCGCAGCATCCCGCCCTGCCCCATCGGTTTCGGCCGCCGCCTCGGGCGCCGCATCCGCGTCGCCGGCGCTGCCGCCATCCAGGCGACTGGATCAGCTCCGCTGGCCCGAGATGGAACAGGCCGCCCGCAGTCCCGGCAGCACAATCATCTGGCCCATCGGTGCCTTTGAGCAGCACGGGCCGCAGCTGCCGCTGGGCACCGATGCCCTGTTCGCGGAGACGGTGCTGGATGCCGTGCTGGCGCGGCTGGCGCCCGAGCTGCCGATCTGGCGGCTGCCGCTGCAGAGCTTTGGTTTCTCGCCAGAGCATCAGAGCTTTCCGGGCACCTTGACGCTGCCGGCGGAGCTGTTGATCGCCCAGCTGGTGGCGGTGGGCGGGCAGCTGGCGGCGATGGGCGTCCAGCGGCTTGTGCTGTTCAACGGGCATGGCGGCCAGATCGCTCTGCTGCAAGTGGCAGCGCGGCAGCTGCGGGCCGCCCATCCGGCCATGGCCGTGCTGCCCTGTTTCCTCTGGAGCGGGCCGCCGGGGCTGGCGGAGTTGCTGCCGGAGCCGGAGCGCAGCCAGGGACTCCACGCCGGCCTGGCTGAGACCAGCCTGATGCTGCGCCTTGCGCCCGGGCTTGTGGGTCCGGAGCGGCCCGTGGATGGACTATTGGCAGCGCCGCCGCCGCCGGGTTGGAGCCTGGAGGGGGCCGTGCCGGAGGCCTGGCTGATGCAGGACCTCTCCACGAGCGGTGTGATCGGCGATGCGCGCCAGGCTTCGGAATCCCTGGGTGATGCCCTGCTGGAGCGACTGGTGAGCGGCTGGCAGACCTTGCTTGAAGCTCTGCTCAGCAGCGACTGGCCACCAGGTTGAGTGGGCAATTGCCGCAGATCTGCTTCTGGTGCGGCCAGAGCTGGTTACAGTCGACGCCAACGCGATCTGATTTCTGCAGCCATGGCCACCGTCGAAGCGGCAGCAGCAACCTCAGCAGCATCCTCACCCCTGTCCGCCGCAGCGGACGCCGGTGGCCTGCCTGATTTCAGCAGCGCCACCTACAAGGACGCCTACAGCCGCATCAACGCGATCGTGATCGAGGGCGAACAGGAAGCCCATGACAACTACATCGCCATCGGTGGCCTGATTCCTGAGCAGGCTGAGGAACTCACCAAGTTGGCGCGGATGGAGCTGAAGCACATGAAGGGCTTCACCGCCTGTGCCAACAACCTTGGCGTTGTGGCCGACATGCCGTTTGCCAAGTCCTTCTTCGCTCCGCTGCACAACAACTTCCAGCAGGCCCTGGCCGAAGGCAAGGTGACGACCTGTCTGCTGATTCAAGCGATTCTGATCGAAGCCTTTGCGATATCGGCGTATCACATCTACATTCCCGTTGCCGATCCCTTCGCCCGCAAGATCACCGAAGGGGTTGTCAAGGACGAGTACACCCACCTGAACTACGGCCAGGAGTGGCTGAAGGCCAATCTCGAGAGCGTGCGCGAAGAGCTGGAGCAGGCCAACCGCGACAACCTGCCCCTGGTGCGCCGCATGCTCGATCAGGTGGCCGGCGATGCTGCAGTGCTCCAGATGGATCAGGAGGACCTGATGGCTGACTTCCTCAGCTCCTATCAGGAAGCCTTGACTGAGATCGGCTTCACCGGCCGTGAGATCGCTCGCATGGCCGCCGCCGCCCTCGTGGGCTGAGGCAGGCTGTAGCGTCCGTCACAGCGTCGCTGCGCCTGCATGTTCGGTTTGATCGGACACTCCACCAGCTTCGAGGACGCGCGCCTGAAGGCGCGGGAACTCGGCTACGACGAGTACGCCGATGGCGATCTCGATATGTGGTGTGCGGCTCCGCCCCAGCTGGTGGAGCGCGTCACCGTGACCAGCCGCACCGGCAAACAGATCCAGGGTGCCTACATCGACTCGGTGTTCGTGCCTGAGATGCTGCGCCGCTTCAAGACGGCCAAACGGAAGGTGCTCAAGGCGATGGAGCTGGCCCAGAAGAGCGGCATCACCATCACCGCTCTCGGCGGCTTCACCTCGATCATTTTCGAGGACATGAACCTGCTGAAGGAGGAGCGGGTGAGTGCGGTGGACCTCGACTGGCAGCGGTTTACCACGGGCAACACCCACACGGCCTGGGTGATCTGCCAGCAGGTGGAAACCAACGCCCCTCCCCTGGGGATCGATCTGGCCAGCGCCAAGGTGGCGGTGGTGGGCGCCAGCGGCGACATCGGCAGCGCCGTTTGCCGTTACCTGCAGCGCCGCGGCGTGGGTGAGCTGCTGCTGGTTGCCCGCCGCCCCCAGCCCCTGATCGAGCTGCAGCAGAGCCTGGGCGAGGGCCGGATCCTCAGTCTGGAGGAGGCTCTGCCGGAGGCTGATGTGGTGGTGTGGGTGGCGAGCCTTCCCCAGAGCCTGGAGATTGACACCGCCAGTTTGAAGAAGCCCTGTCTGATGATTGATGGCGGCTACCCCAAGAATCTTGACAGCAAAGCCGCTGCTGAAGGCGTGCATGTACTCAAGGGTGGGATTGTTGAATTCTGGCAAGATATAGGCTGGCAAATGATGGAGGTCGCTGAGATGGCTCGTCCGCAGCGGCAGATGTTTGCCTGTTTTGCTGAAGCCATGCTGCTCGATTTCGAGGAGATCCACACCAATTTCAGCTGGGGTCGCAACAACATCACGCTTGAGGCGATGGATCGCATTGGTGCGGCCTCTCTGCTGCACGGCTTCCGCGCCCTGGCCCTCACGGATCAGCCGGCGCCGGTCATGCTCACCAGCACCTGAGGCCTGTCGTTTCTCTCGTCCACGCTTCATCCCCTCGCTCCCCGCAACGCCCATGGCCCGCCGCCCCCTGCTGGATTTCGAGAAGCCCCTGGTGGAGCTCGAGGAGCAGATCGAGCAGATCCGGCAGCTGGCCAAGGATTCGGAAGTCGACGTGAGCCAGCAGCTGCTGCAGCTGGAAACCCTGGCGGCTCGGCGTCGCGAAGACATCTTCAACCATCTCACGCCGGCCCAGAAGATTCAGGTGGCCCGCCACCCGCAGCGGCCCAGCACCCTCGATTACATCCAGGTGCTCACCGATGAGTTCATCGAACTCCACGGTGATCGTCGCGGCAGCGATGATCAGGCTCTTGTGGGTGGCGTCGGTCGAATCGGCACGCAGGGGGTTGTGCTTCTGGGGCACCAGAAGGGCCGCGACACCAAGGAGAATGTGGCCCGCAATTTCGGCATGGCCTCTCCAGGCGGCTATCGCAAGGCAATGCGGCTGATGGAGCACGCCGATCGTTTCCGTCTGCCGATCCTCAGCTTCATCGATACCCCCGGCGCCTATGCCGGTCTGCTGGCGGAAGAGCAGGGGCAGGGTGAGGCGATCGCCGTGAACCTGCGCGAGATGTTCCGGCTGCGGGTCCCGATCATCGCTACGGTGATCGGCGAGGGCGGTTCCGGCGGCGCCTTGGGCATCGGTGTGGCCGACCGGTTGCTGATGTTCCAGCACAGCGTCTACACCGTGGCCAGTCCGGAAGCCTGCGCCTCCATCCTCTGGCGCGATGCCGGCAAGGCGCCGGTGGCCGCCGAGGCCCTGAAGATCACCGCTCCCGATCTGCTCAAGCTGGGCATCATTGATTCGGTGATCCCCGAACCATCCGGCGGCAATCACTGGGCTCCGCGCCAGGCTGCCGAGAACCTGCGGACTGCTGTTCTGCAGCAGCTCAGCGCCCTGCAGGCCCTCGGTGAACAGGACCTGATGGATCAGCGGTATGCCAAGTTCAGGCGTATGGGCCGTTTCTTGGAGGCCGGCACCCAGGATGCGGGGATCAGCTCTTAAGGTTCTGTTTCAATTCGCGCCGGTCCTGCTGGCGGCGCTCCTGTTTGACTTCCGCTTCCTCCCCCCCGGCGCCCGCTCCGGTTGCCCTGATCACGGGCGCTTCGCGCGGCATCGGCGCCGCCGCGGCGCGCCTGTTTGCGGCTTCCGGCTACGACCTGCTGCTGGTGGCCCGCTCCGCTTCTGATCTCAGCGCCTTGGCCAGCGAACTCCAGGACACTGGACGCTGCGTTGAGACGGCCTGCCTGGATCTCGCCGATGCCGCAGCCATCGCGCCTGGACTGCAGCAGCTGCTCGGCCGCGGACTGACCCCCAGCGTGCTGATCAACAATGCAGGCGCCGCCTACACCGGCCCTCTTGCCACCATGCCCCTGGATCAGTGGCAGTGGTTGTTCCAGCTCAACCTCACCAGCGTGTTTCAGGTGTGCCAGGCGGTTCTGCCCGCGCTACGCCAGCGCGGCGGTCATATCATCAACGTAAGCAGCCACGCCGCGCGCAACGCTTTCCCCGACTGGGGCGCCTACTGCGCCAGCAAAGCGGCCCTGGCCAGCTTCAGTCGTTGTCTGGCGGAAGAAGAGCGCCAGCATGGGGTCAGGGTATCAACCCTCACCCTCGGTGCGGTGAATACGCCACTGTGGGACAGTGCCACGGTCCACAGTTCCTTTGACCGGCGTGCCATGCTTTCAGCCGAGCGAGCGGCCGAGGCGTTGTTGTCTCTGGCCCAGCAGCCCGCCTCCCAGATTGTGGAGGACATCACCCTCATGCCCGCCGTCGGTAGGTTCTGATGCTGTCATCAGGTCACGCTGAAAGCCACGAGATCTCCTCATGACATCTACTCTCCCCTCAAGCATCGCCGGCCAGCTGGCCCCTGTCAGTCTGCGCATCCGCGAGCGTCTCGAGGCGGCTGCCGCCCCGTTCCTCGCCAATGACAACATCGCAGATCACTTGCTCCCCGGCGAGTTGGAGCAGCTGGAGATCGAGGTTGCTGGCAAGGTGCGCGAACTGCTGCGCAGTCTGGTGATTGATATCGATAACGACCACAACACCGAAGAAACCGCAGAACGCGTTGCGCGCATGTATCTGCATGAGGTGTTCAAAGGGCGTTATCACGAGCAACCCAAAATCGCAAGCTTCCCGAATGTGAAGAAGCTGGATGAAATTTATACTGTCGGCCCCATCACTGTTCGCTCTGCCTGTTCGCATCACCTTGTGCCTATTCTAGGTAGCTGCTGGATCGGTATCAAGCCGGGCGATCGTGTGATCGGCTTGTCAAAGTTTTCTCGTGTCGCCGATTGGGTCTTCTCCCGTCCGCACATTCAGGAGGAAGCGGTGATGATCCTGGCCGACGAAATTGAGCGCCTCTGTGAGCCCCAGGGTCTTGCGATTCTGGTCAAAGCTCAGCACTACTGCATGAAGTGGCGTGGTGTGAAAGAGCCGCAAACCAGCATGGTCAACTCAGTGGTCCGCGGCGACTTCCGCCACGATGCCAGCCTCAAGGCTGAATTCTTTGAGCTGGTGAAGCAGCAGGAATCACTGCTCGTGCGCTGAACGGCTCAGGCGGCTTTCGGGGCGGTGTGAGCCGAGCCGGACAGGATGAGCCTTCATCGAGCTTGCTTCACGGTTGCACAGGTCCCAGGGGTTGTGAAGCAACCCGCTTGACCACCCCGTTCTGGTTCACAACGGTCACCACCATCAGGTTCTGGCCGATGTCCACAGGTGCTGGCACGTAGGTTGTGCCCTGGGCTCCCTCGATCAGCACCCAGCTGCGCTGTCCTGGCCGGATCCGATACCAGTGATAGCTGGCGCTTGGCAGCGCAGCCTGGGCATCCGCCACTGCGGTGGCGGTCAGCACGGCTCCCACCGCCGCATTGCCAGCCAGCACCAGCTGTTGCAGCCCATCGATCTGCTGCTGCACCGCTCCCTCCAGCTGGATGTCCGAGGCGATCTGCTGCTGCATCTGGCGAATCTGCTGCTGCGGGCTTTCCGTGACGCCCGGCACGCATTGCAGGGTTGCACCCACTAACTGGCAGCCCACCAGATCCTGGCTGCGGCCCGTCTGGCCCCAGGCCAGCGCCAACAGGGCTGCGGCCAGGCAGAGGCTGCTCTGCCGGCCCATCAAGGTGGCCAGACGCTGCGGGGCGGTGCTCATCGACGGGGCATCAGCTGGGTTGATCCTGGCGGACCGCCGCCACGGCGGCCACCAGTGCTGCCACCTGATCGAGATTCTTGTCGCCAGGAGCCCGCTCCACACCACTGGAGGCATCCAGTCCGACGGGCGGGGATGCCGCCAGGGCCGCCAGCGCCGGCGCGACGCGATCGGCGCGGATGCCGCCCGCCAGCCACCAGGGCAGCCTCGGCTGGAAACCCTGCAACCATTCGATCGGGATGCGGTGGCCGGTGCCCCCCAGCTGATCGGCCACCCAGGCATCGAGCAGCAACGCATCCACGGTCTCGGCATAGGCCTCGGCCCGCGCCAGGTCGTCGGCGCTGCGGATGCGCAGGGCCTTCCACAGCCCCAGATCCGGACCCAGGGCCGCCCGCAGCTGACGGCAGCGCTCCGGACTTTCCGATCCATGCAGCTGCAGCACCTGATGACCGTGGCCGGGTGCCAACCTCGCCAGGTCTGCCTCGGCAGGATCCGCCACCACAAGCACCCCCAGGCAGCTGGGCCGGGCCTCAGCCATCGCTGCATACAGCTCCGGTCGGGCCGCGGGCTCCAGCCAACGCGCTGAGCCGGGCACAGCGATCACACCGATCGCATCCACCCCCAGGGCCGCCGTTGCGGCGGCCTGCTCAGGCCGACGCAGGCCGCAGATCTTCAGCCATGGCTGGGCGGCGGAGCGTGGCGGCAGAGCGGTGGCCATGCGCCTCGTTGCGATGGGTGCGCCCTTTCTAGGATTGACACAACAGGCATACCGAGCCGGGGGGCAGTGGCGTGGGCGAAGGCTGGCAGGTGCTGTCGATCCGGGGTATCCCCCTGCGCATCCATCCCAGCTGGTTCGTGATTCTGGTGCTGGCCACCCTGGCCTTTCAGCAGCAGTACGGCCAGGAGCTGGCGGGGCAGGGCAGTGAGGCGGCTCTCTGGGGTCTGGGTTTTCTGACGGCCCTGCTGCTGTTCGTCTCTGTGCTGCTGCACGAGCTGGGGCATTCGCTGGTGGCGATCGGCCAGGGGGTGAAGGTGCGCAGCATCACCCTGTTCCTGCTGGGGGGGGTGGCCAGCGTTGATCGCGAGTGCAGCACCGCCGTTGGTTCATTTCTGGTGGCCGCCGCCGGACCGCTGGTGAGCCTGTTGCTGGCGGCCGTGCTGTTGGCCGGCAGCCATGGCATCTCCCATCTCTCGCCGCTGCTCGGGGCAATGTGCCAGCAACTGGGTGGTCTCAACCTGCTGCTGGGGCTGTTCAATCTGCTGCCGGGGCTGCCTCTGGATGGCGGTCTGATCCTCAAGGCCGTGGTCTGGCAGATCACCGGTAGTCAGCGCCGGGGGGTGCAGGTGGCCACTGCCAGCGGGCGTTTCCTGGCGCTGTTGGCGATCGGCCTGGGGATGGTCCTGCTGTTGAGCAAGGGCAGTGTGGGTGGCTTGTGGCTGATGCTGCTGGGTTGGTTCGGCCTGGGGGCAACCCGCAATCAGACCCAGTTGCTGGCGCTGCAGACGGCCCTGCGGGAGCTCAAGGTGAAGGATGCGGCGCAGCGCCGTTTCCGTGTGCTTGAAGCCAGCGACAGCCTGCGTCAGCTCAGCCGCACCCGCCTGCGCGATGGGGAGGGTCCGGCGGACTGGCTGCTGGTGTGCAACCGCGGCCGCTGGCAGGGCTTCATCGACGATGAACCCCTGCATCGCCTGCCGGTCCAGTGCTGGGACACCGAGCAGGTGGGGGACCACCTGCAGCCGCTCAGCCAGCTGCCGAGCATCGCCGAGGGCGCTCCGCTGTGGCAGGCGGTGCTTCAGCTTGATCAGCCGGATACGCGGCGACTGCTGGTGCTCAGCCCCGCCGGTCTGCCCTGCGGCACGCTGGAGCGGCCGGAGCTTGCCGAAGCCCTGCTCGCTCGGCTTGGCGTCAAGCTGCCAGCCACCATCCTCGAGGCCGCCAGGCGCCAGGGCAGCTACCCCCTCGGCATGGCCCTCGCCCCAGTAGCGCGCTCCCTCCAGGCTGCCGCTGAGCCCGCCGCCGGCCCCAGCCGCGCCTGAACCCCCTTCGGCATAGCTCCGGCTGGATCAACCTGCCGCCAGCTGTTGCTCCAGAGCCTGCACAGCCTGCCATTCGGCGCTTGTGAGCGGTTGATCCTGGATCTCTCCATCGCAGAGGTGCTGGGTGGCCGCCACCCTCAGCCGCTGCTCGAGCTCTGCAGGCGAGCAGGGTAGGGGCGGCAGCTGAGGTGGAGCCTCGCCGAACACCCGCTGCCAGAGGTCGGCTGCCGGCTCCACCAGCACACTGCCGTGCTGCAGCAGCGCGGGCCCGCGCCAGAGCTGAGCGCTGCCGATCCGCTTGGCCCCCTGGGGATGGATCAGGTCGGCGGCGGTGCCGCTCGCGAAGCAGCTGCTGCTCCGCTGGGCCTGGGCTGCGGTTGTCGCACCAATCTGCAGGGGCAGGCCGAGATCGGCGAAGGCCGCCTGCAGCCATCGGCATGCCTGCGTGTAGGCCTCAAGGCGGTGGCGGCTGGCGGGCCGGCAGGCGAGGGCGTAGGTGAGATCGCCGGCGTGCAGCACCGCCCGTCCGCCGCTGGGGCGCTGCACCAGCTCGATCACCCCTGCCGCCACCAGCTCGGGCCAGTGGGGTTCGAGGCGTTGCTGGTGCGCCCCTAGGGAGAGCGTCGGCCGGCTCCAGCGGTAGAGCCGCAGCATCGGTGTGGCGCCGGGCTCGGCCTGTTGCTGCAGCATCCAGCGATCCAGGGCCATCTGGCGGCGGCCTCCGGCCTGCAGTGGCGGGATCCAGCGCCAGGTCATGGCCAGCGCTGAGGGTTGGGGCCATGGGCCGGCACGGTCCGCCGGATCACAAAGCCGATGCTGGTGGATGCTGACGGTTGTGCAGCGGTCCAAGGCCGCGTTTGCCAATGCTCCTGTCGCTGCCGCCGCTGCCGTCGCTGCTGATGGTGATCGCGAACCTGATCGATCTGATCGTGGTGCATCTGCCGCTGCTCTGGCCCCTGCTGCCCTTGGGCATCCTGGCTGGTCTGCTCTCGGGTCTGCTGGGCATTGGTGGCGGGCTGATCTTCTCGCCGCTGCTGCTGGCCCTCGGGCTATCGGCCCATCAGGCCCTGGCCACCAGCACCCTGGCGATCGTGCCCACCACCCTTGCGGGCAGCTGGACGCATCTGCGCAGCGGCAGCGTGCCGCCGCCGGCGATTGGAGCGATCGTGCTTGGTGCCGGCGCCGGCGGGCTGCTGTTCAGCCATGCCGGCAACGCCCTGCATGGTTGGCATCTGCTGGCGTTGCAGAGCCTGCTCTACGCCATTCTCACCGTGGTGGTGAGCCCGCGCGAGGCCAGGGATGACGGGGCATCGCCTGCGCCTCTGCCCTTGGCGGGCATCGGTGCGGTCGGGCTGGTCGCCGGCGCGGCTGCAGGGCTGCTGGGGGTTGGGGGCGGCCTGGTGATGGTGCCGCTGATGGTTCAGGTGCTGGGTCTGCGGGTCTACCTGGCGATTCGGCTGAGCACGCTGGCGGTCTGCGCCTCGGCCACCAGCGCCAGCGTCGGCCTGATCGGCGACGGCCGCGCCCAGCTGGCGATGGGGCTGGTGTTGGGGGGAGTGGCCGCCGTGGCCGCCGCCTGGTCAGCCCGGCGGTTGCAGCGGGTACCGGAGGATCGGCTGGTGCAGTTGTTGCGCCTGCTGTGCCTGCTGCTGGCTCTCGACGGCGCACGCCGCGCCGTCGCGCTGGCTCTGGCGTAGGTCAGCCTTGAGCTCAGATCAGCTAGTGGCTCAGATCAGCCGTTAGTTCAGATTCAGTCACTGGCGCGGATCAGCCGAGGGGCTGCCAGAACCCGGCATCCAGCTCGAACCCAAGCACCGCTGCCATCTGTTCCAGATTGCCGCGGCAGTTGAGCCCATGCCCGCGGGACCAGTGGTCCAGCAGAAACAGGCGATGGGTGACCCACAGCTCCAGGCTGTCCGGGCTGAAACGGATGCCTTCGCTGCGGCTGAAGCTATGGGGCAGCAGCATCGCCACGTGACGGGTCAGCTGGCCACTGCTGCGCTCCAACACCAGCGGCAGCCAGGGGCAGAGGGCATCAGCACGCAGGCTCCACAAACGGATCTCGGGGATTTCCGAGAGTTCCCGGGGGTCGTCCGGCTGGCGCGACCAGTGGAACTGCAGCTCCAGCTGGCCGCTGGCCTCCAGCAGCGTTCTCGGCGCCAGGGCGAACCAACTCTGCAGGGGGGCGAGATCCAACCGCTGCACCTGCGGCGCGTGGATCTCGACGGTCCTGATGAACGGATCCTGGGCAGCGGTGGTCACCGGCGCAGCCAGCAGAGGTCCTCGACCGTAGCCAGTGGCCTCAGCCGCTGTCGGCGATGTCGAGCTGTGACAGGCCGGGGGCGCTGACCTGACGGCTGCAGCGAGCTGCGGAAGAATGATCTGGACACTTGTCTTGAACAGTCATGGTTTCGTCCCTCACCCAGGCCGAAGTGTTGATTGCCCTGGTGGTGGCCGCCCATGCCGGCGTGCTCGCCGTACGCCTGGCCGCCAGCCTCTACCGCGCCTGATCGCCGCTCCGCATCCCTTGCAATCAGGTGGTGACCTGCTAAAAGCAGGCCACCCCTGATCCCAAGCTGTCTTGTCCCACCCCCGGCCGACACGAGCATCCCAGCACCGCTCCGCGCGCGCGACGGCGCCTCAGCCGCAGGATCGTGCCGGCCGGACTCGCGCTGATGCTCCAGCCCGCAGCACAGCTGGCTCTGCTGCTCCGGTGGCTGGACTGCGTCCCTCCAGCCCGGCGCAGGAGCTGATCTGCAGCGGCATCGGCCTCACCCTCAAGCTGAGCCTGGCGGTGGTGGCCTCCGTGAGCTTGGTGAGGCTGGCGTCTGCCTACCAGCAGCGGCTTGATCGCTATGGCGAGATCACCGCTGTGCTCGATATCCAGAAGGCCAAGCTGCTCAAGGCGCAAAACCGTTTCGACACCCTGTTCACCATCGGTGGTGAGCAGCGCTTGATTCAGGAGCAGGACCAGTGGATCGCCCCCAATCGCCTGCGGGTGGTGTGGAAGCCGCCCGCAACCCTGGCCAATGTCCCGTTTCCAACTGTTGAGCGCCCTTGAATCAACCCCAGCTGGAGGGCAGCCGGTCCGTAGGTTGTTGCCCCGCTTCCTCCTGGCTCCATGGTTGCCACGTCCAGCGCCCCAAGCTCCAGCGGCCCCGCTTCCGCCGGCACTCCCGGCGCAGTGCTGATCACCGGCACCACGTCCGGGGTTGGTCTGAATGCGGTCAGGGCCTTGGTGGATCGCGGCTGGACAGTGGTGACCGCCAACCGCGATCCGGTGCGGGCCGCCGCTGCGGCCCAGGCCCTCGGCATCTCCGGGGAGCGTTTGCACCACATCCGCATGGATCTGGGTGATCTCGACAGCGTGCGCGTCGGTGTTGAGACGTTGGTTGCCTCCCTCGGCTTCGGCCTGGACGCTCTGGTGATCAACGCGGCCGTCTACAAGCCACGCCTGAAGCAGCCGGAGCGTTCGCCCCAGGGCTATGAGCTCTCGATGGCCACCAACCACCTGGGCCACTTCCTGCTGATCCAGCTGCTGCTGCCGGATTTGCAGCGCTCCCAGCACCCCTCACGTCGGGTGGTGATCCTCGGCACCGTGACCGCCAACTCCAAGGAACTCGGCGGCAAGATCCCCATCCCTGCGCCGGCCGATCTCGGTGATCTGAGCGGTTTCAAGGCGGGTTTCAAGGCTCCGATCGCCATGGCCAACGGCAAGCCGTTCAAGCCTGGCAAGGCCTACAAGGACAGCAAGCTCTGCAACATGATCACCACCCAGGAGCTGCATCGCCGCCTGCATGCTTCCACAGGCATCGTGTTCAGTTCGCTCTATCCGGGTTGCGTCGCCGACACACCGCTGTTCCGCAACACGCCCAGGGCCTTCCAGAAAATCTTCCCCTGGTTCCAGAAAAACATCACCGGTGGCTATGTGAGCCAGGCGCTGGCTGGTGATCGGGTGGCCCAGGTGGTGGCTGATCCCGCCTTCGCCGCCTCGGGTGTGCACTGGAGTTGGGGGAACCGCCAGAGCAAGGGCGGCAAGCAGTTCAGCCAGGAGCTCTCCGACAAGGCCAGCAAGCCGGAAACGGCCCAGGGCGTGTGGGACGAATCGTTGAAGTTGGTGGGTTTGAGCAGTGAGTCCTGAGCTGGGCTGAACTGGGTCAGCCAGCCGGTTGCAGCCAGCTGGTCTGAGCCAGTTCTACCGAGCCCTGCCGCCGGCCCTCCCGGCTCAATCGAAGCCGAGCAGATCGAAGATTTCTCTGTCTTTCAGGGGCTCGGCTTCCAGGGGCTCCACGCTCTCCAGCATCGCCTGAGCCAGGCGCAGGTATTCGTTCTGCACCGCTTCCACCTCCGGGGTGGCTTCCATCTCAAAGATCGTGCACTTCTTGAGCCGGGAGCGGCGGATCGCGTCGAGATCCGGGAAATGAGCCATGGTCTTCATGCCCACGCGCCCATTGAAGCGGTCAATCTGATCGGTGTCCTTGGAGCGGTTGGCCACCACCCCACCGAGGCGCACCTTGTAGTTTTTGGCCTTGGCCTGGATCGCCGCAATGATCCGGTTCATGGCGAAGATCGAATCGAAATCGTTGGCCGTCACGATCAGGCAATAGTGGGCATGCTGCAGCGGTGCTGCAAAGCCGCCGCACACCACATCACCCAGCACATCGAAGATCACCACATCGGTGTCTTCGAGCAGGTGATGCTCCTTCAGCAGCTTCACCGTCTGGCCGGTCACATAGCCGCCGCAGCCAGTGCCTGCCGGTGGCCCACCGGATTCAACGCACTGCACACCGTTGAAGCCCTCGAACACGAAGTCTTCAGGGCGCAGTTCCTCGGTGTGGAAATCCACCGTTTCAAGGATGTCGATCACGGTGGGCACCATCTGCTTGGTGAGCGTGAAGGTGCTGTCGTGCTTGGGATCGCAGCCAATCTGCAGCACCCGCTTGCCCAGCTTGGAGAAGGCGGCTGAGAGGTTGGAGCTGGTGGTGCTCTTGCCGATGCCGCCCTTGCCGTAGACGGCGATCACCAGGGCGCCGGCCTCAATGTTGAGGCCGGGATCCTGATGCACCTGAACGCTGCCCTCACCGTCGGGCCGCGTGAGCGTGGTTGTCATGGAGAGGTGCGCTGGGATTGCCCCCGCGCCGGTGGATCACTCCATCCAACCGCCGTGGAGTGTCGCTGCCACCGTGGCAGGCGTAAAGCGAAACATCACGATCGGCGTTGTGAGGATCTGCACACGGATCGACTGAGTAAGAACACTCATTAGACCTGTCGATGCTGCGGTTGACTGCTGGGCGCTGACCTTCTCGTCAGCGGCTGAAGTGGGCCTTGGCTTCATAGAGGGCTTCGCTGTCAATCAGCACCAATCCATGTTCGCGGGCGTAGGTTTCAGTGTTGCGGCGTACCTTGCCGCGAACGAAGAAGGGGATCTTGGCCAGCTCCGCTTCGCCATCGGCACTCCACTGACAGCCATCTGTGGGGTTGTTGCTGTCTGACACGGACACCACCCCAGATCCGGCGGCGGTTGCCGCTGTTGTGGCTTCTGTTGCTGTCACAGCTGTTGTGGTGGATGTGGTCGCCGGCGTCCCATCGCCCAGATGGCTGCGGTGGCCGTCCACGAATTCAAAGTCGTGGCGGAACATGCCGATCAGGTGTTCCTCCAGCCCCATCATCAGCGGGTGTACCCAGCTGTCGAAGATCACATTGGCCCCCTCAAAGCCCATCTGGGGCGAATAGCGAGCCGGCACGTCCTGCACGTGCAGGGGGGCACTGATCACGGCGCAGGGGATGCCCAGCCGCTTGGCGCTGTGACGCTCCATCTGGGTGCCGAGCACCAGCTCCGGTGCTGCTGCGGCCATGGCGGCCTCCACGGCGAGGTAGTCGTCGGAGATCAGGGCCTCCAGCCCCAGCTCCGCCGCAGCGGCGCGGACCTCGCGGGCCTGCTCGCGGCTGTAGCTGCCCAGGCCCACCACCTGGAAGCCCAGCTCGTGGCTGGCGATGCGGGCCGCGGCGATCGCATGGGTGGCATCGCCGAAGATGAACACCCGCTTGCCGGTGAGGTAGGTGGAATCAACGGACCGCGAATACCAGGGCAGGCGCGAGCGGCGCTCAGCGGTGCATCTGCCATCGGCGTCGGGCCGCAGCTCCTGGGGCAGCTCAAGCCCCAGCAGGCTGTGCAGCTCCCGCAGCAAGGCCACGGTGGCACCGATGCCGATCGGCACGGTGCTGGCGCAGGCCATGCCGAACTGGCGCTCCAGCCAGCTGCACACCGGCCCTGCCACCTCGGGGTAGAGGTTCACATTGGCATCGGCCTCCGGGATGCGCTGGAGGTCGGCGGGGCGGGCGTCCAGGGGCGCCACCACCACCACGTCGATGCCATACGCCGCCAGCAACTGACGGACCTCGCACACGTCGTCGCGGCAGCGGAAGCCCAACAGCGACGGGCCCAGCAGGTTCACCCGCGGCCGGCGGCCCTCAGCGCGCCAGCGGCTGGGATCCGGTTTCGGCGTGCCGGGCGGTGGCAGCTGCGGCTTCAGCAGGCCGCGCACCAGCTGATAAAACGTTTCGGCCGCCCCCCAGTTTTCCTTCTTGGAGTAGGCGGGCAGCTCCAGGCTCACCATCGGGATGCCACCCAGGTCCATGCCGGCGGCCAGGGCGCCGGGCTGGTCCTGGATCAGTTCGGCGGTGCAGCTCTCCCCCACCAGCAGGGCCTCGGGCTGGAAGCGCTGCACCGCCTCGGCGATCGAACGCTTCACCAGCTCGGCCGTATCGCCCCCCAGATCCCGCGCCTGGAAGGTGGTGTAGGTGACGGGGGGGCGTCGGTCGCGGCGCTCGATCATCGTGAACAGCAGATCGGCGTAGGTGTCTCCCTGAGGCGCGTGCAGCACGTAGTGCACCCCCTCCATCGAGGCGGCGATGCGCAGGGCGCCCACATGGGGGGGGCCTTCATAGGTCCAGAGAGTGAGGTCCATCGCAGGGGCCAGTGGGTCGTGGGTTGGGGTGACTTGTTCTGGTGCGGGCGGCTGGTCGGCAGGTTTCGCCGCGTGATTCAGCCGAAGCGGAGGCTGGAGCGGCGGCGCAGCGGGCGGGCGAACAGCTCCGCCAGATCGGCCGCCTGATCGATGCCATGGATGGGGCTGAACACCAGCTCGATCGACCACTTGGTGGCCATGCCCTCCGCCTCCAGCGGATTGGCCAGGCCAAGCCCGCACACCACAAGATCGGGCCGTGCATCCCGCAGCCGCTGCAGCTGGTTCTCCACGTGCTGGCCCTCGCTCAATTGGGTGGCTGGTGGCAGCAGGGCCAGCTCCGCGGCCATCAGCTGACGATCCAGGTAGGGGGTGCCCACCTCCACCAACTCCATGCCGCACTCGCGGCTGAGGAAGCGGGCCAGGGGAATCTCCAGCTGGGAATCCGGCATCAGGAACAGCCGCTGGCCTGCCAGCGCGTCCCGGTGGGGCGCCAGGGCTCGCCGGCCCCGCTCCGCCAGCGGATCGAGCACGGCGGCCACCTGGGCCGGGGCCACGCCGAAGGCGGTCGCCGCTGCGGCCATCCAGGCGCGACTGCCCTCCACCCCAAAGGGATAGGGAGCGCGGATCAGCTCGGCACCGCGGTCGATCAGAGCGCGGGCGGTGCCACTCAGGAAGGGCTGGGCCAGCAGCAGGCGGGTGCCAGGGCCCACGGCCGGCAGATCCGTGGAGCGACGCGGTGGCAGGCTGGCCACGCGCTCGATCCCGAGCCGATGAAACAGGCTCACCAGCCGGTCCTCCACCGCATCGGCCAGGGTGCCAACAATCAGCAGCTGCGCCTGATCGCTGCTGGGCATCAGCGGAATCAGGGCCTGCAGGGCACCATCCTCCCCCTGGGTGAAGGTGGTTTCGATGCCGCTGCCGCTGTAGTTCAGCACCATCACCCGGCCGCTGTGGGCGCGGTTGAGCCGCTCCGCCGCCTTGGCCAGATCGAGCTTGATCACCTCGCTGGGGCAGCTGCCCACCAGAAACAGGGTGCGGATCTCGGGACGCCGCTCCAGCAGCTGGGCCACCAGGCGGTCGAGCTCCTCATTGGCATCGGCAAGGCCAGCCAGATCCCGTTCACCGAGGATCGCCGTGCCGAAGCGCGGTTCGGCAAAGATCATCACGCCGGCGGCGCTCTGGACCAGGTGAGCGCAGGTGCGGGAGCCCACCACCAGGAAGAAGGCATCAGGCATGCGCCGATGCAGCCACACGATCGAGGTGAGGCCGCAGAACACCTCGCGTTGGCCGCTTTCGCGCAGGATGCCGGCTGTCAGAGCCTGGGCTGAGGTCTCGGCCGGGTTCGTGGCCAGGTCAGCGATCGGACCTGTGGCTGGGAGTGTTGCTCTCGCTGCTGAATCTGTGGTGCTGATGGCCATTGCCGGCCTCCGGCCGAGAGCTGCACTCCTCGCTAGCGCGGCCTGGGGCCTGTGGCGAGAGTTGGCTCACAACGGTTCAACAAACCTGTGCGCAAATGCCCACGGCACCGCCCCGCAGCGTCAGGAGCCCGGCAGCGATCGCAGCGCATCGGCTGAACCCATCACCACCAGCAACTGCCCCTCGCTGAGCACGTGGGAGGCGGGTGGGTTGACGTGCAGGTCGCCGGCAGGGCCAGCGGCCAGCACGCTGATGTTGTAGTGCTTCCGCAAATTCAGATCGCGCAGGGAGTGGCCGATGAAGGCGGCCGGCACCTTGATTTCCTCGATCGAGTTGCGATCGTCCAGCCGGAGTTGCTCCAGCAGGTTGGGACGCACCAATTCGACGCCGAGGCGCTGGCCCATCATCTTTGAGGGGAACACGACCCGGTCTGCGCCGACGCGCTGCAGCATCTTGAGGTGCAGGTCGCTGGTGGCGCGGGCGATCACCTGTTGCACACGGCTGCCGGCCGCGTCCTTGCAGATCAGGGTGGCCGTGATGCTGGCCTCGATCGGCTCACTGATCGCCACCACCACCGTGGCCAGATCGAGGACTCCTGCTGCTCGCAGCGCTTCTTCGTCGGTGCAGTCCACCACGCGCGCCTCGATCGCCGGATCGATCTGCCGCAGTTCATCGATGGCGCGCTGGCTCTGGTCGATCGCCAGCACTTCGGCACCGGAGCGCAGCAGTTCTGCGCACACTGAGGAACCGAACCGGCCCACGCCGATCACCGCGAATCCCCCCTGCTGGGGCGATGCTTCCGCGCCCCACTGCCACCACTGCGTCACCCGACTGTGTGCATCGTCAGCCCCGTTCTAGGCCCTCACACGTAGAGATCCTCACTGGGGTAGCCGACCCGCTGTTGCGGCCGGTGGGCGTACAGGGCTGACAGCAGCAGCAGAATGCCGATCCGGCCCACAAACATGCCCACCATCAACACCAGCTGGCCCCAGCGGTTGAGGTTGGCGGTGACCCCCAGATCGAGGCCGACGGTGCCAAAGGCCGACACGCAGGTGAACAGCTTTTCCAGAAAGCTGTAGGCCTGATGTCCGGGCACCCCGCCGGCGGTGGGGCCGATGCCCAGCAGCAGGGCCATCAGCACCACGAACAACAGCGAGGCCAGGGTCACCCCAACGGCCCTCAGCACGGTGCCATCGGGGATCTGGCGCCGGCGCAGCAGCACGTGATCGCGGCCCTCCAGCGTGGAGCGGGTGGCGCCCATCAGGATCGCGAAGGTGGTGGTCTTGATGCCGCCGCCGGTGCCGCCGGGGCTGGCGCCGATGAACATCAGCACGATCATCAGCAGCAGGCCGGCATCGGTGATCGTGGCGGCCGAGAGTGGAATCGTGTTGAAGCCGGCGGTGCGGGTGGTGACCGACTGGAACAGTGTGATCTGCAGCTTCTGCCAGAAGCTGAGAGTGCCCAACCCCTGGGCTTCGTAGCCGAAGTGCTCGGTGATCAGCAGGCCGATGCAGCCGATCATGATCAGCATCGCGGTGGTGCGCAGCACCAAGCGGGTGTGCAGGCTCAGCCGTCGCAGGCGCCGCAGCCGCAAACGGTTCAGCCAGAGGTCGTTGGTGACACGCCAGCCGATGCCGCCAATCACGATCATCGCCGCGATCACGCCGTTGACCACGGTGTTGTCGCGGTAGGCCTCGAGGTTTTTGGCCCACAGGCCGAAACCCGCGTTGTTGTAAGCGCTGATTACGTGGAACATCGAAGCCCAGAGACGCTGCAGCGGGTTGTCGATGTCGGTGAATCCGAAGCAGTAGAGCACCAGCGTGCCGACCGCCATCACGCAGGTGGCGGTGAGCAGGATGCTGTTGAAGGTGGGGCCGATGCCACCCACGCCGAACTCATCCAGGGCGCGGCCCTTGTCGAGCCGCTGGCGCAGCCCGCTGCGCCCCTGCACGAAACCCTGCAGGAAGGTGGTGATCGCCATCAGGCCGAGGCCACCGGTCACAATCAGCCCCGCCAGCACCATCTGTCCGAACACGGTCAGATCGCGGTCAACCACGATGATCGACAGGCCCGTCACCGTGATGGCCGAGGTGACGGTGAACAGCGCCTGCCAGAGCCCCACGTCATCGCTGGAGCAGAGCGGCGAGGCCAGGAGCAGCGTGCCCGCCAAGATCACCAGCAGGCCGGTGACCACCGTGAACTGCGGCACGGTGAGCTGGTGCCGCCAGCGCAGCAGGGCCTGCAGCGGGGTGGGTGGTGCGGCGCTGCTCATCCAAGGGCCAGGGGTGGAGATCTCAAACCGTAGGTAACGTCCGCACCAGCACGCCGTTCCACCAGCTTGATGAACCCGATCGTTGCGCTCATCGCCCTGGCGGTGGTGATCCTGGTGGGTTCAGCCGTGGCCACGGGTGTGGAAGCGGCCATCCTCACGGTCAACCCGATTCAGGTCCACACGCTCACCCAGCAGCGGCTGCCGGGCGCTCGGGCGCTGGAGCGGATCAAGGCCCGGCCGGGGCGGGCCCTGGCCCTGCTGGTGGTGGCCAACAACCTGTTCAACATCTCCGGCTCGATGCTGCTCGGCAGCAAGGCCGACGGCGTGTTTCACACCGGCTTTGGTGGTGCCGCCGGCCTGATTGCCTTCAACGCCGCCTTCACGGTGCTGGTGATCCTGTTCGCTGAGATTCTGCCCAAGGCGATCGGCAACAGCTTCGCCATGCCGATCAGCCTGGTATCCGCGCGCATCCTGCTGGTGGCGGAGCGGCTCTGCCTGCCGCTGCTGCTGGTGCTGGAGAAGCTGATGCCGGCGATCACCGCTGAGGCCGAGCTCACCACCAATGAGCGCGAAATCCACCTGATGGCACGGTTGGGTTCCCAGCAGGGCCAGATCGAGGCCGATGAGGCCGCGATGATCGGCAAGGTGTTCGCCCTCAACGACCTCTCCGCCCGCGAGCTGATGGTGTCGCGAGTGGCCACGCCATCGCTGCCCGGTGCCAGCAGCCTCGAGGCAGAGCGGGATCCGATCATCGCTGCTGCGGAGGATGCCTGGTGGGTGGTGCTCGGCGAGGAAGTGGATGAGGTGCTGGGGGTGCTGAGTCGGGAGCAGGCCCTCACGGAGCTGCTGCGCGGACAGGGTGGCCGGCTGATCAGCGCTGTCTGCGATCCACCCCACTTCGTGCCGGAGATGATTCGCGCCGACCGTCTGCTCACCACCTTCCGCCGCGGGGATCGCAGCGCCGTGCGGGTGGTCGTCGATGAGTTCGGCGCTTTCGTGGGTCTGGTCAGTGCCGCGGACATCCTCGGTGTGCTGGCGGGCTGGAAGCGGGTGGTGACCGCTGATCCGGGTGATGGTCAAGCCTGAGAGCGGCGCTGCAGCCACCACCAGTAGATCCAGCCCAGCAGCACGGCGCTGAGCACACCCACCACGCTTGAGCCCAGCATCAGGCGTGAGCTGAAGGCCAGGCCCAGATCCCAGAGCCCCCCTTCCTGGACCTGCTGCAGGGAGGGAAAGCTTGGCCCTGGACCCAGCAGCCAGCTGCCCACCTGGTAGTTGAACCAGTAGAGGGGCAGTGAGGTGAGCGGGTTGCTGATCCAGGTGCCGGCCGCCGCCAGGATGTGGCTGCCGCGCACCAGGCTGGCCAGGCCGACCCCCAGCAGAATCTGCAGCCCGAAGAACGGATAGCAGCCAGTGAAGATGCCAGCAGCCAGGCCGCGGGCCCGCTGGCCGTGGCTGCCCTCCTGGTGCCAGAGCCACAGCAGCCTGCGCCGCAGCAGACGCAGGAGCCCGCGTGTGCGCCGGGGTGATGAGGCTGGCACGGCAGCATCGGGGAGACGGTGCCCCATCCTGGACGGCCCCGTGCTGGCCTGGCGGCCCGGAGGGTGCGTTAGGGCGCCAAGAGACCGTGATCAGGAGGCCGTGATCAGAGGCCGTAGCGGCGGCAGATCAGCCAGGGCACGATCAGCGCCAGGCCGATCGTCAGCGGGGCGCCGTAGCGGGTCATGTCGAGGAAGCGGTAGCGGCCCGGGCCGTACACCATCAGGTTGGTCTGGTAGCCGATCGGCGTGAGGAAGCTCTGGCTGGCGGCGATCGTGATGGCGATGATGAAGGCCATCGGGTCCATGTTCAGTCCCTTGGCGATGGCGGTGGCGATCGGCATCAGCAGGACCACGGTGGTGCCGTTGCTGAGGGCTTCGGTGAACAGCTGGGCCAGCACGAACACCACCAGCAGCACGGCGTAGGCGGGCCAACCCTGCAGGCTGTGCAGCAGATCCTTGGCCAGGGCCTCGGCCAGGCCTGTTTCCTGCATGGCGGCGCTGAAGCAGGAGAGGGAGCCCAGCAGCAGGATCACGTCCCAGCGGATCGAGCGCTGCAGCTCCCCCGGGCGCAGGCAGCCGGTGGCCACCATGATCACCACCGCCAGCAGCACTGCCGCCATCAGGTTCAGCAGCTTGAACAGCGGCAGCACGATCACCAGTGAGGCCACCAGCACCGCCACCCATTTGCGGCTGGTGGTGGGCATGTCCTTCTCGAGTTCATCCAGCAGCACCAGGTCGTTGCTGGTCTGCAGACCGCGGATTGCATCGAGGGGAGCCTGCAGCAGCAGCACGTCGCCGGCCTGCAGCACCACCCGGCCCAGCAGCTCGCGCAGCACCTGATTGCCGCGCCGCACCGCCAGCAGGGTGGCGTTGTAGCGCTGGCGAAAGCGCAGATCACGCACACTCGTGCCGGTGATGGTGGAGCCGTTTGGCAGCAGCACCTCCACCATGCGCATCGGTGAGTTCAGCCCGCCGCTCAGCTCGCGCAGATCGTCGTCTTCGTCGCTGCTGGCGGCCAGGCTGACGGTGTGCTCCTGCTGCAGGCGCAGCAGGTTTTCGCGGTTGCAGCGCAGCAGCAGGCGATCACCGGCCTGCAGGGTCACATCGGCCAGGGGGGCGCTGAAGGTCTGCGCGCCGCGGTGCAGCTCGAGGGCGTCGATGTCGAAGCGGCGCTGCAGGCGGCTGCGGTGCAGGGTCTGGCCAATCAGTTCAGACCCCTCGGGGATCAGCACGTCCGTCAGGTAGCCCTCGCGCGAGAGGGTGCCGAGCAGATCACCGTCGTCGAGGCCGCGATCGGGCAGCAGCCGATCCGAGACCAGGATCATGTAGAGGGAACCCAACAGCCACACCGGCACACCGATCGCCGTGAGCGTGAACAGCTCCAGTGGCGGATACCCCAGCTGGCGGCTGACATCGCTCGCCAGCAGGTTGGTGGAGGTGCCCAGCAGCGTGATCGTGCCCCCCAGCACGGTGGCGAAGGAGAGCGGCAGGAGCACTTTGGAGGGGGAGACGCCGCGGCGGTGGCACCAGCCCTCCAGCACCGGCAGCAGGGTGGCCACGATCGGCGTGTTGGGGATGAAGCCGGAGATCGGTGCCACCACACCCACCAGCAGGGCGATCATCCGCCTGGGGCTGCGGATGGCGTCGTTGCCAATCAGGGCCCGCAGGCGATCGAGGCCGCCGCTGCGGAACAGGCCGGCGGAGAGGGCGAACAGGCCCATCAGGGTGATCAGGGCGGGGCTGCCGAAGCCCTGCACCGCCTGATCGGGTTTGAGCACGCGGAAGGCCACCAGCAGGGCGGCCGCCAGCAGGCCCGTCACCTCGGGGGCCAGCCAGCCGGTGACGAACAGGACGATCGAACCGGCGAATACCGCCAGGGTGATGGCGCCGTCCGGTTGGCAGGCCGCGGCAAGGAAGGCGTCCATCGCGGGCTCCCAGTCAGCCCATCCAAAATACACGGTAGATGGATCGGAATAAAGGATTACTGGCTGCCCACACGGCTGGATTGCCTGCTTGATGGGCTGGTTTCTCGGCCGATCGGTTGCCGCTGCCTTGCCTGGGCCTTGCTCCGCGGCTTGCTCTGGCAGCGCGCGGCTGGCTTGCAGCAGCGACGGGACTGGCGTAGCGCCTATTCCCCGCTTCGCTAGAGGTAATCCGTCAAACTGGCGACCTGCCTGCGGCCAAGCCCCTTGGGATTCCCAGCCAAAACCAGCTACGGCATCGCTGCCCTGATGGAGCTGGCGGGCGTACACGCCAGCGGTGAGGTGCTGCAGGTCGCGGAGATCGCCGCCCGCCAGGGCATCCCCGAGCGCTACCTGGAGCAGATGATGACCGCCCTGCGCCGCGGCGGCCTGCTGCGCAGTCTGCGCGGCCCCCGCGGCGGCTACCTGCTCAGCCGCTCGCCGGAAGCCATCCATCTGGCCGAGGTGATCCACTGCCTGGAGGGCGATCCGGCCGCGGCGCCCGGCGAGCCATCCCGCAGCCCGGAGTTCCAGGTGATCGATGCCCTCGCCGATGAGCTGGAGCGGCGGCGCCTGGCACTGCTGCAGGCCACCACCCTGGCCGAACTGCTGCAGCAGCGGGATCAGCGCCTGCAGGCCCAGGCGATGTATTTCATCTGAGTGCCCGCGGTGCTGCAGCGTCGCTGCAGCCAGATCAGCCTCGGCTGGCCTCCCCGGCGCCGATTCCCCTCAGAGATAGAAGCCAACGGTGGTCACCACCCGGGTGCCCTGAGCCCTCAAGGCGCTGCGCAGAGCGATCGTGCTCTGGTTGTGCAGCAGGTTCTCCCAGCGCCGGCGGGTCACGAACACCGGCAGCACCACGGTGCAGAAGCGGTCACGATCCTTGCGGTGCTGGATCTCGAAGCCGCGCACGAACTCCAGCACGGGCGTGATCAGCGAGCGGTAGGGGGAATCGAGGATCACCAGCGGGATCTCCGGCAGCTGACGCTGCCACTGCTCACGGAAGGCCTCGGCCTTGCCCAGCCCCAGATCCACATGCACCGCCACCAGCTCGCGGGCGATCGTGCGGGCATAGCGCACCGCCTCGAAGCTGCCCCGGTGCAGCTGCCCCACCAGCACCACCACCGGCGCACCGCCGGTTTCCGGCGGCGGCGGCAGGCTCAGCTTCTTATCGCTGGCGAGGCGCAGACGCCGGGCCACGCTCCGGTAATGCCGCTGAATCGTGAGAAACAGGCTCACCAGCATCGGGATCGCCAGAACCACCAGCCAGGCTCCCTGGCTGAACTTGCTGAACAGCAGAACCACGGTGACCACTGCTGTGACAAGGCTGCCAAAGCCATTGATCAGGGTCTTGGCGCGCCAGCCGCCGCCCCGCTGCTTCCACCAGTGCACCACCATGCCCGCCTGCGAGAGGGTGAAGCTGAGGAACACGCCCACGGCGTAGAGCGGGATCAGCTTGCTGACACTGCCGTTGAACACCAGCAGCAGCAGACCGGAGAAGGCGCTCAGGGCCAGAATGCCGTTGCTGAACACCAGGCGATCGCCCAGCGAGGTGAGCTGGCGGGGCAGGTAGCCGTCCTGGGCCAGAAAGTTGGCCAGGCGCGGGAAATCGGCGTAGGCGGTATTGGCTGCCAGCAGCAGGATCAGCAGGGTCGCCAGCTGCAGCAGCAGCAGCAGCGGGCCATCGCCGAACACCGCCTGGCCCAGCTGATACAGCAGGGTGGGCCCGTGTTCCTGATACACCACGCCGATCTGATTGGCCAGCACGCTGATGCCGCTGAACATCAGCGCCAGCATCGCCACCATCACCGTGAGCACGCGCCGGGCATTGCGCCATTCGGTGGGGCGAAAGGCCAGCACGGAATCACTGATCGCCTCGATGCCGGTGAGAGCGGCGCAGCCTGAGCTGAAGGCGCGCATCAGCAGCACCGGCGTGAGCACAGTGCCGAGTTCCGCGACGGGCATCCCGTGTTCCTCAGCCATCAGCAGGTTCTGCCCGCTGGCCTCCAGCACCGTCAGATCGCCCTGGGCCAGGCGGATCAGACCACCGATCACCAGGGCGAACACCGCCACCATGAACACATAGGTGGGCACGCTGAGCAGTTGAGCGCTGGAGCGCACGCCGCGCAGGTTGGCCACCATCAGCAGGGCCAGAGCCAGCAGGCACAGCGGCACCCGCCAGATGTCGAGGCCAGGGAAGTACGAGGTCAGCGCGGCGATGCCGGCGGCGGTGCTGACGGCCACCGTGAGCACGTAATCGATCGCCAGGGCGGCTCCGGCCACCAGGCCAGGGATATCGCCGAGGTTCTCATGGCTGACCCGGTAGGAGCCGCCACCGGCGGGATAGGCCTTGATGGTCTGTCGGTAGCTGATCGCCACGATCACCATCAGGGCCACGATCAGACCGGTGATCGGCAGCGTGAAGCTGAGTCCAGCAGCTCCGGCCAGACCCAGCACCAGCACGATTTCCTGAGTGGCGTAGGCCACCGAGGAGAGGGCATCGGAGCTCAGGATCGCCAGCGCTTCGGCATTGGTGAGGCGCTCCTCGGCATGGGCGCTGGTGGGCAGGGGTGTGCCCACCAGCGCCGCCTTCAGACTCTGGAAACGCAGGCCTGGCATCAGCGGGTGATTCAGCCAACGTTCAACCCTACGGCTGGCGACAGGGGGCTCGGCGTGCGCCATCGCTTGCCATAGCCAGGCAGCGTTCAGACAAAAACACCCCCTGCCGCAGGGCAGGGGGCTGAGGAGACGGAGACGTCCGTCTTGCTGGCGAAGGGGCTCAGAGGGCTGCGTCGCCGCGGTCGCCGGTACGGATGCGCACCACCTCATCCACGGGGGTCACGAAGATCTTGCCGTCACCGATTTCGCCTGTGCGGGCCGCTTCGCTGATGGCCTCGATCGTGGCTTCCACCTTGTCGTCAGCGACGACGGTGGTGATCCGCATCTTGGGCAGGAACTCCACGGTGAAGGCGTTGCCGCGGTAACGCTCCACCTGGCCCTTCTGGCGACCGAAGCCGCGCACGTCATTGATGGTCATGCCCAGCACGTCGATGGCAACGAGGGCGGCCTTGACGGCATCCACCTTGCTGGGGCGTACCACTGCGGTGATCTGTTTCATGGTGATCGGAACCTCAGTACGTCATCGGGTCGTAAGCCTCTTCGCCATGGGCCACGTAATCGAGGCCGCGCTCTTCCTCTTCAGGCGTGACGCGCAGACCGACAACGGATCCAACGACCCAGAGAATGATCGCAGTGCCGAGTCCCACAAAGCCATAGGAGATCAGCACGGCCTTGAGATGAGCCACAAACAGAGCGACATTGCCTCCCTGCTGCAGCAATTCAGCTGCTTTCGGGAAGTCGTCGGCAGGCACGAGCGCCGGCACGGCAAATGCACCGGTCAGCAGGGCGCCCACCGTGCCGCCCACGCCATGAACGGCGTAGGCATCCAGGGAGTCGTCGAACTTGATCGCCGCCTTGATCTGCACGGCGAGGTAGCAGCAAACCGAGGTGGCGAAACCGATCACCATCGCCTGGGGCATGTAAACGAAGCCGGCCGCTGGGGTGATACCCACCAGACCAGCCACGGCGCCGGTGGCAGCACCCACGGCTGTGGGTTTGCCATCGCGGAACCACTCGATCAAGCACCAGGTGAGCAGGGCTGTGGAGGCGGAGAAGGTGGTGGTAAGGAAGGGATAACCAGCAGTCTTGGCGGCGAACATGCTGGCGCCGTTAAAGCCGAACCAGCCGAACCACAGCAGACCAGCACCCAGAAGAATGAAGGGTACGTTGTGCGGCGGACGCTTGTTCTCAGGCCAGTTGCTGCGGGGGCCAACAATGGCTGTCGAGACGAGGGCCGCAACACCGGCTGCGATGTGAACAACAGTGCCACCGGCGAAGTCGATGGCGCCGATGCCGTCAGGCCCTGCGCCCAGGAAACCACCGCCCCAGACCATCTTGCACATGGGGCAATAGATGAACAGGCTCCAGAGCAGCGAGAACCAGAACCAGGCCTTGAAGTTGATGCGCTCCACCAGGGCACCGGAAATCAGCGCCGGCGTGATGATCGCGAACATGCCCTGGAACAGGGCGAAGGAGGAAGCGGAGATGGCGAAACCATCGGCCAGCGGGGCATCCCCCAGCTCGCCGCCCACACCGTTCAGCCACATCTGGCCGAGGCCACCGATGAAGGGGCTGCCGAAACCGGTGTCGAAGGCCAGTGAGTAGCCCACCACCACCCAGACCACCCCGATGAGCCCCATCAGGAAGAAGCTCATCATCATCGTGTTGAGCACGTTCTTGGCGCGGGTGAAACCGCCGTAGAAGAACGCCAGGCCGGGGGTCATCAGCAGCACCAGGGCTGATCCCATCAGCATCAGCAGGGTGTCGGCGCCGTCGGTGGGCACCTTCGCCAGGGCCGCCTTGGCGCCACCGGCCATCAGGGGCAAC
>JBEBCC010000093.1:0-2804 GCA_041158125.1 Cyanobacteriota bacterium
CAAACGCCGTGGAGTGCGCTATCCCCAGTGGTTGCTGCTGTTGATGGCGATTCTGGGGATCCTGAGTGGCTGCCGCAGCGACAGGGATCTCGAACGATTTGCCAAACGTCACCACCAGGCATTTGGCGCGGCGCTGGGCCTGGAGCTGCCCAATGCGCCCTGCGACTCCACCTTCCTCTACCTGTTTGAGCGGGTTGAACTGGAGCAGCTCTTTGGGCTGCTGAGAGAGTGGATGCTGGCCCAGATCGCTGATCAGAACAAGGATTTCTGTCAAGCGACATTGAAAAGTGAGCCAGATCCGACACTGAAAACTGAGCCACCTCTGAGCTGAGCTGCTGGGCTGATGCCTTGGCGTTTGGGGCTGATCGCTTGGGATTGTTGGTGCTCATGAGCGGTTGTTCGGATGGATGGTTTCAGGTCTGCTGTTGGCGTTGGCGTGTTCAGTGCTCTGCGTCAGGCCAGCTCAGCAGGCGGTGGCGGCGAGGAGCCGCTGCTGCCTGCTGAGTTGGAGCCGCCCGCCTGCGGGCGGAAGAGACCGGATCGGCGCTTCTCCCTGAGCCGGTAGCTGTCGCCCCGGATCGTCACCACATGGCTGTGGTGCAGGAGCCGATCGAGAATGGCGGCAGCGACCACCTGGTCACCGAACACCTCATCCCATTCCTCCACCGGGCGGTTGGAGCTGATCAGAACACTGCCCTGCTCGTAGCGGCGTGAGATCAACTGGAAGAAAAGGTGTCCAGCCTCTGGCTCGAGGGGTAGATACCCCAGTTCATCGATGATCAGCAGCCTGGGCTTGGCGTATTGCGCCAGACGCACCTCCAGCGTTCCCTGCTGCTGGCCTTTCACCAGCGAGCCCAACAGCTCCATGGCAGTGGTGAACTGCACGGAGTAGCCACGGGTGACGGCCTCACGGCCCAGCGCCACCTCCAGATGGGTCTTGCCCACACCCGGCGGTCCGAGCAGCACCACGTTGTCGCCATTGGCCACCCAACGGCAGGTGGCCAGATCGCGAATCTTGCCGGGATCGATCGAGGGCTGCGCCTCAAATTCGAATCCCTCCAGCGTTCGCACACAGGGGAAATGGGCGATGGTCATCGCCATCGCCAGTCGGCGCTGTTCCTTGCTGGCCACCTCGGCGGCACACAGCCAGGCCAGGGCCTCGCGCAGGTTCCAGTTGCGCTGCGCTGCTTCCTCAAGCAGTCCATCGAGTTGATCGCGGATGGCGCCCAGCCGCAGGCGGCTGAGCATGGCGTCGAGGTCCTCCACCATCCGAGCGATGTCGTTGGCGTCACCGGCCGCAACCTGGGGTTGTGAGGAGGTGATCGCCCCCGTTGCCGCTGCGGTGGTTTGCGGTTGCTTGCGGCCTGCCATCAGCCCACCTCCGCCACCACAGCCGCGTAGTCGCTCAGCGGTCTGGCCAGCGCGGAGCGCCGGATGGCATCCAATGGGATCACGGCAGCACCGCCAGCGTGTCGGGCCTGCGTGGCCTCGATCACCCGCTGCGGCACCAGGCCAGCCCAATGGCCAGCGATCACCTGGCGGGAGCGTTGGTTGGCCGCCTGACGGGTATGGCGCGCCACGATCCGGCCTCCCTGGCGGATCACCACCTGCTGGTTGCGGATCTGCACCGTGACGTTCTGTCGCACCAGGGCCGCCGGCACGCTGTACCAGTTGCCCTCCACCTGGATGCAGCAGTCCTTGGCGACACGCCGGCTGAATTCCTGCTCCGCCAGATAAGACGGCTTGCCCTGCAGGGGCATCAGCGCACTGGCCTCATCCCGCGTAAAGCGCAGCAGTGGTGGCTCACCCGTGGTGCCGTGAATGCGCTGATCGGCGATCTCGCGGTTCCACCACTCCAGATGGCTCTCCATCTGAGCCCAGCTGTCAAAGCGATGCCCAGCGATGCCGCTGCTTTTGACGTAGCGCACCCCACGCTCGTCCTTTCCTTTCGTCTGTGGCCGGCTGGGCCAGCAGGCCTTGGGTGTGAATCCCCAGTGGCGAGAAAAGGCGGCAAAGGTGGGATTGATCACCAATTCACCGGTTCTGGGGTTGTTGAGCGTGACCAGCGCCTTGGCGTTATCCACCAGCACTTGCTCAGGAACCCCGTCCCAGACGCGGAAGGCCTCCTCGAGGGCCTGGAGCCAATGGCGCTGGCGCTGGTGACGAAACACGCGGATCAGCTGCCGGCGGGAGTAACCGAGGGTGAGAACACAGAGGTGAACCTTGGTTCTCACACCGCCAATCGGCACCCACAACTCGCCAAAGTCGGCCTGTAGTTGCTGACCTGGCCGCGTTTCGTAGCGAACGGTGGCCTGATGGCTCTGGCGCAACGCTTCCCGCCAGCTCTGCACCGCACGCTCCACAGTCCGGAGACTGAGCCGGATGCCCTTTTGCTTGAGCAGTTCCTGGCGGACCACCTCGGCGTTGCCGTGATGCTGCTCGAACTGCTCCTGCAACCACTGGCGGTGTTCGTCCAGCTGACTGCTGCGGCTGGAACTGTCGTAGGGCTGCCACTGTCCCAGGGCTGCATAGCGGCTGACGGTGTGGCGTGAGATGCCGAGTTCCCTCGCAATCCGCCGTTGACTCCAGCCACGGGTCAACAGCTGACGCATCAGCGCCACCTCCTCCGGCGTCTGCATCACGCCCTCCAGACAGGCCATCGGGCCTGCTGTATGGGCGCTGAGTAAATCCGCCAACCCCGTCTGATCAGCTGTGATCAGACGGGCATCGCTGCCGGAGGAAAGGGCCGTCGGGTGGCGCAGTTTTCGTGTCGCCTCTGGCCCAGTTTTCGCTGTCGCCTGACA
>JBEBCC010000094.1:0-10564 GCA_041158125.1 Cyanobacteriota bacterium
TCCCGTCTCAGTGAGCGCCTCGCCGGTCAGCGCCGGCGCCCTGATCAAGGGCGCCGCTGGGTGCGGGTGGTGATGGCGGTGCTGTCCACCATCGGCGTGATCGATACCGGTTCGATCACCCTCAGCAAGTGGGGCCTGATCGGCAACCTCAGCTGCAGCAGTCAGGGGTTGTTCGGCTGTAACGGCTGCGAGAAGGTGCTGGCCAGTGCCTGGGGCAGCCTGTTCGGCCAGCCGTTGTCGCTGTTCGGCCTGCTGGCCTACGGGGCTGCGCTGGTGATGGCGCTGGCGCCGCTGGTGTTCCGCGGCGATGCTCGCCTGGGCCTGGCCAAGCTCAGCTCCCTGGGCCTGGTGCTGATCAGCCTGGCCATGACGGTTTTCAGTGCCGTGTTGCTGGGAGTGATGCTGTTCGGCATCCGCGATTGCTGCCCGTTCTGCATCCTCTCGGCCGGCCTGAGCCTCGGCCTGCTGGTGTTCAGCCTGATCGGCCTCGACACCGACGATCGCGGCCAGCTGGTGTTCTTCGGCGTGCTCACCGCTCTGCTGGTGGGTGTTCTCGGCCTGGGATGGGCGGCTTCAGTGGGGCGGCCAGCGGCGCTGGGTGGCCAGGGCGTGGCGCCGCCGGTGCAGGCGGTCAGCAGTCCGGCCAAGATCGCTCTCGCTGACCATCTCACGGCCGCAGGAGCTCGGTTGTACACCGCTTACTGGTGCCCCCATTGCCATGAGCAGAAGGAACTCTTCGGTCGCGAGGCCAGCGCCAGGCTCACGGTGATTGAGTGCGCCCCTGATGGCCGCAACAGCCAGAAGGCGCTCTGTGACCAGAAGAAGATCGACGGCTATCCCACCTGGGAAATCAACGGCAAGCTGGATTCGGGCGTCAAGCAGCTGCCCCGCCTCGCCGACCTCAGTGGCTACCGGGGACCGATCGATTTCTGAAGTGCGGCCCTGATCTTCGCTTCAGATTGTTTGTCCTGATCGTTCTCACGTTCAGCCACCCACGGGCTCGGTGCGGACACGCCGACCCCGCTTCTGCAGGCTGTGGCAGCGCCAGAACGGTTGCACGGCCGGTGCATCCAGGCGGAAATGGCCGCCACGGCTTTCCTGGCGGAACAGCGCAGCCTCCAGCAACAGATCGGCCACCAGCAGCCGCTGCTGCAGGTCGTGGGCCTGGCGCAGCCACAGCGCCCCCGCACCGGCCAGTTCGGCTGGCGCATCAGCGGCCTGCGCCGCTGCCTGCCGCAGCGGTGCCGTTGCCGCCAGCTCGCCGGCCTGGCGCCGCACCTCCACCAACGCCTGCCGCAGCGGGCCGGGCTGACGTTCCACCCCGGCCACCTGCCAGCACAGCCGCCGCAGCCGTTGGCGTTGTTCCTGCAGGCTGGCGGGGGTCGGACAGTCCCGGCTCCGATCGGGCCAGGTCTCCTGCGGCCGCTGGGCCGTGTCGGTATGTGCCGCTGTCGGTGCCGTCAGCTCCAGCTGGCGCAGCTGACGCGCGAACACCAGGCATTCCATCAGGGAGTTGCTGGCCAGGCGGTTGGCGCCATGCACGCCGCTGCTGGCCACCTCGCCGATTGCGTAGAGCCCGGGCAGCGTTGTGGCCGCCTGGGCATCGGTGCGGATGCCGCCCATCCAGTAATGGGCGGCGGGTGCCACAGGAATCGCTGCCGCCGTCGGTTCCAATCCCAGTTCCCGGCAGCGGCCCAGGATCGTCGGAAACTGACGCTCCAACCTGGCGCTGCCCACCGGTCGCAGATCCAACCAGAGGTGAGCCAGCTGCCGTTCACGCATGCATTGCACCAGGGCGCGGCTGACGGCATCCCTTGCCGCCAGGTCGCCGCCGGGCAGGTGGGCCACCGGGCTCGCGCCGCTGCCGTCCACCAGCCGCGCGCCCTCGCCGCGTACGGCCTCTGAGATCAGGAAGTGCGGTGCCCCGGGCAGCATCAGCGCCGTGGGGTGAAACTGCACGAACTCAAGATCACGGATCACGGCGCCGGCGCGCCAGGCCATGGCGATGCCGTCGCCGCTGGCCTGAGCCGGATTGGTGGTGTTGGCGAACAGATGGCCGGCGCCCCCGGTGGCCAGCACCACCGCCCGGGCTCGCAGCCAGCGCAGCTGCCGGCCATCGAGCACCTGCAGGCCGCAGCAGCGGCCGTCCTCCACCAGCAGCTGCAGCGCCAGCACTCCGTCCCGGCGCACGACATCAGCCCGCTCAGCCACCCGTTGCTCAAGCGCGTCCACAAGGGCACCGCCGGTGCGGTCCTGGGCATGCAGCACCCGCCGGTGGCTGTGGGCGGCCTCCAGGGTGGTGCTGAGGTTGGCCCCGTTGCGGTCAAAGTCCATGCCCAGCTCCAGCAGCCGCTGCACGCAGGCGGGCGCTTCGCTTACCAACAGGCGCACCGC
Source organism: Cyanobacteriota bacterium (assembly GCA_041158125.1). Lineage (GTDB taxonomy): Bacteria > Cyanobacteriota > Cyanobacteriia > PCC-6307 > Cyanobiaceae > Vulcanococcus. The sequence continues at coordinate 2,395 of JBEBCC010000094.1, forward strand.
CTCGGGCTCGCAGAGGCCTCCACCGGCCTGGAGGGTGTCCTCCATGTGGGCTGCAAGGCTGTCTTCAGGGCGCGTCACGGCGGCGATACCACCCTGAGCCCAGCGACTGGCTGAGCGCGGCGCCCGCTCCTTGCTCAGCAGCAGCACCCGTAGGCCTGCCGGCAGCTCCACGGCCGCCATCAGCCCCGCCGCTCCGCCCCCGACAACGATCACATCCCAGTGGCAGGGCAGGTCGGGCATCGTGGCGGAGAGGGAGGCGCCGAACAAAAAAGCCGCCGGAGGGGTGATGCCCCTCACCAGCGGCGGGAATCTAGGTCGCTGCTGAGTGCGACCCGAGAACGGGGTGGATCGCTGCGGTCAGGCGCAAGCGAACCGGGATCAGCGGTATTGTCCGTCGTTGATGCGATCAAATCCTTCGTTGAGGGCGATCGAGGGCGGGGTCACCGTGAAGTTGTCCTTGTACTTCTCCACCAGTTCCTTCTGGCGGTCGGTCAGGTCCAGGTTGAGCAGGTCGTCGACGCTGCTGTACGGGCCACCCAGCACGATCTTGCCGGCGAGGGTGGGATACATGCCCGGGAACGACTGAAAACGGCGCACCGAGCAATTGTTGAGGTCAATCTTGTCGCCGCGTTCGGCGATCTTGGCGTCGGCGACGTTGCGCAGCTCAGCGGCCTGCGCAGCGGGGGCAACCATCAGGCCGAGCAGCAGGCCGGCCAGCAGCACTCCACTCATGAGCCACGAAACCAGCCGTTTCATCGAACACTCCGTCTGAACGGGAAGAACTACCGGCAAGAACCGGGACGCTGACCATCAGCCAGCCCCGCAAACCTACAGGTGAGCCGCCGCATCCCCCTGGCCTAACCCCGAGGCTTTTGCAGTTCTTCAGATCAGGCCGCTCAGGCGCGGTGCCCAGAGGGCGGCCGCCAGGAACAGACCGTCCACGGCCAATGTGGTGGCCACGGCTGATGCTGCCAGGCGCCAGGCCGGATCCTGATGCTGCCAGCAGCGGCGGCACAGCAGGCTCAGACCGGCCCCGGTGAGGCTCGTCACCAGCAAGGGCACGGGCTGCAGCACCCCTTGGGCCGCCTGCTGCAGCAGAAAGGGAGCCTGGTCAAGCGGGGCCTGGAGCACGGTCGTCCAGCTGCCCATCACGCCGGTCACGGCCATCACCGCATCGGTGCAGGCCGTGCCCAGCAGCGAAGCGAGATAGAAGCTGGCCGCCAGCCGCCAGCGGCCGTTCAATCCGGCCAGGGCAAGGGGCAGTGCGAAGCCTTCGATCGGCAGATGCCAGAGGGGGTGCAGCCGGCACCAGCCCCAGAACAGGCAGCCCCCCAGCCAGCTGCCGCTGAAGCCCACCAGCAGGGCGCCGGCATCGCGGAGGCGGGCGGCGGGTCGTGCTTCCAGCACCAGGGCTGTCAGAACCAGCGGCAAGGTGAACAGGGCGGCGCTGAAGGGCGCCAGGCGCACCCAGGGGGCCTGCAGGAAGACGGGCATGGCCACCAGCACGGCCGCGATCAGAGGCAGTAGCCAGCTCCGCTCCGTTGCGCCCAGCCCCGGCATCGCTGCCATGGGCCGGCTGCGATTGGCGAGGGCACCGCCCAGGGCCGGTGGGGTCGTCAGGCTGGGCGGTACGCCGATCACCCGCTTGTGAAGAAAGGTGTTCAACCTTAAGGGAGCCGTCGGGGCGGGCTGCGCTGGTCAGGGCGCCGCTGCCGCCATAGGGTCGAGCCACCACGCCTTCGCGCCATGGCCGTCCCGGCCCCCGCCGAACCTCTTGGCCTGCTTGAGGCCTGCTGGCACTACTGCGTGCTCGGGGTGGTTCAGGGCCTCACCGAATTCCTACCGATCAGCAGCACTGCTCACCTGAAGGTGATTCCGGTCCTGCTTGGCTGGGGAGATCCAGGGGTGGCGGTCACCGCCGTGATTCAGCTGGGCAGCATCGTGGCCGTGCTCGGCTTCTTCAGGCGCGATCTCCAGCAGGTGGCGGCGGCGACCCTCCAGGCGGTCCGCAAGGGCAGCTGGCAGGCTCCAGAGGCGCGGTTGGGGCTGGCGATCGCCGTGGGCACGCTGCCGATCGTGGTCGCCGGTCTGGCGATCAAGGGTCTGGTCCCTGATTTCGACAATTCCCCGCTGCGCAGTCTTCCATCGATCGGTCTGGTCTCGATCGTGATGGCATTGCTGCTGGCGCTGTCGGAGCAGCTGGGCCGTCGCCGTCGCCAGATCACCGATGTGCGCCTGCGCGATGGTCTGCTGGTGGGCCTGGCTCAGGCCCTGGCCTTGATTCCCGGTGTGTCGCGATCCGGGAGCACCCTCACGGCATCCCTCCTGGATGGCTGGCGCCGTGCCGATGCGGCCCGCTTCTCCTTCCTGTTGGGTATTCCCGCCATCACCTTGGCCGGCCTGGTGGAGCTGAAGCAGGCGCTGCATCAGTCCGTGGCGGGCGGTGTGCTTCCGCTGGTGGTGGGTGTGATCAGCGCCATGCTGGTGTCGTGGCTGGCGATCGCCTGGCTGCTGCGCTTTCTCCAGAACCACAGCACCTGGTGGTTTGTGGGCTACCGCCTGCTGTTCGGTCTGGCCCTGCTGAGTGTCGGTCGGGCCGTCACGATCGCAAACTGAGGTCATCCCTTGCGTTTGTGCAGCGGCCGTGTGGAACGAACCATCTGCCGGCGTATCGCTGGCCGATCGTGATCCAGAGGCGCGGCTGCCCCAGCCGGCGCTGGTCACCTCGGTGGAGCCGGGCTCGATCGGTGATGAGCTTGGCATTCAGCCAGGCGACCGTCTGCTGAGCATCAACGGCATCCGGCCGCGGGATCTGATCGATTTTCAGATGCTCAGTGGCGAGGAGGAGCTCAGCCTCGAGGTGCAGGATCCCGATGGCACGGTTCACGTGGTCGAGCTGGAGAAGGACGCCGACGACGGACTGGGCCTCGGTTTCAGCGAAGCCCTGTTCGATGGGCTGCGTCAGTGCAACAACCATTGCCCGTTCTGCTTCATCGATCAGCAGCCGCCGGGCCATCGCCGCAGCCTCTACCTCAAGGACGACGACTACAGACTGAGTTTTCTCTACGGCTCCTATCTCACGCTCACCAACCTCACCGCCGCCGATTGGCAACGAATCGAGGAGCAGCGCCTTTCGCCGTTGTTTGTCTCGGTGCATGCCACGGAGCCGGAGCTGCGCAGTCGTCTGCTCGTCAACCCGCGGGCGGGCCTGATCCTGGAGCAGCTCGCCTGGTTTCAGGAGCGGCGTCTGCAGATCCATGCCCAGGTGGTGGTCTGCCCCGGCCTCAACGATGGACAGGCGCTGGAGCGCACCTTGGCCGATCTGGCTCGCTTCGCTGGCGGCGACTGGCCGGCGGTGCTGTCCGTGGCGGTTGTGCCGGTGGGGCTGACCCGCTATCGGCCTGAAGGGGATGGTCTGGCCCCGGTGGATCCAGACTGTGCTCGCCGCGTGATCGCCCTGGTGGAGCCGCTGCAGGCTCGCTTTCAGGCGCAGCTGGACAGCCGTTTCGCCTGGCTGTCTGATGAGTGGTACCTGATGGCGGGCCAGCCGCTGCCGCCGCGGCGGGTCTATGAGGATCTGCCGCAGGAGGGCAATGGTGTCGGCAGCATCCGCGCGTTCCTGGAGGCCATGGATGCGGCCACGGCCGCTTTGCCGGCGTCGCTGGCCGAGCCGCGGCGGGTGAGCTGGGTGGTCGGTCAGCTGGTGGCTGGAGCCCTGCAGCCGGCTGTGGACCGCCTCAATGCCGTGCAGGGCCTGGAGGTGTTGCTGCACGGGCTCCCCAGTCCTTACTGGGGGCAGGAGCAGGTCGTCACTGGACTGCTCACCGGTTCGGATCTGCTGACGGGGCTGAACGGCCGTGATCTGGGGGCGGAACTGCTGCTGCCTGCGGTGATGCTGCGGCAGGGTGAGCCGGTGTTTCTCGACGATCAGCGGCTGGAGGCGGTTGCGGCGCAGTTGCCCGTGCCGATCCGGCTGGTGCAGGGGGCGGATGACATCGTGGCCGCTTGCCTCGGTCGTCTTGACTCCGCTCCCTAAGCTCGGTCGGATCTTTTTCTATGGGCAGAGCAATCAGTGGCACGTTCTCTCAGCGCTTGTTGCGCCGCTGCTGGTGTCGGTCTGCTGTCCATCAGCCCGCTGGCGGCGTTCGGCGCTCCCGCGCCAGCGTCTGCCCAGGTCGCTCCCGCGTCTGCCTCTGCAGACCCCTCCCTGATCGATCCGCCGGCCCAGCCGTTACCGCTGGCGCCCGCGGTGCTCGGTCCTCGCCCCAGATCCAACCCCGAGGTGCTGCCGCCAGCGGCCATCAAGCTGGATCCCAGCCTGCAGCGTCTGGCCGCTCCCGCCACTCTCGGGCTGCCCACCAAGACCGAACAGGTCCGCATCCAGTCGCTGCGGCCCCTCTCGCTCAAGGATGTTGAAAACCTGGCGGAGGTCAATAATCCGAGCCTCAAGGCGATTGCCACCCAGGTGGACCAGGCCCAGTCCAATCTGCGGGCCCAGTTGGCGGCCTGGTATCCGACGCTGGATCTGAGTGCCAACGGTTTCCCCGCTTACACCAATGGTGATCAGCGCAGTACGGCTGCTCAGTCGAATCCGTTCACGGGCACCCAGGCTGGAGTTCCGCAATACACCAATACCAACCGCTGGGAAATGGCCACGGTGCTCACGGCTGAATGGGATCTGATCAATCCTCAGCGTGTGCCTCAGGTCAGTGCAGCGCGTGATCAATTTGAGAAGGCCAAAAATCAGTATCTGATTTCCCTGCGTGAACTGCGGCTGCAAGCGGCCCAAGCCTATTTCGAACTGCAACTCAGTGATGATCGTGTTCGCATCGGTCAGGAATCGGTTCGCGCTTCTCTGGTGAGCTTGCGTGATGCCAAGGCCCGCAACCAGGCTGGTGTTGCCACCCTGCTGGAGGTGCTCCAGGCTGAAACCCAGCTGGCTCGCGATCAGCAGCTGCTCACCAATGCGCTCAATGATCAGTCGTTGGCGCGTCGCAATCTCGCCAGAATTCTGGATCTTCCGCAGACCGTTACGCCAACAGCCAAGGAGCCGCTGCGTCCTTTGGGCATCTGGATGCCCTCGTTGCAGGAGAGTATTGTGGCGGCCTTTGCCTTCCGCGAGGAACTCGATAATGCCATTCTCGATATCTCTGCTTCCAACAGTCAGGCCAATGCTGCCCTGGGTTCTGTGCAGCCATTTGTGAGCCTGTTTGCTTCGCTCACGGGCTTTCGCTACCAAGGAAACGAGCAGGTGATCGTCGATCTGCCTGGTAACAGCGGTTGGGCGCTGGAGAATAGCTTTGGTTTGAACGTTCGCTGGAACATTTTTGATGGTGGCGCCGCCCGTGCTCAATACCGCCAAGCCAAGCAGCGGGCTGAGGAGAATGGCTTCCGCTTCGCTGAAACCCGCGACAAGCTTCGTTTTGAGGTTGAGCAGAGTTTTTATAGCCTTGGTCGTGCCAACCGAAACATCCAGACCACATCCCGTGAGGTGATTTCCTCCCGTGAAGCGCTGCGTCTGTCGCGTCTGCGCTTCCAGGCCGGCGTCAGCACGCAGCGCGAGGTCGTCGACAGCCAGCGCGACCTCACCCAGGCAGAGGTGCGCTATGCCGAAGCACTGGCGCTGTACAACACGAATCTGGCTGAGCTCCGTCGCCGCACCGGCCTTGACCAGGTGGCTCTCTGCCCCGCCGCCAATCTGCCGGCGGGTAAACCGAAGGCTGAGGTGGATGTACCGGTTCCGCCTGAACCACTGCAACCGGCTTGCCAGGCCAATGCCACCCCGCTGCCCAAGGCGTCCTAACGTTCTTGATCAGCTGAGTGCTCGCAGCTGACGCTCCTCCCTCTCCCCCGCCTGCTGCGCCTGGGCCTGTTCCAGGGGTGTCTGGGGTGTCTTGCTGTCATCTTTGCCGGCCTGCTCAATCGGGTGATGCTCAGCGAGCTGGGGTTTCCTGGCTTGCTGGTCGGTGGTGCCCTGGCCTTTGAGCAGTTCATGGCCCCCTCGCGCATCCTGTTCGGCCAGATCTCCGACGCTCACCCCCTGGTCGGTCGCCATCGCACTCCCTACATCTGGCTCGGAGCGGCCCTGTTCACGGGACTGGCGGTGCTGTCGATTCCGCTGATTTTTCAGCTCGATGCCGCGTTCAATACCGGTCGAGCCTGGCCAATCGGCTCGGGCATCGCGGCTCTCTGCGGTCTGTTTGCCCTTTATGGCCTGGCCGTTTCCCTGGCAACCACCCCTTACCTGGCCTTGGTGATCGATCTCACCGAGGAGCGGGAGCGTCCGCGGGCCGTCGGTCTGATCTGGTGTCTGTTGACCGTTGGCATTGTCGTGGGGGCGATCGCCACAGCTGTCAGTCTGCGCAGCCTCGATGGCATCAGCGATCCTGCAGTACTGCAGCCGGCCTTGCTCGGCTTCATGGGTCGCGTTTCCCTGGTTGTGCTGTTCCTGACCCTCTTGGCAACATGGGGCATTGAGCCGCCGGCGACTGCCAGGGTCCCTGCCGTTGGCCGAGTCTCAGGTGCACGGCCCCCTCTGCGTGACGATTCCATCACGTTGCGGCAGGCCTGGAGCTTGATCACCTCCAGCCGTCAGGTGCTGGTGTTCTTCTCCTTTCTGTTGGCCTTCACCCTGGCGCTGTTTCTGCAGGATCCGATCCTGGAGAGCTATGGCGCTGAAGTGTTCGCAATGCCGATCGCTGCCACTGCCTCGCTCAGTGCCTTCTGGGGGGGCGGCACCCTCGCCGGCCTGATGTTGGCGGGCTTCTGGTTGGTGCCACAGCTAGGCAAGTTCGCCTGTGCCCGCTTGGGCTGCCGGTTGATTCTGGTTGGCCTGCTTCTGTTGATCCTGGTCGGCAGCACTGGGCGCACCGATCTGTTGTGCCTGGTGTTGTTCGGCTTTGGTCTGGCCTCCGGAATTGCCACTAACAGCACGCTGGTCCTGATGCTGGATCTCACCCTGCCGCAAGCTGCCGGAACATTCGTCGGGGTGTGGGGTCTGGCCCAGGCGCTTTCACGGGCACTGGGCAAGCTGCTCGGAGGGGGTCTTCTTGATCTCGCCCGTCTGTGGACGCCCTCGGCACGCCCTTACGTCCATTTTGCGGCGGTGTTTCTTGTTGAGGCTGCCATTGCCGCTCTGGCGCTGTTGCTGTTGGCCCAGCTCAACCTGCGTCAGTTCCGTGAGGACACTGGCCGCACTCTCGATCGTGTTCTTGCCACGGAGCTCGGATGACACGCACCGCTTCCCTGATGCCTGATGGCCTGGAGGCCCTGGGCTCGCTGCTCGATCAGGTGGCTGAGCGTCAGCGCCAGGATTTCGGCCAGCTCGATTCCGAAGCCAAGGCCGATGGAAGCCTGATCACCGCCTGTGATCGCTGGAGCGATGCGGCACTGGTGGCGGGGCTGTCCCGGCTTTACCCAGGGGAGGGTGTTCTCAGCGAGGAAGGCAGTCAGTGCGTTCCTGGTACGGCGGCCTACTGGGTGGTGGATCCCCTTGATGGCACCACAAACTTCGCGGCTGGCATTCCCTACTGGGCGATTTCCCTGGCCCGCTTTGAGGCGGGCGTGCCGGTGTTGGCGGTTCTGGACGTGCCGCCGCTGCGTCAGCGGATCGTTGCGATTCGTGGTGGTGGTGCCTGGCGCAACGGCAAGCGCCTGAGTCCACCATCCGCCCGCAGTCAGGTGGCCGGCTGCGCCTCGCTCTGCAGCCGGTCGATCGGTGTGCTGCAGAAATTGCCCCAGCAGCGGTTTCCCGGCAAGATCCGCTTGCTCGGCGTCGCCAGCCTGAACCTGGTCAGTGTGGCCATGGGCCAGACCATCTCAGCTCTGGAGGCCACGCCCAAGATCTGGGATCTGGCGGCCGCGTGGCTGGTCCTGGAGGAACTGGGCTGTCCGATCCGCTGGTTGCGGCGCGATCCGGCTCTGCTGCAGCCTGGCCAGGATCTGGCCCAGGCGGATTTTCCCGTTCTTGCTGCCTGCGATCAGACCACCCTGGTCACCTTTCAGCCCTGGGCGGATGCGCTGGTGGCCGGGGGTTGACGGAAGCGGGGTAGGTGGTGTTAAGGTGTTGGACTGCGCGGGAGCCGAGAGGCGAGAGCGCAGGAACCGAAGCGAGGCGAGAGCCGATGCTGTAGGTTCGGCAGGCGGCGCGAGCCGCGATGAACTGAGAGCC
>JBEBCC010000095.1:0-22385 GCA_041158125.1 Cyanobacteriota bacterium
GCTGCGCGCTGCAGCTCAACCGACGGCGGCCGGGGGCTCGATGAGCAACAGCCGCCGCACCACCGACGCTTTCGTTTGCTCCCCACTGATCTCACTTAGATACGTGCGCCGGTGCACCTCCGGGCTGTGGCCCATCACCGACGCCACATCGTCGTAGTTCCAGGTCGTCGTCTCCCGCGCGCGGATTGCATAAGCGTGCCGCAGGTCGTAGGGCACGCAACGCTCCTTGCGCCGCTGCGCCTTGCGCTTGCCCTGAGCCGGTGCCGTTTCCACCCAGGCATAGAGCTTGTTGCGCAGCTCGAACTCCGCCTTGGCATCCGAGCTGCGCAGCTTGTGGCAGCACACCGCACCGAGACGCTCGTTATTGTCGCAGCGTTTCACCAGGTCGCGCTCCGCGTCGAACGGTTCCCCCTCCTCATTCACGAACTTGGGCACATAGCGGCGGCGGAGTTCCTCCAGCCGCTGCTCACCATTCGCCCCGCCTAGGCGGTAGCGCTCCACCCACGCCGCTGGCAGCGGCACCGCGGCGCGGAATCCGGTTTTGGTGACCTTGATGTGGCGTGCCGCGACGCCGATCGTGACCAGCCCGTTCTCATCGGGTAACCCCTCAATGTGCCAGACCTCGTGAGGCCGCAGGCCATAGGTCGCCACCATCGCGAACACCCAGCCCCAGAGCGGGTCCTCCCCGATCACCACATCCAGCCAGTCCTGGATCGCCTCGGTGCTCGGGATGCGCCGCCGCGATTCGACGGCCGACAGCAATGCCACCTTCTTGTGGTTCACCATCCCTTTGAGCTCCAGGCTCAGGGACTCCGGCGCAATCGCCCCGTAGCCCGCACGGCGCAGCAGCGACACCACCTCCCGCTTCTGTCGGAAGCCTTGGCGGTGGGTCGCAACGGGTACTAGAGGCTCAGAAGCATCAAGCAGATGCGCCCTCAGGCTTTCGCCACTGTGCAGCGCAAAGCGACGCACATCGGCCTGGCTGGCAGGTCGTCCAGCGGGGAGAAGACGGAAGTACCCCTGCCCTTTGAACGGACCAACCAGGTTCATGTTCACACCCTGACGGCGCTGGAACGCCACGACCGCGTCGCAGATCTGGGGCCAGCAGGGCGCCTGTCTGGCAGCCGCCTGATCGCCTGGCTGGTCCTGCAGCGAGAGCAGAAGCTCATCAAGGCTGATGTTCGGCCTCTCCCTCGACTGGCTGACCAGGCGGAAGCACAGGTCCTCGATGGCCGGGTCATCCTGCGCGGAGCATCCACGCACCGCACGTTCGACCACCCGTCTGCCGGGAAGGTTCTCGTAGACGCTGACCCAACGGCTGTTGTGACCGGATCGCAGCCGGAACCGCAGCTGATTGGCGCGTAGGACAGCGTTAGCGCGGCTCAGGGCGCTGTTGGCAGGTGCCATGGCTCAAGGGTTTCAGGGAGAGTTCCCAGCCACGAGCCGATCGGGTGCCCGCTGCCCCGTAGGACAACGTGCTGTTTGGGGATGTTTGGGGGAAACCCCCAAACATTTGGCGCAATTAGGCCATTTGCAAGCCTTTCTCGATCTCAGACCGGCTTAGGCACGAAGCCCGGGAAGACCGTTAATCGCTTGCGGCAACTGGCGAAAACCAGCCTGGGCAAGGAAAGACTCAAAATGGGTCGTCTGAGATTCGAACTCAGGACCAATCGGTTAAAAGCCGAGTGCTCTACCGCTGAGCTAACGACCCGCCCTGCTCCCAGCTCAGACAGCCAGGTTTCGGGGGTTGCCCTTGCGGGCACCTGTTGAACGTATCACCCGGAGGTCCCCGGCTCCAACTGAGACGCCAGCGGGCCGGACAATGACACCGGCACAGAACCGTCACACCCAGCCGCCATCGCCCGCCATGAGCGCCTACCCCTGGCCTGAACCCACGGTGCATGCCGATGCCTGGGTGGCCGACTCGGCCGTGCTGATCGGCGATGTACGCCTGGCGGCCGGCGCCAGCCTCTGGCCCACGGCCGTGGCCCGTGGCGATGTCTGCCCGATCGTGATCGGCGCCGGCAGCAACGTGCAGGACGGTGCCGTGCTGCATGGCGATCCGGATCAGCCTGTGATGATCGGCTGCGATGTGACCATCGGCCATCGGGCCGTGGTGCATGGCGCCACGCTGAAGGACGGCTGCCTGATCGGCATCGGCGCGGTGGTGCTCAACGGTGTCACCGTGGGCGAGGGCGCTCTGGTGGCCGCCGGCGCCGTGGTGACCCGCGATGTGCCGCCGCGAGCGGTGGTGATGGGGGCACCCGCCCAGGTGAAGCGCGAACTGAGCGAGGAGGCCGCCGCCGAACAGCGCGAGCATGCGCGGCGTTATCGCCAGCTGGCCATGGCCCATGCCGGCCGCTCCGACGACCCCGGCTTCCAGCCCAGCCATCCGAGAGCCAGCGGGGTGCAGTCCAAGCAGCGGCAACCCAACTGAGTGCAACCCAGCGGATGGCAGCCCGGCAGCCCGCCCGAATTGCTGCGATTTCGATCAACCAGCGGCGGCAGGCGCCGCCTCAGGCGGTTCCTCCGTAGGATCCGGCGACGCTCGTTTCCCTGCCATGGACGCCCGGCTGCTGCTCGTGTTGACCCCGATCCTCCTGGCTGCGGGCTGGGCTGCGTTCAACATCGGCCGCGCCGCCGTTGGCCAGTTGCAGCTGATGCTCAAGCGCGCCAACGGCTGATCCTGCCCCTGCAGCACCGACCCGATCGTCGCGACGGGTCCCACCGGATCGGCTCCTAGCCTGCCCCCTTCAGGCGGAGCCGATTTCGCGTGTCAGAGCCCAGCGCAGCATCCCCAGGCCCAACCGCTGCCAGCCGCACCAGCGCCAGCGGCGAGCCGGTGCTCGTGATCGGCGCCGGCCTGGCGGGCACCGAAGCGGCCTGGCAGATCGCCGCGGCCGGCGTGCCAGTGCGGCTGGTGGAGATGCGCCCGGTGCACCGCTCCCCAGCCCACCACAGCAGTGAATTCGCCGAGCTGGTTTGCAGCAACAGCTTCGGAGCGCTGAGCAGCGACCGCGCCGCCGGGCTGTTGCAGGAGGAACTGCGCCGCCTCGGTTCACTGGTGATCCGCACCGCTGATCAGCATGCCGTGCCGGCCGGTGGTGCCCTGGCGGTGGATCGGGGCCGCTACAGCGCCGCCCTCACCGCCGCCCTGGAACGCCACCCGTTGGTGACGGTGGAGCGCCGCGAGCAGACCGAACTGCCTGGGCCAGAGCAGGTCACCGTGCTGGCCACCGGCCCGCTCACCAGTGAATCGCTGGCGAATGAGCTGCGGGCCTTCACCGGCCGCGCCGACTGCCACTTCTTCGATGCGGCCAGCCCGATCGTGGAGGGCGAAAGCATCGATCTCTCGATTGCCTTCAGAGCCTCCCGCTACGACAAGGGCGACGCCGACTACATCAACTGCCCGATGGACAAGCAGCAGTTCCTCGCCTTCCGCGAGGCGCTGCTGGCGGCCGAGCAGGCCGAACTCAAGGATTTCGAAAAGGAGAACGCCACCTTCTTCGAGGGCTGCCTGCCGATCGAAGAGCTCGCCCGTCGCGGCGAAGACACGATGCGCTACGGCCCGCTCAAACCGATCGGCCTCTGGGATCCGCGCTGGGGCGATGTGAACGATCGCGAGGTGCGCCGTGCCAACCGCGCCTACGCCGTGGTGCAACTGCGCCAGGAAGACAAGGATGGCCACCTCTGGAATCTGGTGGGCTTCCAGACCAACCTCAAGTGGGGCGAGCAGAAGCGCGTGCTGCGGATGATTCCCGGCCTGGAGAACGCCGAGTTCGTGCGCTTCGGCGTGATGCACCGCAACACCTTCCTGGAGGCGCCGCAGCTGCTCGATCCCAGCCTGCAGTTCCGTCAGCGCCCCACGCTGCTGGCGGCGGGCCAGATCACCGGCACCGAGGGGTATGCGGCAGCGGTGGCCGGCGGCTGGCTGGCCGGTACCAACGCCGCCCGACTGGCCCGCGGTCTGGAGCCGCTGCAGCTACCCACCACCTCGATGATCGGTGCCCTGACCCACTTCATCGCCACCGCCCCCAGCGAGCGGTTCCAGCCGATGCCCCCCAATTTCGGGCTGATGCCGGCGCTGCCGGAGCGCATCAAAGGCAAGCGGGAGCGCTACGGCGCCTACCGCGACCGGGCCCTGGCCGATCTGGCCCCCTTCTGCGCTCCGGCTGGCTCCTAGGGTCGCGGCACCCGCACACCGCACCGGTGACCACCAGCCCCGCCACCGCCGACCGCGCCTGGGACGTGATCGTGATCGGCTCCGGCATCGGCGGGCTGGTGACGGCCTCGCAACTGGCAGCCAAAGGTGCGAAAACGCTGGTGCTGGAGCGCTACCTGATCCCGGGGGGCTCGGGTGGCAGCTTCCGGCGCGAGGGCTACACCTTCGATGTGGGCGCCTCGATGATCTTCGGATTCGGCGAGAGGGGCCACACCAACCTGCTGACCCGCGCCCTGGCCGATGTAGGCCAGCGCTGCGCCACCATCCCCGATCCCGCCCAGCTCGAGTACCACCTGCCGGGCGGACTGAACGTGGCTGTTGACCGCGACTACGAGCGTTTCATCGCCGACCTCACCGCCCGCTTCCCCCATGAAGCCAAGGGCATCCGCGCCTTCTATGACACCTGCTGGCAGGTGTTTCGCTGCCTCGATGCGATGCCGCTGCTGTCGCTGGAGGATCCGGCCTACCTGGCCAAGGTGTTCTTCAAGGCACCGCTGGCCTGCCTGGGGCTGGCCCGCTGGCTGCCATTCAACGTGGGCGATGTGGCCCGCACCCACATCAAGGATGAACAGCTGCTGAAGTTCATCGACATGGAGTGCTTCTGCTGGAGCGTGATGCCGGCCGATCGCACGCCGATGATCAACGCCGGCATGGTGTTCTCCGATCGCCATGCCGGCGGCATCAACTACCCCAAGGGCGGTGTCGGCGTGATCGCCGAGAAGCTGGTGGCGGGCCTGGAGGCCCACGGCGGTGCGATCCGCTATCAATCGCGCGTCACCGAGGTGCTGATCGAGAACGGCCAGGCGGTGGGCGTGAAGCTGGCCAACGGTGAATCCATCCGGGCCCGCCGCGTGGTGAGCAACGCCACCCGCTGGGACACCTTCGCTGGACCAGCCGGCAGCGAGGGCGCCGTGAGCCAGCCCCTGGTGGATGCCGCCCACACCCCGAAGGCCGAGAGCACCTGGCGCCGCCGCTACCGGCCCTCCCCCTCCTTCCTGTCGCTGCATCTGGGCATCGATGCGGCGGTGGTGCCGGAGGGCTTCCACTGCCACCATCTGTTGCTCGAAGACTGGGCCGAGATGGAGGCCGAGCAGGGGGTGATCTTCGTCTCGATGCCGACCCTGCTCGATCCCTCCCTGGCGCCGGCCGGCCGGCACATCCTGCACACCTTCACCCCGAGCGATATGGCGGCCTGGAGGGATCTCAGTCCGGCGGCCTACAAAGCCAAGAAGCAGGCCGACGCCGACCGCCTGATCCAGCGCCTTGAAGCGATCCTGCCCGGCTTGAGCGGCGCCATCCACCACCGGGAGGTGGGCACTCCCCGCAGCCACCGCCGCTTCCTCGGCCGCATGGGGGGCAGTTACGGCCCGATCCCAGCTCTGCGCCTGCCCGGCCTGCTGCCGATGCCGTTCAACCGCACCGGCGTGCGCAACCTCTACTGCGTGGGCGACTCGTGCTTCCCCGGCCAGGGCCTCAATGCCGTGGCCTTCAGCGGCTTCGCCTGCGCCCACCGCATCGGCGCCGACCTGGGGCTCAATCCCTGGGCTCTGCCGGATTGAGGCCACGCCCACCGGCTTGGTCTGCATAGCCTGACTGACCGATGCGGAAGTCCCGAACATGAGCAGCACACCAGGCTCCAGTTCCGGCGCCCCCTCCCCCAACGCCGCCGACCTGGCCCGCTACCTGGAGCAGCGCGGCGAACTGAGCAAACCCTGGATGCTCCAGCTGCTGCGCCTCACCAAGCTCAAGGAGGCGAAGGACAACATGGAACCGCAGGAGTTCGTCGACCGCCTGCAGGAAGCCCACGCCGATCTGATGCGCCTGGGCGAATTCTGGAAAGGGCGCGAGCAGGAGGTGTTTGCTGGCCGCTATGCACCCCCCAGCGTGGTGGAGCCCCTACCCGGCTCGCCCGAGGATCGATGAGCACGACCGGCAACCAGCCCGCAGGCAGCAGCGAAACCTTCCCGATGGCTCCGCTGATCCGCTTGACGCTGATCAGCCTCTATCTGGCCCTTGTGCTCCCGTTGCCTGTGCTGGCTCCCAGCGGACTCCAACCCTGGCTTTGGGCCGCACTGCCCCTCGGCCTGGTGGTGATCCTGGCCCTGGTGAGCGAACAGGTGCAGCTCAATGGCGATGGCATCCGCGTGGGCCATCCAGCCTGGTGTGCCTGGCTGCTGCGCCGCGGTTGGCAGCTGCCGTGGACCAAGATCACCGCTCTCACACCGGTGGCCACCAGTCAGGGCGGCCGTGTGTTCTATGTGCGAACGGAGAACGGATCGGCCTATCTGCTCCCCCAGCGGGTGCAAGCCTTCGAAGCATTTCTGAGCCGCTTCAGCCAACAGACAGGCCTCGACACCAGCTCCATCGGCCGGATCAGCCCTCCCTGGACCTACCAACTCCTGGCCGTGATCTGCGGCTTGATGCTGGCCGGTGAGTTCCTGTGGCTGATCCTCGGCGTGAGCGTCAACGGCTGATCAGGGTCGACCATGCGGCCGTATCAAGCAAGGGATTGAACCTTTCCGAATCCTTGACCCTGACGTCATCGATCGAGGCGGCTTGCGCCGCATCGATCGATGGAGAAACCGATGCGCTTCAAGGGCCGATGGGCGCCGGAGCCCGTGCGTCATCCCCGGCGCCGGACTCGGCCGGGATCGTATCGAGGCTGAAGCGGTAGCCCTGCTGACGCACCGTTTCAATGCCACCGCCTTCACCGAGGCCGGCCTGCTCGAGTTTGCGGCGCAGGGTGAGCACCTGGGTATCCACTGAGCGGGGTCCACCGCTGAAGGGGGGCCAGGCCATCCGCAGCAGTTCGCTGCGACTGCGCACCAGGCCCGGCGGCATCAGCAGAGCACACAGCAGAGCAAATTCGCGTGGGCTGAGCTCCACCGGCTGATCCCGAAGGGTCACCTGACGCAGCAGCAGGTGCACCTCCAGCGGCCCGACGCAAACTCGCTCCTGCAGGCCGCTGCCGCTGCGGCGCAGCAGTGAGCGGCAGCGGGCAGCCAGTTCCTCCAGGCCGAATGGCTTGCGCAGCACATCATCAGCGCCGGCATCCAGCAGCGACACCACCGGCTCAGCGCCGGTGCGGGCCGTGAGCACCATCACCGGGCAGCGCAGCTGAGCCGCCAACCGCAGGGCCGAGGTTTCCTCCAGAAGCTCGGCGGCCACCAGAAGATCCGGCGTGAGGTCGTCGCACAGGGCCACGGCTTCGCCGGCAGTGGCCACGGCAGCCGCCAGGTGGCCATCCTGCCGCAGCCGCTGGGCCAGAACGGTGCGGAGGGTGGGGTGGGGGTCGACCACCAGCACCCGCTTGAGGCCAGATTCAGCGCCAACCGGGGACGGTTCCACCCGCTTCTCCTTGCCTGTCCCTACGCTATCGGCAATTCCATGGCCAACGTGGTATCAGGCGATGCCTTGCCATCTGTCCCCTCCGGTCCAGCCATGACCGCCCTCCAGAATCCCGACGCCATCCGCCACTTCCAGTCGCTCTGCGACGCCTGCCAGAGCCTGGCCAGCCGCTACCACGGACCAGCTGAACTGCGCCTCTATGCCGATGGCTACCTGCATGCCCTGCGGCGCACGGCCGTGCTCGATCCGATCAGCCAACGCCGGCTTGAGGAGCTGGTGGATCGCTGGATCCTCGACCCCTCCAGCTTCATCGGTCCCGGTGGGGATATGAGCACTCTTTACGAAAGCGGCCGCAACTGAGCAGCGGCCGCAGCCCTTCTCAGACCGTTGCCTCAGGCGAGGGCGACGGCCAGGGTCTCACGCAGCTCCCCGGAGTTGTAAAGCTCGATCAGGATGTCGGAACCACCGATGAATTCGCCATTCAAGTAGACCTGCGGGATCGTGGGCCAGTTGGAGAACTCCTTGATGCCCTGGCGGATCTCCATGTCGGAGAGCACATCAAAGGTTTCGAAGGGCACAGCCAACGCATTGAGAATCTGAACCACGTTGTTGCTGAAGCCGCATTGGGGCATCAGCTTGCTTCCCTTCATGAACACGAAGATCGGGCTGCTGGCCACCAGGGCCTCGATACGGGCTTGCAGGGCGGAATCCATGGCTGCGTAGGCGTGGGGGATGGGGAGATCGGAGCTCGCTCAGGCGGGTGTGGAGGTCTGCAGTGCCAGCGCATGGATGGCCTCGCTGGCCAGTTCGCTGCGCAAGGCCCCATACACCAACTGATGTTGCTTGACGCGGCTGAGGCCGGCAAAGGCGCTGGACACGACCGTCACTTTCAGGTGATCGCCACCGCCGGTGAGATCCTCCACCGCGACGCTGGCATCAGGGATGACCTGGCTGATGGCAGCCCTCACCTGGTCGGGATGGACCATGAAGCACGAAAGCGGTGGCTGGGCCGGAATCTAAGGGCCGGCCCTCAGAAGCTGACGACAGCAGGGCCCCCAACGCCAGCCCTCAGCTACCGGACGCTGGCGCAGCGCCGGCATAGGGGGTGCTGACGAAACCCAGTTCCACCAGCGTCTGGTAAGCCTTCTGGCCCAGGGGGCTGGCGGGGGTCATGATCTGGATCACCTCCACCAGCAGGGGCACGGCCACCTCGGGCTGATTCATGCGGCGCAGCACCGCCGCCAGACGCAGATCGATGCTGGCCTGCAGCTCCAGAGCCTGACGGCCTTTGTCATCCATTTCACGCGGAATACGGGCATCGAGACCGCGGAAGGAACCGCTGAGGTTGCGGTAGAAGCGGGTGAGGTTCTGGGCACCGAGGCGAGCCTGGTCGTAATCGGCCTTGGCCTGGGCCAGCTTGCCGGCGCTGGCGGCGGCATCACCCTGAGCCACCTTGGCCTGAAGCGCCGTCAGGTTCAGACCGGTACTGCCCGATTCGAGCACCTTCTGGGGCTCCTCCTGCGCCCGCACAGCGGCGGGAAGGGCGGGGGCCAGCAGCGCCAGGGCGGCGAGGCTGAGGGCGGCAAGGGGCCGACGCACGGCAGGGTTTCAGAGGTGAAAAAACTCTACGGGCGCTGCAGGGGGCGCCCCACCGCCGCACGGGCCAGACGCTCCACCGCCTGCAAGCCGGCCGTCAGTTCAGCATTGAGGGCAACGGCCGCCTCGCGGCCTGATCCACGCAGGCGCAGCGGCGCCCCAAAACAGAGGGCTGCACGGTCGCCGAAACGGGGGCGGGCAGAGCTGTAGGCGATGCCCACCGGCAGCACCGGCACCGCCACCCCCTGGCCTTCCGCCAGGGCCGCGAGCCGTGGCAGCCCCGGCATCAGCCGCAGCGGGCCGTCGTCCTGCTGAATCCTCCCCTCAGGGAACACCACCAGCTGCTGGCCAGCCTGCAGCAGCTCAAGCGCGAAGCGCAGCGATGCCGCCGCCGGCTTGCGCGGATTGACCGGGAAACAACCCAGGCGATGCAAAAACCATCCCTGCAGCCCCACCATCTCATCGCTGCTCACCATGAAGCGACAGTCGCGACCGGTGACACGGCGCCCGGCGGCGCAGGGCAGCATCAGCGCATCCCAGCGGGAGCGGTGGGTGGGTGCCAGGAGCAGCGGGCCCTCCCGCAGCAGATGTTCGCGACCCAACACCGCAACACCACCGCGGAAAAACCCGCGCAGGGCCACATCCTGGGTGAGCACCATCGCCACCGGCGCCAACCAGGGATTGATGCCGTTGCACAAGCTGCGCTCCCGGGCTGACAGAGCCGCTGCGGGCTCCGCCGCCGGGGTGTGGCGCGCCTGCGGCGATGGGGCCGTTGCCATGGTCAGAACCGTTGTTGGAGCGTCCACCCCGATGCGTCTGGGCCTGTAGTTGCAAGCTAGTGGTGGCCGGTGGCCGCAGCCGCGAGCGGCGGGCAGTTGCGCGAGCGGGTGCCACCCCATGGTCCGCGCCATCCATAGGATCCGGCCAACAGCCCTCACCGATGCCATGGCCAGCCTCGGCGTGAACATCGATCACATCGCCAACGTGCGCCAGGCTCGCCGCACCGTGGAGCCCGATCCCGTCAGCTTCGCGCTGCTGGCCGAACTGGGCGGCGCCGATGGCATCACCGTGCACCTGCGCGAGGACCGCCGCCACATCCAGGACCGCGATGTGGAACTGCTCCGCCACACCGTGCGCAGCCGCCTGAACCTGGAGATGGCGGCAACAGCCGAAATGGAGACGATCGCCCTGCGCCTCCGTCCGGACATGGTCACGCTGGTGCCCGAGAAGCGGCAGGAGGTGACCACCGAGGGCGGCCTGGATGTGGCCGGGCAGATTGAGCCCCTGAAAGGACTGGTTGGACGACTTCAGGACGCTGGCATCGGTGTCAGCCTGTTTGTGGATGCCGAAGCGAGCCAGCTTGAGGCCTGCCGCGCCAGCGGAGCGCGCTGGGTGGAGCTGCACACGGGCACCTACGCCGAAGCCAACTGGTCGCAGCAACCGCTCGAACTGGCCCGACTGACGGAGGGCGCCTTCATTGCCCGCAGCCTCGGGCTGCGCGTCAATGCAGGCCATGGCCTCACCTACCAGAACGTGGAACCGGTGGCAGCGATCGACGGGATGGAGGAGCTCAACATCGGCCACACGATCGTGGCCCGGGCCCTGGCGGTAGGCCTGGAGCAGGCGGTGCGCCAGATGAAGGCCCTGATACAGAATCCCCGCCGGGATCCCCTCTTCGGCAGCACCAGTTCATGACCCACTACCACTTTGTGGCCGCCAGCGAAGCTTTCCTCACCGTGGAAGAACCGCTCGATGAGGTGCTGCGTGAGCGCGTGCGCAACTACGGCGAACAGAACAAGGCGATCGACTTCTGGCTGGTGAAACGCCCCGCCTTCCTCGACGCACCGGAGCTGGCCGCCGTGGCCGCCAGCGTGCCCCGGCCTGCTGCGGCCGTGGTGTCCACCGACGCCAAGTTCATTGACTTCATGAAGCTGCGGCTGGAATTCGTGGCCAAAGGCAGCTTCGAAGCCCCCAGCACCTCGATTCCCGATGCCCTGGCGGGCGCCGCCTGATCATCGCCAGCGCTCTGCTCCGAAACATCAGAACAGGCCGAGAAACCTGCGGCGCGGTGCGGCTTCGCCAGACGCCGCCTCGGGGCGACTCGGCATCTGGCGCTCTCGGTCCTGCTGATAGCGGGGGCGGGCATCACCAATTGTGAGCAAAGCCTCTTTGTTCTTCCACCAAATCCAGTCGCGGATGGGCGGTGTGCGCGTGAGCTCGCTGCGGCTGAGCCCAAGCCCCAGCTTGGCGGAAGCGTCAAGCAGCACCTCCACCATCTGATCGCCGTCGGTGCACTTCGCCAGCGCCTCGTTGGTGCGCTTGGCCCCATCGAGTGCCTTGACCAGAATCGCCACCCGCTGGCTCACCGACAGGGTGCGGGGATCCATGGGTTGAGGGTCCATCACCACGCCAGCATCTGGCCGCAAGCTATCAGCGTTTGCCATGGGCACCGTGCGGGGCTGACAGATCGCAGGCCGCTGGGCAAGACTGGGTGCACTGCGACGTCCCGATGACGCCCGTCAGCCGCCGCCGCCACTGGGTGATCGGCGATGTTCATGGTTGCGCTGACTCACTGGAGCAGCTGCTGCAGCGCCTTCCCGGTGACGATCGGCTGATCTTTTGCGGCGATGTGATCAATCGCGGCCCCGCCGTCGCCGCCACCATGGAGCGCATCTGGGGCCTGATGGAACAGGACCGCGCCGTCTGGCTGCGGGGCAACCACGAACAGGACCTGGTCAGCGCCCTGCGCGCCGGCAACACCGCCGCCGAACGGCAATTGGCGGGCTGCGACACCTTCCGCCACCTCGGCGAGGAGCGCTGCCGCCTCTGGCTGAACCGGATGGAACATCTGCCCCTGGCCTACTGGGGTGATGGCTGGGTGGCCACCCACGCCGGCTTCGACCCCAACACCTGGAAACCCGACCTGCGGGTGCGGATGGGGTTCTGGCAGCATTACGACGGCCGCTTCGGCGAGGTGGTGATCGGTCACACCCCGGGACCACACGTGCGCCGGCTGCATCACATCGTGATGGTGGACACCGGCGCCTGCTACGGCGGCAGCCTCAGCGCCTACTGCCCGGAAACCCGCCAGCAGATTGATGTTCCCGGTCTGCGCCCCGATCCCAATCAGCCCCTGCCCGGGCTGCACGGCCTCGCCCTCAGCAGCCGCTGAACCTTGCTGACCCTCTACCGCAGCAACCGCGCCGAACTGCTGGCCCGGCTGCTGGCCACCCAGCTGCGCCTTGATCCTCCCGGCCCTCTGGAACAGGTGCTGGTGGTGGTGAACACCTGGCCCACCAGCCGCTGGCTCGGAGAGCAGATCGCCCTGGAACTCAGCGATCCCGCTGAGGGGGCTGCCGGGGGGGTCGCGGCGGGACTGCGCTTTCCCTTCCCATCCAGCCGTCTGCGCCAGCTGGTGGACCAGTTGCTGGAACCCGCAGGAGCTGGCAGCGGCACCTCTGGCAGCCTGGATCCCTGGCGGGCCCAGAACCTGGTCTGGCCGGTGCTTGAGCTGCTGCCGCAACTGCTGGAGGCACCCTGCGCCGCACCGCTGCGGCAGTGGCTGGAACGGCGGGCGCCCGGACTGAAGCGCCTTGATGATGCCCTCTGGCAGCTGGGGCGTGCGATCGCCGATGCCATCGACGACTACGGCCTCTACCGGCCCGCCATGCTCGAAGCCTGGCTGGCAGACCAGGATGTGGATGCAGCCGGCAAGCCCCTGGCGGCGCCGCTGCGCTGGCAGCCGCTGCTGCTGCGGCGACTGGCGACACAACTCGATCGCCTGCCCTTCGGCCTGCGAGCGCGCCAGGCGATCGAGCTGCTGCGGCAGCGGACCGACGAAGGGATTCCCCCTGGACTGGCGGAGCTGGCTGCCAGCGGGCAGCCACTGCGGCTGTTCGGTCTGAGCAGCCTTGCGCCAGTGCAGGTGGAACTGCTGCAGGCTCTCTCCGGTTGCTTACCGGTGGATCTCTTTCTGCTGACCCCCTGCCGCGACCTCTGGCAGCGCCGCGATGCCGCCGCGGCCATGGACCCCTTGGGCGGTGACTGGCTGCTGACGGTGCCAAGTCTGGAGGCCCGCTTCGGCCGACTGGGGGCCGAGTTCCAGCAGCTGCTGGAAGGCAGCGGCGATACCCAGCTCGGCAGCTGGCGTGAGGGCGATGCCTTCTTTCTGCCCGCCAGCGTGGCCGCCGCTGAACGATCACCGACCTTGCTGGAGCAGCTGCAGGAGCGGCTGGCCGTCGGCGACAGCAATGACCAGGAGGACGCGTGCGTGAACAGTGGCGCCGCGGCCAGGCCTGAAACCGAACGGCCCCATCGCCTGCTGCGGGATGCCAGCGACACCTCGCTGGAATTCCACGCCTGCCCGGGCCGGCTGCGGCAGCTGCAGATCGTGCGCGACCGGCTGCTGCAGCTGCTGGCGGCCGATGCCAGCCTGCAACCCCGCGACATCCTGGTGATGACCCCCCAGGTGGAGGCGTTTGCGCCCCTGGTGGGTGCCGTGTTCGGCGACAGCGCCGCCACCGGGGTCACGCTGCCCTGGCGACTCACCGACCGCAGCCAGCAGAGCGAGGCGGGCCTCAGCCAGGGGCTGCTGACACTGCTGCGGCTGGGGGGGGAGCGGCTCACCGCCACGGCCCTGGAGGGCCTGCTCAGCTGCCGGCCACTGTTGCGACACCAGGGAATCGAGGCCGGCGAAGCCGGGGCGCTCACGGCCCTGCTGCAGCGGGCCGGCTTCCGCTGGGGCCTCGATGGCCGCGCCCGCGGCGGCGATCCGAGCCACAGCCTCAGCTGGGCGATCGACCGCCTCACCCTGGGACTGGTGCTGCCGGAGCAGCCGGGGCTGGCCCCAGGTGAAACCGCGCCCCTGGCCATGCCGGGCAGCCTGGAGCAGCAGACCCGCTGGCTGACCCTGCTGCGCCAGCTGCGCCGCAGCCTGCTCTGGCTCGCCCAGCCCCGCAGCGTGAGCGACTGGGTGGGCGGCCTGCGCGAGCAGCTGACGGCACTGTTCGGCGATGGTGGCGAGCGGGCCTGGGAGTTGCAGACGATCCAGGCGGCCCTGGCGGACTGGCGGGATGTCGCGGGCAGCAGTGCGCTGCTGCTGGAGGCGCCGGTGGTGGCGAAGGTGCTGGATGAACGGCTCAACGAAGCCAGCGGCCGCTTCGGCCACCGCTCCGGTGCGCTCACGATCAGCGCCCTTGAGCCGATGCGGGCGATCCCGCATCGGGTGGTGGTGCTGCTGGGGCTCGATGCCGGCGTCTTCCCCCGCCAGCGGCAGCGCCCCGGCTTTCACCTGTTGGAGCAGCAGCGCCGTCTGGGCGATCCCTCCCCCGGCGATCAGGACCGCTACGTGCTGCTGGAAAGCCTGCTCTCGGCCCGGCAGCACCTGCTGATCAGCTGGAGCAGCCGCGATGAACGCACCGGCGAAGACCTGGAGGCCTCAACACCGGTGCGCCAGTGGCTCGATCTGCTGGCAGCCCAGCTGGATGGGCCTCTGCCGCTGCGCCGGCACGCCGCCAATCCGCTGGAGCGCCGCAACTTCCGCAGTGAGCCGCCCTGGCCGGCGGCCAGCTGCGATCGCCGCCTGCTGCAGGCACGCCGCCAGCTGGAGCAGGAGCCGGTGACGCCGGTGCGCGGCCTGGCTCTGCGGGAGAACCGTGCAACCAGCGGCGACGGCGCCGCCGACCCGCACCCACCCGAGCAGGCCTGGAGCGATCTGAGCGACTGGATCGAGGCGCCCCAGGCCCGCTGGCTGGAGGGGCTCGGGCTGCGGCCCAGGGAATGGCATGAACCAATCCGCGATCTGGAAGATCTGCACCTCGATGAGCGGCAGCGCTCAGCCCTGCTGCGCGCCCAGCTCGATCACGACGGCCTGCCGCCGAGCGAGGCCCTGCCGGACTGGCTGCTGCAGCAGCGGGGGCGCGGCCTGCTGCCGCCCCTGGCGGCCGGCAGCCTGGAGGTGCGCCAGCTCGATCAGCGGCTGGAATCGCTGCGGCAGTGCCTGGAGCTGCTGGGCCCGCCCCAGCAACGGCCGGTGCACTGGCAAGGACTGAGCGCCACGCTGCAGTGGCGCGGCCAAGGACTTGTGCAGGCCCATACCGGCAAACCGCGCAGCCGTCAGCGGCTGCGGCTCTGGCTGGAGCTGCTGCTGGCGGTGGCTGCGGGCGAAACAGCGACGGGAGCTGCCCTGGTGGGGCGCGATGGAGACCAGCTGCGGGTGCTGGAGCGCCTGGATGCCCCAACCACCGCGCAGGCCGCCACGGTGCTGGAGCAGCTGCGCGCCTGGCGCCAGCAATACCGGAACGCCTGTTGGCCGCTGCCGCCGGACACCGGCTGGGCCTACGCCAAAGGGGAGCTGACCAACCCCGGCACCGGCAAGGGCTGGCGCGATGCCCGCAACAGCTGGGAGGGGGGCTTCGCCAGCAGCGGCGAACGGCGCGATGCGGTGCAGGCCCTCTGCTTCGGCTCAGACCTGCCGCTGGCCGACCTGCTCACGCCAGCGGTGCAGGAGTTGGCGCTGGCCCTGCACGAACCCCTGCTGGCCGTCCACCGGGTGGTGAAGTCATGACGCTGCCGCCCTTCGAAGCCAACGCCCTGCCGCTGACGCCGGGCATCCGCCTGCTTGAGGCCAGCGCCGGCACGGGCAAGACCTTCGCCCTGGCCCATCTGGTGCTGCGCCTCGTCAGTGAAGGGCCCCGCCCGCTGGCGATCGAGCAGCTGCTGGTGGTGACCTTCACCGAAGCCGCCGCGGCCGAACTGCGCGACCGCATCGCCCGCCGCCTGCAGGAGGCCCTGCTGCTGCTGGAGGCCGCCGCCTTGCCATCCAGCCAATCAGTGCAGGCCGTGCCCCCACGGCGGGAGCCCGATCACCCCCTGGCCGATTGGCTGGCCGCACAGGGGGCGGATCCGGATCCAGCCCTGCGCGGCCGGCTGCTGCTGGCACTGGAACAACTGGATCGGGCCGACATCACAACCATCCACGGATTCTGCCGCCGCACCCTGCAACGCCAGGCGCTGGAGGCGGGACTGGGGCCGGCGGTGGCCCTGGAGCAGCGGGCGGCGGAGCGCCGCGCCCAGATCGTTCACGACTACTGGCAGCAACAGGTGCTGCCACTGCCGACCGGGCAACTGCAGGGCCTGCTGGCGCATCGGCTCGATCCCGCCCGGCTGGAGAAGCTGCTGCTGGCCCTTGATGGCGACCCAGCCCTGGAACTCGATCCGCTGCCCTCAGGGCTGGAGGCCGAACAACCGCTGGCGCCACAACTGATGGCGCTGTGGATCGAGCGCTGGCAGCGCTTCGCGCAGCTCTGGCAACGCGATGCCGCCGAACTCGAACCGGCTTTCTGCGCCATCGCCGCTGAAGCCAAGCCGCTGCTCTCGAGCATCACGCCGTATCGGATCAAACCCAAACCTGATAAGCAGGCGACGGTTCAGACCTGGCTGGATGGCCTGAACGGCGCACCAGATCACGCGGCGGTGCTGGCGGTGAGCGAGCTGCGCAAGTACTTCCACCCGGGCAACATCGGCAAGCTCTGCGCCGCCATCGGCTGCCGCCTGCCTCAGGAGCCACTGCTGACGGCGATCGCCGATCTGGTGGACGGGCCAGCGGAGCTGCTGCTGCTGCATTTCGCCCACTGGGGCCGGGCCGAACTGGCCCGCCGTCGCGAGCGCAGCGGCGAAATGAGCTACGGCCAGCTGCTGGAGGGGCTCGATCCCGGTGAAACCGATGGTGATAGCGACGGCGGTGGTAGTGGCGAGCGCCAGCCCACACCGCTGCTGGCAGCCGTGGCGCAGCGCTACCGCGCCGCCCTGATCGATGAGTTCCAGGACACCGATCCAATCCAGTGGCGCATCCTGCAGCGGGCCTTCACCGGCTCCCCGCCCCGCCACCTGCTGGTGATGGTGGGCGATCCCAAGCAGGCGATCTACCGCTTCCGCGGAGGGGAACTGGCCACGTACCGGCTGGCGGCGGCCGAGGCCGAACGGGCCGGCAGCTGCTACAGCCTCATGGAGAACCGCCGCTCCAGCGAGGGGCTGATCGCCGGCCTCAACGCCCTGATGGAACCGGGTTTGGTGGCTTCAGGCCTGGATGTGCCCACGGTGCTCTGCCGCGCTCGCAGCGGACGATTGACCCTGCCACCGGAAGAGAAGCCCCTGCAGCTGCTGCCGCTGGAGCCCGAGGGGCTGGAAGCCCAGGTGGCGGCCCACTGCCAGCAGCTGCTGGAGCGGGGCCTGGCCCTGGTGGCGGCAGGCGAGGCCGATGAGGGCGGACGCCCCCTGCAGCCCGGCGATCTCTGCCTGCTGGTGAACCGCCACAGCGAGGCGGAGGCCCTGCGGGTGGCCCTCGAGCAACGGGGCCTGCCCAGCCGGCTGGTGAGCCGCGGTGATGTGTTCGCCAGCGAGGGGGCCGCAGCGCTGCAGCGACTGCTCGATGCCCTGGCGGCCCCCGGTGATCTCGGCCGCCTGCGGCTGCTGGCCGCCTCACCGCTGCTGGCCTGGCCCGCGGCCGAGATCGCGGCGGCGAGCGTCGAGCGCTGGGATGGACTGGCGGATGATCTGGCGCGGCTGGCGGAGCAGCTGCCGCGCCAGGGCATCACGGCAGTACTGGGGCAGCTGCTCGGCAGCGGCACCCTGGCTGGCCTGGCCCTGCGGGGTCGCGCCCTGGCCGACCTGCAGCAGGCAGCGGAGCTGGTGCAGGAGGAGATGCACCGCCAGGGGCTGAGCGTGACGGCAGCGGGCGACTGGCTCCGCAACCTGCGGCTGCAGGAGGATCGCGAGCTTCCTGAGGCGCACGTCTGCCGCAGCGATGCCGCCGAATCGGCGATCGCCGTGGTGACGGTGCACCGCAGCAAGGGTCTGGAATATCCGGTGGTGATCTGCCCCTACCTCTGGCGTGGGCCGCGCCAGCCGCGGGCCGGCAGCGATGGGGTAGGCCGGCGCTGGCGACCGCCCGGAAGCGCACGGCCCCGCTTCGATCTGCACCTCAGCCCCCACTGGGGTGTGGGCCGCTCCGCGGCGCAGCAACACCAGGAGGCGGAACTGCAGGAGGCGGAGCGGCGGGCCTATGTGGCCTGCACCCGCGCCAGCCACCTGCTCGTGCTCGGCTGGCCCGGCGACGCAGCCGCCGAAGCGGGCAATCCGCTCAACGCCTGGCTGCAGCAGGACGGCCTGCCGCTGCAGCAGTTGGCAGCAGCGCAGCCCCCATCGCATCGCTGGCAAACGCCAGCCCCCGAGGGCGCCCTCGAACTCGGCCCGATCCCTGAGCGCGCGCTCGACACCAGCTGGGGGCGGGCCAGTTACTCAGCCTGGGCCCACGCCGGCACACCGCTACCGCCCGAGGCCAATGATGAAGGGCGCGACAACGACGCCCTCAGCCACGACGGCAACGACCCTGAGACGCTTGCCGAGCTGAAACCTGAGGGCGATCCAATCGATCCTGGTGCAGCGGCGAACTGGCCAGCCCTGGGCCCGCTGGCCCACTTCCCCCGCGGCGCCGGCCCGGGCGACGCCCTGCACCGCATGCTTGAGCAGATCGATTACCCGACCCTGGCGGCGGCTGAGGAGCTGGAGGGAGTCCGGGCCGTGGTGCTGCGGGAGCTGGAGCGGGCCGCTCTGGCGGTGGAGCTGGTGGACGACGTGCTGGCGGGGCTGCGGCAACTCGTGCTCAGCCCCCTCGGCGGCGCCCTGGGGGATGGTCGTCTGGCCGACCTGGAACCAGGCAGCTGGCTGAATGAGCTGAACTTCGATCTGCCCCTGGCGGTACAGGAGGGCCGGCTGGTGCGCGGCAGCGGCCTGGCGGCGGTGTTCGAGCGCCATCCGCAGGGCCGCTTCGGGGCGGCCTACAGCCGGCAGCTGCAGGGGCTGAACGTGGCCAGCCGCGGATTCCTCACCGGCTCAATCGATCTGGTGTTCCGCAGCGAGGGGCGCTGGTGGGTGGCCGACTGGAAGAGCAACTGGCTGGGGCAACGCGATAGCCGCGGCGAGGTGATCCGCTGCGGCCCGGCCGACTACAGCGAGGCCGCGATGGAGGGGTTGATGCTCACCAACCACTACCCCCTGCAGGCACACCTGTACCTGGTGGCCCTGCACCGCTACCTGCGCTGGCGCCTGCCGGGCTATGACCCGGAGCGAGATCTGGGCGGCTACGCCTACATCTTCGTGCGCGGTGTGCCGGGTCCGGTCGCCGCCGGCGCCAGGAACGCCGGTGGTGCCGTGCCGGGGGTGCTGGTGGAGCGCGCCCCCGTGCCGCGGCTGCTTGCGCTGGATGCGCTGCTGCGGGAGGGCCAGCCATGAGTGTCCTCGCCCTGGCACTGCTCGACAGCCTGAGTCGGCTGCTGCCGGCGCACCCTGACGCCGTCGCGGCGGCGGGGCCGCTGATCACCGCGCTGGCCGCGGCCCTGGAGCGTGGGGAGCTGGCCCTGGATCTGGAGGGTCCGGAACCCGTTGAGATCGCGGCCGGACTGAACCTGAGCGGCGGAACCGAGGGGGCGACACGTCCCAGCTGGCCGGCGGACCATCTGCAGACCCTGCAGCACTGCGGCTGGCTGGTCCAGGCTGATGCCCTGGCGGCGCAACCCGAAGCACCGCTGGTGCAGGACGGCCGCTGGCTGCGCTGGCGCCGCTGGCACCACCAGCTTTGCCAATGCCGCGACGCCCTGATTGCCCGTGGCCAGATGGCGCAGCAGCCCGCCATCGCTGCCGCGGTGCTGAACGAGGCCCGCCAGCGGGCCGCCGCCGCCGGCCTGGACCATCAGCAGTGCCGGGCGGTGAGCGCCCTGCTCAGCCAGCGGCTGGTGCTGCTCAGCGGTGGGCCGGGCACCGGTAAGACCTCCACCGTGGTGCAGATGCTCGCAGCCGCCCTGCGGCTGCAGCCCCAGCTGCGCCTGCAGCTGAGCGCCCCCACCGGCAAGGCGGCCGGCCGCCTTGCCGCAGCAGTGGCCGCGGGTGCCGCTGTCCTGGAACCACAGCTGGCCGAGCAGCTGGGGAGCCTGCCCTGCTCGACGCTGCACCGCCTGCTGGAGGCCCGCGGCGATGGCGAGGGCTTCCGCCGCGACGCCCGCCGGCCGCTGGATCTCGATCTGCTGGTGGTGGATGAGGTATCGATGGTGGATCTGCCGCTGATGGCAGCGCTGCTGGAGGCCCTGCCGGAGCAGGCCCAGCTGCTGCTGGTGGGCGATCCGGGCCAGTTGGCACCGGTGGGACCGGGAGCGGTGCTGCTGGAGCTCTGCCGGCCGGAACCGCTCGCGGCCCTGGGGCCAGCGGCCGTGGAGCTGCGCACCACCTACCGCAATGACGGCGCCATCGCCGACCTGGCGCGGCGACTGCGGGGCCACACCAGCCATGGCCCCAGCCTGCTGGCAGAGCTGCGGCCGACCCTGGAGGCACTGCCAACCGCCGCCAATCTGCGTTGGCTGGAGGCGGCGCCGGGCCAACCACCCAGCGCGGTGCTGCACCGGCTCGTGCGCCACCAGCAGCGGCTGGCGGAGCTGGCCGGCCACCTGCACCTGCCGGACAGCAACAGCGCCACCACGCCGCGGCAGCAGGCGGCCGCAGAAGCGCTGCTGATGGAGCTGGAGCAGCTGATCCTGCTGACTCCGATCCGCCGCGGACCCTGGGGTGTGGAGGGTCTGCACCGGGCGTTGCTGGGGGACGCCGCCCAGGCGCCGGTGCAGCGCTGGCCCCTGGGAACCCCGGTGCTGAACCGCCGCAACCTGGCGGAGCAGGGGCTGGCCAATGGCGACATCGGCGTCGTGGTCAGACGAGCGGAGGAGCGACTGGTGCTGTTCAGCGGTGGTCGTCTGCTGCATCCGGCGCGGCTGGGCGGGGCGGAGCCGGCCCTGGCCCTGACGGTGCACAAGGCGCAGGGCAGCCAGTACGCCGAGGTGCTGCTGCTCCTGCCCGACAGCCAGGGCGTCGACGCCCGGCTGGTGTACACCGGCCTGACCCGTGCGCGCCGGCAGGCCCTGCTGATCACAGTGCAGCCGACTGGGGAGTTCGGCGAGGCTGCAGCGGTGCAGGCATCGGCGGGTGGCTGAAGCAGGATTCGCGCCCTAGGGTTGAGAGCAGCCCTTTCACGCCCTGGCATCCGGCACGCCCCAGGCCTCGGGCCTGCCCCAGGTCACCGCCCTGACCACCACTGCCGTGACCACCACTGTCGTGACGCTGTCATGAGGCTGTCATGCATGAGCCAGTCATGACAGTGTCCAAGCCCGCCATGGAAGCCACGGATGGAAGCCACGGACTGTGATTCGGGCCAGGCCCCGGATCAGGCGGCGCTCCGAGGCACCGGAACCAATGGCCTGATGGTCTGCGAGCGCCCCTGGGGGTGGTTCGAGACCCTCGCATCAGGGGATGGGTACCAAGTGAAGCGGCTCTGCATTCGCGCCGGCCAGCGCATCAGCCTGCAGCGACACCGCCATCGACTGGAGCATTGGGTGGTGGTGGCCGGCAGCGGCGAACTGCACTGCGACGGAGCCCAGCTGGCGGCCGAGCCGGGCACCACCCTGCTGGTGCCCTGCGGCGCGGTGCACCGGGCCAGCGCTGGCGGCGAGGACCTCCTGATCGTGGAGGTGCAGCGGGGTGCGCTGCTGAGCGAGGACGACATCGAACGGTTGGCCGATGACTACCAGCGCTGCCCTGACGACGCACCAAGCTGACGGGCAGGGAGGGGCGCCCGGCTGATCCGAACCAAGTGTTACAATGCGTTCTCACCCTTTGTGTAGGGCAAGGCAGTTATTCAACGGGTGTCTGCCGGCCTGCGACGAAGGATCACAAGGCCCAGATTTCTCTGTGACCAATACCTCTGTTGAGAGCCTCATCAGCTCGCTGGATCGTGGCGTCGAGGCTGCACACGATGCTGTCGAAACCTGCCATCACAGCACCGACCCTCAGGCCGCAGGCAGCGACTCCTGCGCCGTTGATCTGAGCGCCCTGGAGCTGGATCCGGCCGACGACGACGCAGCGGTCGACACCACTGTGATCGGCCCGATCGTCGAAAGCGGCTTCGCGAGCTTCGCCTTCGGCGCGGAGCTGCTGGAGGCCCTCACCGCAATCGGCTACCACGAGCCCTCGCCGATTCAGAAGGCCGCCATCCCCGAGCTGCTGCTGGGGCGCGACCTGGTGGGCCAGGCGCAAACCGGCACCGGCAAAACCGCCGCCTTCGCCCTGCCGCTGCTGGCGGGCCTCGACCCGACCCAGCGCTCCCCGCAGGTGCTGGTGCTCT
>JBEBCC010000096.1:0-13857 GCA_041158125.1 Cyanobacteriota bacterium
ATCGCCGGTGCGATCAACGCCGTGGCCACCAAGGTGGCTGTGGGCATCAACGAGGTTCCTTCCGGTCTTGCCCGGGCGCTCAAGCAGCACGCCGATGGCGAGGGCACGGCCGCCTGAGGCCTGCTCTGCTGAGCTCCCCGATCCGACTGTTTTCACAGATCTGTTGCTGATCCAACCATGTCCGCTACCACCGACAACATCCTCGAACAGCTGAAGACCCTTTCGCTGCTGGAAGCTTCCGAGCTCGTCAAGCAGATCGAAGAGGCCTTCGGTGTGTCCGCCGCCGCTTCCGCCGGTGTCGTGATGGCCGCAGCTCCCGCTGCCGCTGCCGAAGCCGTTGAAGAGAAGACCGAGTTCGACGCCATCCTCGATGGTTTCGATGCCGCCGCCAAGATCAAGGTGCTGAAGGCCGTCCGCGAGGCCACCGGCCTCGGCCTGGGCGAAGCCAAGGCTCTGGTGGAAGGCGCTCCCTGCCCGATCAAGGAAGGCGTGTCCAAGGCCGACGCCGAAGCCATCAAGAAGGCTGTGGAAGAGGTCGGCGGCAAGGTCACCATCAAGTGATCGTCGCCCCGGCCGCTGCGGCGGCCGGATCCCGTCGCGTTTCGAATGGGCCGGTTCCTGCGGGGACCGGCCTCTTTTGTGCGCGCCTGCAGGCCAATAAAAAAGCCCCGCCGAAGGCAGGGCCTGAGCCGGAACGCTTCTGGGAGTCTGTCCTCGTTTCGACCCCGGAAGTGGTGTTCCGCACTCCTCACACCCCATGACCATACGTTCGTAGGAAAAAGCCGGCAAGCGGCCGCAGGTCGCTTGTGGAACTGGTCCCGCTCACTGGCCCTGGGGGTTGAACGGCACCACCTGCAGGGCGATCGGTCCTCGTGCTGGCCCCGTGCCGGCCGTGGGCCGCGGCGGTCGCGGCGCCGGCACCGTGCTCAGTCCGCTGCTCAGTCCAGGTGCACCGGTGCCCGCGCCGGCGGCGCTCAGCAGCTGCGGCAGCGGTGTGGCATTGGCGAAATAAACATGGCTCAGGGTCTGTTGGCCGTAGGCCCGGCGTTGCAGCTGCCAGCCTGGTTCCAGCTGGATCAGCACGAACCCGTCGCGGTCGCGCTGGGGCACGGCGCCGCGGCCCACCAGCAGCTGGGTGGGGTTGCTGGGAGTCATCGCCAGCAGCGACAGGCCGCTGCCCCGCTGCTCCAGACGCAGCCGGTAACGGCTGGCCAGATCCTGGTCGCCGATGCGCAGTGAGTAGCCGTTGCTGTCCAGGTAACGGCTGCAGATGCCGGTGAAGTCGAAGCGGTTGAGGGCAGGATCGATCAGGCCGTCGGCCCGCTGCTCCCAGCAGCGTGGTGCCGTCGTGATCTGCTCCAGCACCAGCAGGGTCCAGTCGCCCTGGCCCACCGGCTTGGCCAGCACCGCAAAGCGACCCTGGTCGAGCGGCTGGGCGTTGAACAGGCCGGAGGCGTCGGCTCCCGCCGGCAAGCTCAGCAGGGTCGCCGCGGCGGCGCTGAAGCCCGCTGCGGCCCGTTGCAGCCTGCCGCGGTAGGTTCGCTGCATCATGGGCCGGTCCTCAAGCTGCCTGGCAGCTGCCGTTGTACCCGATCGGCAGGACAGTGCACAGTGCCAGACGATCCAGCCACTTCCAGGACCGGCAGCGCCCCGGCCGGCGCTCCGCGTGTGGTGGCCGCGGCCTGTGATGGTGCCTGCAGCGGCAACCCCGGCCCCGGTGGCTGGGGTTGTCTGCTGCGCTTCGAGGATGGCGCCGTGCAGGAGTTCGGCGCCGCCGAGGCGGACACCACCAACAACCGCATGGAGCTCATGGCGGCGCTGACGTTGCTGCAGAAACTCAGCCAGCTGCCGCGCCACCCGGATCTGACGATCCGCACCGATTCCAGATATCTGATCGACGGCTACAGCACCTGGATGCGCGGCTGGAAGCGCAAGGGCTGGCGCACCGCCGCCGGCCAGCCGGTGCTCAACCGTGATCTCTGGGAAGCGCTGGATGCCGCCCGCATCGCTGATCTGCCGTTCACTTATGTGAAGGGTCACAGCGGCGATCCCGACAACGACCGCTGCGATGCGATCGCCGTGGCCTTCGCCCGCGGCGGGCGGCCGCAGCTGGCCCAGGGCGAGTACGGCGGCCTGATGGTGGTGAACCAGGCTCCCACCACGGCGCCTCCCACGCCAGCCATGCCGCCGGTTGATCCTGCGCCGCCGGCGCTGCAGCAGCTGCTCAGCCGCCTCGAGCTGGCCGATCGCCTGGCCGCCGCTGGCTACAGCCTCAGCCTGACGGAGCTGGCTCAGCTGGTGGAGAAACCGATCAAGACCCTCGCCGGCCGCGAGCAGCCGTGGCGCTGGCGCGACTGGCTGGTGCTGCCTGTGGAGGACGGCCGCTGGCGCCTGCGCCGTGAGGCGGCAGGATCAGGGCAGTCTCAGGATGGAGAGCGGCAGCATGGCTGAGACCGGCACCGGTGCGCTCTATCGCCGTTTCGTCGGCCCGCTGCTCAGCCGCGACGACGGCGCCGATGCCGAGCAGCTGAGTCAGGTGAGCCTGCAGCTGCTCGGCCAGGCCAGCCTGCGCCGCAACTGGCCGCTGCTCAACACCACCCTGGCGGGCCTTGGCGCTGAGCTGCAGCGCCCGGATCTGCGCCTGGAGCAGACCCTGTTCGGCTGCCGCTTTCACAATCCGGTCGGCCTGGCGGCCGGCTTCGATAAGAACGCCGTGGCGGCTGGTCTCTGGCATCTGTTCGGCTTTGGTTTCGCGGAGCTCGGCACCGTCACCTGGTATCCCCAGCCGGGTAATCCGCGGCCGCGGCTGTTCCGCCTGGCTGAGGAGCGGGCGGCGCTGAACCGCATGGGCTTCAACAATCAGGGCGCCCAGGCGGTGCGTCGCATCCTTGAGCGTCAGCAGCTGCCGCCGGCCGGGCAGCGGCCGGCGGTGCTGGGCATCAACCTCGGCAAATCGAAGGTGACATCCCTGGAGCTGGCGCCGGATGACTACGCCTCCTCGCTGGATCTGCTGGCGCCGTTGGCCGATTACGCCGTGATCAACGTCAGTTCTCCCAACACCCCCGGCCTGCGCGACCTCCAGGACGAACGCCAGCTGCGGCGCCTGGTGGAGCGGTTGCGGCGCCTGCCGGCCTGCCCGCCGCTGCTGGTGAAGATCGCCCCTGATCTCGATGATGAAGCCATCGATGCGATCGCCCGCCTGGCCTATGAGGAGGGGCTGGCCGGTGTGATCGCCGTCAACACCAGCCTCAATCGCCTCGGGCTGGAGCAGCGGCGTCTGCCGCAGACCGGCCGCACCCTGGCGGAGGAGGCCGGCGGCCTCAGCGGTGCGCCGCTGCGCGCCCGCGCCCTCGAGGTGATCCGCCGTCTGCGGGTCACCGCCGGCCCGGGGCTCCCCCTGATCGGTGTGGGTGGCATCGATTCGCCGCAGGCCGCCTGGGAGCGCATCAGCGCCGGCGCCTCGCTGGTGCAGCTCTACACCGGCTGGATTTACGAGGGGCCGGAGCTGGTGCCCGCCATCCTTGAGGGCTTGAGAGCACAGCTCGATCGCCATGGTTTCCGTCAGATCGCTGATGCCGTCGGCAGCGGCGTGCCCTGGCGCTGAAAGTCGGATACCTTTTGCGCAGTCGCGCCAGGGGTGGCGTTGCTCTCCGGAGTTCACGATCAGCTGCAACCTCTCCGGGCTTGGCTGTTCCCGCGCCGTGTCCTTCTCCAGTTGGAGGACCAGGCCATCACCGCCATGGTGCTGGAGGACGCCACCGTCACCTGGATGGAGCGCGTGCCCCTGCCGATCGGCCTGTGCGATGGCGGGGTGCCGCGTCGTCCAGATGCACTGGGTGATCTGATCGGCGACCTGCTGGTGGAACGGGGCTTTGCCGGTGCCGGCGTCGCGGCGGTCCTGGCACCGGCCGCGGCTCAGGTGCGGCTGGTGCACTGGGCGGGAAAGGCGTTGCCGGCGGATCCGGAGCTGCTGCTCCTGCGTCATCAACGCAGCCTGCGTCTCGGTGCTCCCTGGTACGACCTGGATCTGCACCGGCTGGATTTCAGTGGTGATTCGCCCACCAGCCTTGTGGTGTCGGTGCGATCGGCGCTGCTGGAGAGCTGGATTGAGGTGTTCAGCCTGGCGGCGCTGCGGTTGGATCGGATCGAGGCTTCCCAGATCTGCCTCTCCCGAGCGCTGCGCTCCCTGCTCCGGGATGCGGCCGGGGCGCCTGGGTTGATCTTTCTGCTCGAGCAGGAGCGGTGGGGTGCCAGGCTCCTGGTGCTGGAGGCGGGGTTGCCGGTGTTCGAGCGTCCCCTGGGCTTGGCGCAGGATCCGGCAAGGCTCCAGGCTGAACTGGAGCGTTGCCGTGATTTCCTGCGGCAGACGCGGCCGCAGCAGTCGGCTCCGCCCCTGCTGTTGCTGCACGGCGGCGCCGTCGCTGATGAACCCCAGGCGGCGGCGCTGGCCGCAGCGCTCGGCTGGCCCTGTGAACGCCTGGATCTGTTCGCGCGGGGCTGGCTGCTCAAGGCTGCCGCCGCCGCGCAGGATCCGTTGGGCGGCGGCGCCCTGCTGGCGTTGTGGGGCCTGGCGATGGCGGAGGTACCGGCATGAGCCTCGCCGCGCTCGACAGGGCCCACGATCTGCTGCGCCAGCGGCGGCTGGAGCGCGGGCTGCCCGCTGAGCTGCCGGCGGTGCAGCCGCCGCAGCGGTTGCTGCAGCAGGGGGCCGCCATCGGTGCCGCTCTGGTGGCTCTGGTGGTGCTGGCTGGTGTCGGCATCGGCCAGCGCAGCCGGCAGCTGGCGGCGGAGCGCGCCCGGCTCAGTGCGATTCCGGCTCAGGTGCAGGCGCTGGAGACGCAGGTGCGGGCTGAGCTGGCGCGGCTCCGCCGCCAGGATGAGGCCAACACCGGCCTTGCCCGCGGCCTGGTGGCGCTCTCCTCCGGCTCCGCTCTGCTCAGCCAGCTGGCACAGCTGACACCACAGGGGGTGCAGATCACCGAGGCGACCGTCAACGCTCAGACCCTCAGTCTCAAGGGGCGTGCCGATGACCCCGCGCCGTTTGAGCGGGTGAATGCTCTGAGCCTGCTGTTGGCTGATCGGCCGATGTTCCGCCCGGACGTGCGCGTGATCAAGCTGGCCCGTCCGGCCCCATCGGGGGATCCCGGCGTGTCCGCGCCGCTGCAGCCGGTGGACTGGCAGTTGCAGGTGTCGCTGGCGAGCCTGACGCCGGCCCAGCAGTTGCCGCTGTTGCGACGGCTGGGGGCTGATGGTATGGCGGTGCGGCTGCAGGATCTGCTGCGCACCGGGGTGCTGCGATGACCAACTTTCAGGCCGGTGCAGGCCGGCGCCTCAGTCGCGAGCAGGTGCTGCGGGGAGGGCCGGTGCTGCTGGGGGCGCTGCTGGCTGGTGCGGCCTGTCTGATGCATCTTGGGCCGGCGCTGCAGCTGCTGCAGAGCGACCAGGAGCAGCTGGATCTGCTGCGTCAGCAGCAGGAGCGTCTGCCACTGCTGCGCCAGCGCCTGGAGCAGCTGCGGGCCTCGCTGGATCTGGCCGAGAGCCGGCAGCGGCAGCTGCTGGATCTCATCTCCGGCAGCGGCGACATCAGCACCTTCATGGCGCAGCTGGATCTGGAGGCCCGCCGCAGCGGCGTCCAGCTCGACAGCTACGAGCCGCTCAGTGGTGCTGCCACGGGGGCTGCGGGGGATGCGACGGCCCCTGCGACCGCCAACCCCAACGCCGCTCCCGACCCCAACCCCAACGCCAGCGCCAACGCTGCAGGGGCTACCCCTGCCCCAGCTGCCCCTGCCCCAGCTGCACCGCCCCCCGCCGCCCCGGCGGCTGCTCCCGCCACTCCGGCGGCGGCACCGGATCCCCTGATGGCCCCCGGCCTGCACAAGGTCACGCTGCTGATCACGGCGCGTGGCCGCGGCGATCAGCTGCGGGACTTTCTGCGCCGGCTCGAGCGCCTGCGCCTGCTGGTGGTGCAGAGCGATCTCAGCATCAAGGCTGATTCCTCCTCGCCGGCGCGCCCCTCCACGTTGCGGCTCACCCTGGCGCTGTACTCCCGCGGGCGATCCTGAACCGGGGTTTGCCTCCGGGTGTGCACATCACGTGTCGGGATGGTGGTGCTCCTGTTGCAGCGCTGATACCATCCGCGCCAATGCTCCAGCGTCTGTGCTGCTGTCTTCGCGTCAGCTGATCCCCTCTCTGCTGATCGCCGCGGCGACGATTCCACCGCTCTGGGCTGCGCCCCGGCCCGTGCCGCAGAGCCTGCCGTCCTCGGCGTCGCCCACGGCCGCACCCGCCGTACCCCCGCCGATCCCGGCGCCGCCCCGGCCTCAGGGAAGCCTGGCGCTGTCGATCCGGCGCAGCAGCGGCGCCCTGGAGGTGGTGGTGCAGGGCACCGGTGCCGGCCCGGTGCTGCAGCAGCGCATGGTGGGCGGCAGCTGGCAGGGACAGCTCACCATCCCCCAGGCGAATGGGCTGCGCTACGGGCCCCAGCGGATTTCGGTGCCCGAGGCCGGGTTGCAGGCGGTGAGCA
This sequence comes from Cyanobacteriota bacterium, assembly GCA_041158125.1. Lineage (GTDB taxonomy): Bacteria > Cyanobacteriota > Cyanobacteriia > PCC-6307 > Cyanobiaceae > Vulcanococcus. The sequence continues at coordinate 6,524 of JBEBCC010000096.1, forward strand.
TCACTGGCTCCGGCAGCAGCTATGCGCTGGAGGTGGTGCCCCTGCCGGGGGTGCCGCTGGGCCGGCCGGTGGTGAGCGCCGACGGGCTGAATCTGGTGATCAGCTTCCCGTCGGGACCACAGGCCAGCCAGCAGACGGCCCGACTTGATCTGCGCCAACCCGGCAGCGTGCCCCAGGCGGCCGTGGCGCCGCCGCTGCAGCCCCGGGCGGTGGCGCCGCCCCTGGGGGATATGGCGGTGGGCAGCATGGTGCTGCGCAACCAGAGCTATCTCAACCTCACGGGCCCGTCGGTGACGCTGACGCTGCGCAATGCACCGGCGAAGGATGCGCTGATGGCGATCGCCCAGATCGGTGGCTATGGGTTTGTGTATGTGGATCCGGAGCCGGAGCCTGGCGCTGGCTCGGCTGCTGGCCCGGCTGGGGGCTCTGGGGCCGGAGCTGGCACCTCGCGGACGACCCCTTTGCGGCCGGTGACGATCTCTTTCCGCAATGAGAGCTTCGCCAAGGCGCTCAACAGTGTGCTTCTGGCCGCCGGGCTGCAGGCCCGGCTTGATGGTTCGATGATTCTGGCGGGGCCGAATGTGCTGGCCAAGGGCTTTGGCCCGCAGGTGTCGAAGGTGTATCGGCTCAATCAGGCTTCGGCTGGTTCGGCGGCGGATTATCTGGCCAGTCTCGGTGCATCGATCACCAAGGTTACGGTGATCACCAATGCGGTCACGCAGGGGGTGCCGATGGCCAATGAAGTGGCGGGAGGCACCGCTACACAGCAGACCCAGACACAGAAAATCACGACGACCGAGACCTATGGTGGCGGAGCCGGGCCGCTGAAGGGATTGATCGGCACCACCGATTCACGCCTGCAAACGATCACGCTGATCGGCGACTCTCAGATCGTTGCGGTGGCAGAAAGTTATCTGCGTCAAGTAGATTTGCGCCAGCGCCAGGTGGCTCTGTCGGTCCGGATTCTGGATGTCACCCTCGATAACGATGCCGCGATTTCCAACTCTTTCGCCTTCCGCTATGGCAATAATTTCATTGTCAGTGATCGAGGTCAGTTGATTGGCGCCTTCGGTGCTTATCTGCCGCCTAATAATGTCCAGTTTAATGAGATTTCTGGCGGCAGTCAACCTCCGGCCAATCCAGGAGGCGCCTACAGCTCTGCTCCAGAATCGTTTTTTGATCTGGTCAAGGCTGTTGTGACGTCGGCAAGTACGAAGACTCTTGCGTCGCCGACGCTGTTTCTGAGTGATAACCCGGAGCAGAACATCCGTCCTCCCAAGGATGCCCCCTCATTGAGGGGGGCGGCGGTGCCAGGCGGGATTGCAGTTAATTCTGTTACGTCAAGCGGCAGTGCCGTTGGCAGGGATTATGCCAATGAGGCTTTTGTTGTTGTTGGCGCTCAGGAGATTACCAGCTATTCAGTGATTCCCGGCTCCAATGGATCGCCTAATACGTGTCAGCCTGTGTTTCAGACGGCCGGCCTCACGCTCGGCGCCAGGGTCAAGCGTATTGATGATAATGGCTTTGTAACCTTTAACCTCTCGCCTTCTATCACGGCGCTGACAGGTACTTCGGTCAAGATTGATGGTTGTGGGGATGTCAAGACGATCGTTGTTCGCGCTCTCGATACCGGCGATGTGCGCGTCCGTGATGGTCAAACGTTGATTCTCACGGGTGTGATTTCCGATCAGGATATCCAGGCGGTGCGCAAGTGGCCGGTTCTGGGAGATATTCCTTTGATCGGGCAGTTCTTCCGGGATTCCTCCAATGGGCGCAAGAAACGGGAGCTGGTGATCATGGTCACCCCTCGCATTGTTGACGACCAGCAGGGCGGCACCTACGGCTATGGCTATCAGCCCGCCACGGCGGATGCGCAGCGATTGATGGCGAACTGAGCCCGCCCGGGCTCACGCGGCGCCTCACTCCTCACAGCCCCAGCGGCAGCAGCGCCTTCCCCGCCAGTGGCCCCAGCAGCTGCACGGCGCCGAGCAGCCCCCCCAGCAGCGCTGAGCCCATGCCGTTGCCCTTGGCCTTCTGCTCCGGCTCCTGCAGTTGGCGGGCCGCCTGCTCCAGCTGCTGCGCCTCCTTGGCTTCGCCCTGGCGGCTGTAGAGCGCGGCGGCATAGTTGAAGTCCTGCGCGGCCAGGGCGTTCCGACCCTGCTCGACCCGGCAGATCGCCCGCGCCACCCAGCTGATCGCCGCCTCCGGCTGGCGGCGGATCGCCTCCCCGAACCATTGCTCCGCCTCTGGATAGCGACCCAGCCGCGCGGCACTGACGCCGGCGTTATGCAGCTCGGCGTAGCTGTGCACGCTGCTGGCGATGCCGATCGCCTGCTGCCAGTGGCTGCGGCTCAGGGCGCCTGGATCCAGTTCGGCGCCGCTCAGGTCCGCCTGGCGTAGGTCGGTGCCCAGCAGCAGGCTGCCGCGCAGGTCGGCGCCGCGCAGCGAGGCGCCCGCCAGGCTGGTGAAGCTCAGATCGGCACCCCGCAGATCGGCGCCATCCAGCCGCGAACCGCTCAGATTGGCGCGCTGCAGTTGGGCATTGCGCAGCCGGGCATCGCGCAGATCCGCCTGCACCAGATCGGCATCCTGCAGCTGGCAGCCCTCGCAGCTGCGCCGCTCCAGCAGCCGCAGCACCTGCTCACCCGCGGCCGCATGTGCCTCCCTGGGCAGAGCCGCCAGCAGCAGCCCCACGGCCAGCTGCAACCCCAGCGCCAGGCCCCGCGGCCGCCATCGCCCCGCTCCGGTGCCGATGCTGGCGGCGCAGGCGGCGGCAAGGGCCTTGCTCATCGGCGGCCGTTCTCCTCAACGCGGCGGTCGTCGCACTCTGGCGCGCCTGCCCAGCGGCTGCATCTCCCCCCCACGCCCGGCTGCGCTGCAGGCTGGAGGCAGTTGGTTCCCTCCTGTGCACGCCGCCGGCAGCCCCAGCCCCGATCGCCATGGCGGCAATGCGGCCGCCGTCGCCCGGCGCCTCGGCTGCCGGCCTGAGCAGCTGCTTGATGCCAGCGCCTCCCTGGTGCCGCTGGCACCGCCGGCCGGCCTGCGCCGCGCCCTGCACCAGTCCGCCTGGCGCCCCTATCCCGATCGCGATTACAGCGAACTTCGCGGCGCCATCGCCGCCCTGCACGGGCTCGATCCAGCCTGGGTGCTGCCGGGCAATGGCGCCGCCGAGCTGTTCACCTGGGTGGCCCGCGATGCAGCCGCCCTCGGCCCCAGCGCTCTGCCCGCCCCCGGCTTCGCCGACTATGCCCGTGCCCTGGCCTGCTGGGATGGGGCCGCCGTGGCCGCGCCGCTGCCGCTCGATTGGGCTGAAGCGGGCCCCAGCCCCTGGCCGCTGGCTGCCACCAGCGCGCCGGTGCTGTGGATCACCAATCCCCACAACCCCACCGGTCAGCTCTGGAGCCGCCTCAGTCTGGCGCCGCTGCTGGCGCGTCATGCGCTGGTGATCGTTGATGAGGCCTTCCTGCCGCTGGTGCCCGGTGGCGAGGCCCAGTCGTTGCTGCCGCTGCTGGCCGATCACCCCAACCTGGTGGTGATCCGCAGCCTCACCAAGCTGTTCGCGATCGCCGGCCTGCGCCTCGGCTACGCCCTCGGCGATCCGGCCCGGTTGGCGCGCTGGAGCCGCTGGCGTGATCCCTGGCCCGTGAACGGCATCGCGGCCGCCGCCGGTGTGCAGCTGCTCAGCGATCGCCGGGCCTACGGGCGCTGGTGCGCCCGTGTGCAGGTCTGGGTAGCAAGCGAAGGCATGGGGCTGCAGCGGCGCCTGGCGGCCCTGCCTGGTCTGCAGCCGCTGCCTTCGGCCGCCAACTACCTGCTGCTGCGCTCCACGGGGGCGGGCGCTGCGGAGTCTGGAGGAGCGGCGCCCGGCGCCAGCCTGCAGCCGCTGCGCCTGGCGCTCGAGCAGCGCCATCACATCCTGCTGCGCGATTGCCGCTCGTTTGCCGGCCTGGGGGAGGCCTGGCTGCGCATCGGCCTGCAGAACCGCGCCGGCAACCGCCGCATCGTCAGCGCCCTCGCCCGCGAGCTCAGCCGGGTCCGCTGAGGTCCAGCAGCAGCTGCGCCACCCGTTGATCGGCATCGCGCACCGCCAGCCGCGCCATGCCCGCCCGCAGCTGCTGCAGCGGATCGAGCGTCGCCGGGCAGCCGCGCAGGCGCGGGCCCAGCAGCCGCCAGATCGCCTGGGCCAGGGCGGGATGCTCCGGCGGGTGCTGCCACACGATCACGGCGGCCCCCACGGCGGCGGCGGCGGCGGCGTTGGCGTCCTGGTGGCGGTCGGCCGCCTGGGGGAAGGGCACCAGGATCGCCGGGCTGCCGCACACCGCCAGCTCGCTCAGGCTGCCGGCGCCAGCGCGGCTGATCACCAGATCGGCGTGCTGCAGCAGGCCGGCCATCGCGTCACTGAAGGGCCGCTCCACGTAGAGCGGGTGCTGCAGCACGCCGCTGTCGGGGTCATTGCTGCCGCTCAGGTGCACCACTCGGCAGCCGCAGGCCAGTAGGCGCGGCACCAGCGGCCGCACCATCCGGTTCAGCCCCACGGCCCCCTGGCTGCCGCCCATCACCACCAACAGCGGCCCTGCACCGGCGGGCACCCAGTCCGGCGGCTGGGTCGGCGCCAGAAACTCCCGGCGCACGGGTGTGCCGGTGACCCGCGGCCGGCAGCCGGGCAGCCGTTCGGCCGCCTGGGGCAGCCCCACCGCCACCCGCGTGCAGAGCCGCCCCAGCAGCCGGGTCACCCGGCCGGGGATGCCGTTCGCTTCGTGCAGCACCACCGGGATGCCGCACCAGCGCGCCGCCAGAATCGCCGGAGCGGCGATGTAGCCGCCGCTGCTGAACACATGCGTGATCCGCTCGCGCCGGATCAGCCGCCGCACGCTCCAGCTGGCCGCCAGCAGCCGCAGCAGGTTGACCAGCTTGCGCAGGCCGCGGCCCTGCAGACCGCCGGCCTTGACGCTGTGCAGCCGGATCTCCGCTGGCACCAGCTCCTGCTCCAGCCGGTCCGGCACCCCCAGCCACTGAACCGTCCAGTCCGGCGGCAGCGCCCGCGCCACCGCCAGGGCAGGGAACAGGTGGCCGCCGGTTCCGCTGGCGGCGATCAGCAGGCGGGTCATGGGCGGTGCCGCGGAGCGCGCCTAACTTAAGGATCAGCCTCTGCCCTGTCCCCGTGCCCGTGCGCCCCTCCCTGCCGGCCACCCTCGTCCTGGCCGGTGTGGCGCTGGGCCAGCTGCTGCTGCCCGGGGCCCTGCGGGCCGCTCCCAGCCTGCAGGCGCTGCAGGATGCCCTCAACAATCCAGCGCCTGCGGCACTGGAGGCCTTGCTTGAGCCCGGTCAGGGTCTGGATCCTGCTGTGATCGAGCGGCGCCGTGCCGTTCTGCGGCAGCGTTTCCCCGATGCGCTCTGGAGCGTGCGCGCTGGTGCACCCTTGCGCGATGGTCGCCCGACCGCGGAGGTGCTGGTCACCGGCAGCCGGCAGGAGGGTGGCGTGCGCTATCGGCTTGAGGCGCGTCAGCTGCTGCTGCTCAGCGGTACCGGGCCGCGTTTCAACCGGCAGGAGGTGATCCGTGAGAGCTCAATCCTGCGCAGCGGCGATGCCAACCTGCAGGTGAGCCTGCTGATCCCCGATGCGGTGCTCACAGGCCAGCGCTACGACCTCGATGTCGTCTTCGAGGACCCCCTGGAGGGGGCGGTGGTCGCTGGCGCGATTCAGCCGGTCACCGCCGCCGAGCAGTTGAATCTGGAGGGTCCGGATCTGCAGCTGGAGGCGCTCGGCGGCGGCGGCCTGTTCAAGAGCGTGCTGGCCCCCTACAAGCCCGGCACCCAGACCTGGGGAGTGCTGCTGGTGCACCCCAAGGGCATCGTCGCCGCCAGCAAGCAGGTGCGGGTGGTCGCCGATCGGCAGGCGCTGCAGCCCTGACGGCTCCTCAGGGCAGAAACACGGTCCGCGCCCGTTTCAGGGCGTTCTCCTGCCAGCGTTCGCGGGTTGCCAGAGCCCATAGGTCGAAGGACGCCGCTCGGCTCAGGCTGATGATCTGGCTGAAGCCGCAGCCCTTCAGGGTGGCGGCCAGCACCCGCTGGGTGAAGCCGCAACGGTGGGCCATGTAGTGGTTGCCCTTTTGGATCGCCGGGCGGTGTCCGTACACGATGTCCAGCGGTGTGATCGGTCCGGCCGGGCTCGTGTAGGCCGGCTCCGTCAGCTTGTCCGCGGCGATCAGCTCCGCCACCGAGCGCAGATCCGGGCAGGTGATCAGCGCAAAGCCGGTGGGCTTCAGCACGCGCCGGAATTCGCGCAGGGCCAGCGGCACCTCGTGGGCATAGAGGTGTTCGATGTTGTGGGAGGAGAACACGGCATCCATCGAGCCATCGGCCACGCCCTGCATGTCCGTGATCGTGCCGATCAGATCCGGCTGCACTGCTGGGTCGATGTCGAGGCGGATCTCCTGCCAGTCGAGCTTGGCGAACGGGGTGCGGTCAGCCCGCTTCATACCGCAGCCCACGTGCAGGAACGTTCCCGTTTCGGGGAATCCGTGATCCATCCGGGCTGGCTGCAGCTGCAGGGCCATGCTGCCAGCCGCTGCCGTCATCCAGCACAACGGCCGATCGCCGCTGCGCGTGCGCAGGGCGATCGGCCGGTTGCCAGAGCCGTCAGGGTGTGGCTGCGGACCATGGCGTTGGCGATGCTGGCCGCCGCGGTCCGCAGCCCGCTTCGATCAGGCCTCGTCGAGGGCGGCCACGCCGGGCAGCACCTTGCCTTCCAGCAGCTCCAGGCTGGCGCCGCCGCCGGTGGAGATGTGGCTCATCTTCTCGGCCAGGCCGGCCTTCTCCACGGCGGCCACGGAGTCACCGCCGCCGATGATCGTGCAGCAGCCCTGACCGCTCAGGTCGGCCAGGGTGGTGGCGATGGCGTTGGTGCCGGCGGCGAAGGCGTCGAACTCGAACACGCCCATCGGGCCGTTCCAGATCACGGTCTGGCAGTCGGCCAGGGCGTCCTGGAACACCTTCACCGAATCGGGGCCGATGTCGAGGCCCATCCAGCCATCGGGAATGGACTCCACCTTGGCGATCTGGCTGTTGGCATCGGGAGCGAAGTTGTCGGCCAGCACCACATCGGTGGGCAGCAGGAACTGAACGCCCTTGGCGGCAGCCTTGGCCTCGAGCTCCTTGGCCAGCTCCAGCTTGTCCTCTTCCACCAGGCTCTTGCCCACGGCCAGGCCGCGAGCCTTGTAGAAGGTGAAGATCATGCCGCCGCCGACAAGGATCTTGTCGCACTTGTCGAGCAGGGCTTCGAGCACACCGATCTTGGAGCTCACCTTCGAGCCGCCCACGATCGCGGCCAGGGG
>JBEBCC010000097.1:0-3644 GCA_041158125.1 Cyanobacteriota bacterium
GAACTCACCGCTCAACAGTTCATCCCAGATCCCTTCTCCGATGATCCAACGGCCAGGCTCTACAGATCCGGGGATCTCGCCTCCTGGAATCCAGACGGCACGCTGGCCTTCCACGGACGCATCGATCAGCAGATCAAACTCCGTGGCTTCCGCATTGAGCCCGCTGAAATCGAGGCGCAGCTTCTCTCCCATCCCGCGCTCGCGCAGGCCGCTGTTGTGCTCCGACGCGACGACCCAGCCAACCCTCGCCTGATTGCCTACTGGGTCCCCCATCCCAACCAACTCAACCCGTCGCCATCGCCGTCCCCCGCGCAACTGCGTGCATTCCTCGCAGAGCGCCTGCCCGACTACATGGTGCCAGCCACCTGTGTGCAACTCGACGCCCTTCCCCTCACTGCCAACGGCAAGCTCGATCGCAGGGCACTTCCGGCACCTTCCTTCTCAGCTGATCCCTCCCAACGCGTTGCACCCACCACACCACTGGAGCACCAGCTGCACGCCATCTGGGCCGACATCCTCGGCCACAGCGATTTCGGCATCCACGACAACTTCTTTGCCGTCGGTGGTCATTCCCTTGCCGCTGCGCGACTGGCATCTGCCATGCAACACATTCATGGTGACAGCACAGCACTGACAAGCATCTTTCGGCATCCCACTATTGCCGAACTGTCACGCCTGCAAACCAAGCGAACGGGCGAGCCTGGTGACTGCATCATTACCCTTCAGCCCCATGGCAACCAGACACCACTGTTCGCCGTGCACGGTATGGGGGGAACTGTCTGGGGATTTATTGAGCTAGCGCGGCACCTGAGAGCTGACCGCCCCGTTTTCGGCATTCAAGCCGTGCATCAGAAACGAATCCGACGATCTAACGATGCCGTACGGGAAATGGCCGGCACCTATGCGGAGGCCATCCTGGAAAACTACAAGGGCCAACCAATTCACCTGGTGGGCTACTCAGCTGGCGGCTGGTACGCCCATGCGGTCGCAGAAGCAGTCATGAGTCGAGGCGGCTCCGTTGCATCGCTGATCATCCTCGATACACGTCCCAACGCAAAGATTCACCGTCGAATCGGCGCGCCCCTAATGATGCTGCGCCTGCTGGAACGTCTGCCGATTCACCTCAGATGGCTCATCAAACCAAGCACCAACAAACCACACTCAGCCTACGTCCTGGAGCGCCTGCGCAGCGCAGCCATGCTGACCCAGAAGGCCCTAGGCTGGCAGCCGAAGTCAAAACAATCATCGCCTGGGCCCATTCCAGACCATGCCGAAAGGCACGCAGCAAACAACAACACCCACTCGAATACAGCCAACTCCGACCGTCCTGATTTCGTAAATCTGCTCGCTACCAGTTACCGCCCCTCACGCCTGCCGATATCTGCCTACGTACTCACGCCAGAAACTGAACGAAGACAGCTGGAGCTGATCTGGGGATTTTATTGCCGAGATGGCGTAGAAACCCAAGTGATCTTCAACAACCACAAAGACTTTCTGAACCCAGGCCTGATGCCCGAATTGGCGCAGGCGCTGGAGAACACAATGCAGAGCGCAGAACGCAGGGCCATGGCATCCAGCCGCTGATCGCTCCGCTGCAACGCGATTCTCTGAGCACCGTTCTCAGACCGCTCATCAACTCTGGGCAGGAGCTCCCCTCAGGCGGGACGCGACGCCTGCTCGGCTGATCAGCGAGACTGGCTCGCACATCAGCTCCGGGCCCAGACTCCTCCATGGTTGCAAGCGGTTTCGCCTCCGGCCGAGACGCCAGACGCGGCGATGCGGCCCAAGCGGCCCGTGCCTTTCCTCTGGCGGCAATCACCGGCCACGGCACGCTCAAGCTGGCCCTGCTGCTGGCAGCGGTGGACCCAGGTCTGGGCGGAGTGGTGATCGCCGGTGGGCGCGGAACGGGCAAGTCGGTGCTGGCCCGCGGCCTGCACGCTCTGCTGCCGCCGATCGATGTGCTCGATCTGGGAAACGCGGTGCCGGGCCAGCCCAACCCTGCCGCTCTCAACATTGATCCACGCCGCCCGGACGATTGGGACAGCACCACCTGCGAACGACTGCAGGACCTCGGAGCCGACCCCAGCGGCCAGGACACCAGCGCCCTGCTGCCCACCAGGGTCATCCCAGCGCCCTTCGTGCAGGTGCCCCTCGGCATCACCGAAGACCGCCTGGTGGGCTCGGTGGATGTCACCGCCTCCCTGACCAGCGGCCAGGCCGTGTTCCAGCCCGGCCTGCTGGCGGAAGCACATCGGGGTGTGCTCTATGTGGACGAACTGAATCTGCTCGACGACAACATCACCAACCTGCTGCTGGCGGCGGTGGGCAACGGTGAGAACCGGATCGAGCGCGAGGGCCTCAGCCTCAGCCACCCCTGCCGCTGCCTGCTGATCGCCACCTACAACCCCGAGGAGGGGGCCGTGCGCGATCACCTGCTGGATCGCTTCGCCATTGCCCTCTCGGCCAACCAGGTGCTGGAGCTGGAGCAACGGGTGGAGATCACCCGCAGCGCCATCGGCCACGCCGAATCCAGCCAGGCCTTCGGCGCCCGCTGGCAGGAGGACACCGACGCCCTGGCCACCCAGCTGCTGCTGGCGCGCCAGTGGCTGCCGGATGTGCAGATCTCCCGCGAGCAGATCGCCTACCTGGTGAATGAGGCCCTGCGCGGCGGCGTGGAAGGCCACCGCAGCGAGCTATACGCCGTGCGCGTCGCCCGCGCCCATGCGGCCCTCAGCGGCCGCGACCGTGTGGAAGCCGACGACCTGCAGGTGGCCGTGCGCCTGGTGATCGCACCCCGGGCCCTGCAACTGCCGCCGCCGGATCCCAACCAGCCCATGGAACCCCCACCGCCGCCGCCGCCCCAGGGGGATCAGCCGCCCGAAGAGCCAGAGCAGCCCGATCCCCCTGAGAACGAGCAGGAGCAGGACGACAACGAAGACCAAGAAGAAGACACCCCAGAAGACCAGGCCCCGCCATCGATCCCCGAGGAATTCCTGCTCGATCCGGAGGCCACCGCCATCGATCCCGATCTGCTGCTGTTCAGTGCCGGCAAGGCCAAGAGCGGCGGCAGCGGCAGCCGCTCGGTGGTGTTCAGCGACTCGCGCGGCCGCTACGTGAAACCGATGCTGCCGCGGGGGCCGGTGAAGCGCATCGCCGTGGACGCCACCCTGCGGGCGGCGGCGCCGTACCAAAAAACCCGCCGCGAACGGCAGCCCCACCGCAAGGTGGTGGTGGAAGACGGCGACCTGCGCGCCAAGCAGCTGCAGCGCAAAGCCGGCGCCCTGGTGATTTTCCTGGTGGATGCCAGCGGCTCGATGGCCCTCAACCGCATGCAAAGCGCCAAGGGGGCGGTGATCCGGCTGCTCACCGAGGCCTATGAAAACCGCGATGAGGTGGCCCTGATCCCCTTCCGCGGCGAACAGGCGGAGGTGCTGCTGCCCCCTACCCGCTCGATCACCGCCGCCCGACGGCGGCTGGAAGCGATGCCCTGCGGCGGCGGCTCACCCCTGGCCCATGGGCTCTCCCAGGCGGCGCGGGTGGGGGCCAACGCCCTGGCCACCGGCGACCTGGGCCAGGTGGTGGTGGTGGCGATCACCGATGGCCGGGGCAACGTGCCCCTGGGCCGCTCCCTGGGCCAGCCGCAG
>JBEBCC010000098.1:0-9325 GCA_041158125.1 Cyanobacteriota bacterium
CGTAATCGTCGGCGCCGAGCTCCAGGCCGGTGATGCGGTCGGCGACGTCGCCGAGGGCCGTGAGCATCACGATCGGCACATCCGATTCCTTGCGCAGCTCCTGGCAGACGCCGTAGCCATCGAGCTTCGGCATCATCACGTCGAGCACCACCAGATCGGGGCTGGTGCGGCGAAAGGCCTCGATCGCCTCCAGGCCATCACAGGCGGTGACCACCTGATAGCCGATCATCGAGAGGCGAGTCTCGAGGATGCGGCGGATGCTGGCTTCGTCATCGACGACCAGGATCGTCTCCTTGGCCGAGACGGCGGAGGCTGCAGGGGTTGAGGTGGCCGTCATTGCACGATGCAGACCAGACGGGTTAAGTAGATCGACCTACTGAACAAGGTCGTCGGGCCTCCGGGTTCACCGGCCGCCACCATTCTTCATACACCTTTTCCTTGGCCCGCGTCACCCGGTCCTACGTCTGTCAGAGCTGTGGCGCCGAGGCGCGTCAGTTCTTCGGCCGCTGTCCCAGCTGCGGCAGCTGGAATGCGCTGGTCGAACAGGCGGCCCCGGCGGCCGACTCCCGTCGTCGCCGGCCGGTGGCCGCCGCCGCCGCGGCCACGGCGATCCCCGCCGCACCGCGGCGCTCCGAACCGATTCAGGCGGTGGGGGAACGGCCGTTGCAGCGTCTCGGCAGCGGCTACGGCGAACTCGATCGCGTCCTCGGCGGTGGTCTGGTGCCCGGTTCGCTGGTGCTGCTCGGCGGTGACCCCGGCATCGGCAAAAGCACGCTGCTGCTGCAGAGCGCGCAGGCCATGGCGTGCCGTCATTCCGTGCTCTACGTGAGCGCTGAGGAATCAGCCCAGCAGGTGAAGCTGCGCTGGCGGCGGCTGGCGGATCAGCACCAGGAGTTGGCCGGTCCGGCGGATGCTCCGGGGCTGCAGCTGCTCTCCGAAACCGATCTGGAGCTCGTGCTGCAGGAGCTGGAGGCTCTGCGCCCGGCCGTGGCGGTGATCGACAGCATCCAGGCCCTGCACGACGCTGATCTCGGCAGTGCCCCCGGCTCGGTGGCTCAGGTGCGCGAGTGCGCCGCTGCCCTGGCCCGCATCGCCAAACGCCAGGACACGGCCCTGCTGCTGGTCGGACATGTGACCAAGGAGGGGATGCTGGCGGGCCCCAAGGTGCTGGAGCACCTGGTGGATGCGGTGCTCACCTTTGAAGGTGATCGCTTCGCCAGCCACCGCCTGCTGCGCGCAGTCAAGAACCGCTTCGGAGCCACCCATGAGCTGGGGGTGTTCGAGATGCGCGGCCAGGGACTGGCAGAGGTGCTCAACCCCAGCGAGTTGTTCCTGGGTGGCGATGAACCCAGTGCCGGCACCGCCACCATCGTGGCCTGCGAAGGCACCAGGCCCCTGGTGGTGGAGCTGCAGGCGCTGGTGAGCACCACCAGCTACGCCAGTCCGCGCCGCACCGCCACCGGCATCGGCACCAACCGCCTGCACCAGATCCTGGCGGTGCTGGAGAAGCACCTCGGCCTGCCCCTTTCGCGCTTCGATTGCTACCTGGCGGTGGCGGGTGGCCTGGAGGTGGAGGAGCCGGCGGCGGATCTGGGGGTGGCCGCGGCGGTGGTGGCCAGCTACCGCGACCTCACCCTGCCGCCCGGCACGGTGCTGGTGGGAGAGCTGGGCCTGGGCGGCCAGCTGCGGCCGGTGGGCCAGCTGGAGGGGCGGCTGCAGGAGGCGGCGCGGCTGGGTTTTCGCAGGGCGGTGGTGCCGAAGGGCAGCGGTCTGGCGCGACTGGCCGCTGGCCTGGAGCTGCAGCTGCTGGAGGCGGGCACGGTGGCCCAGGCGCTGGTGGCGGCGCTGGGTGTCAACCCGGCGGACGACCGGGCCTGAAGGTGCGCCGCCACCTTGATCAGAAATAGACGTCGACGTTGCCGCGGCCGCTGGTCTTGAGCCAGTTCTGGGCTTCGATGTAGTTGTTCGGGGCCAGACGGATTGCCTTGGTCCAGAAGTCCGCCGCCAGATCGAAGCGACGGTCGGCCTCATCGGCGTCACCATGCTCCTCGGCGATCGAGCCGAGGTGGTGGTGGATCACGGCCATGTTGTTCAGCGCCTGGGGCATCTTGCTGTTGAGCGCCAAGGCCTGGCCGTAGTGATCGAGGGCGCGCTCGTGCTCGCCGTTGCTGGCAAAAACCAGCGCCATGTTGTAGAGGATGAAGGCCTTGTCGTTGGGGTCTTCTTCCAGCTTCAGGGCCTCGGCATAGTTCTCCAGGGCTTCCGCATATTCGCCGTCCGCCTGAGCGCTCATGCCGTCGCGGTAGTACGCGAAAGCCTCCTTGGCCCGTTGGTTGGTGGGCAGCACCTTCAGAATCAGGTCGGCCATCACCGTGAAGCTCTTGTCGATGAAGTTGTCGTTGCGCTGGGAGCGGGGCACGGCGATCAGCTGAGCTTCGGCGACCTATCCTCTCGCGCCCGGGGGCCTGCTGGCGTTGCTGTTCGCAGTCCCTAGCCTTGGGCTCCTTCGTCTGCCAGTCCGTGGCCACCGGCATCGCCGAGATCCCCGCCTCGGCACCGCAGCCGGTCACCGCCTTGCTGCTGGAGATCGAGGGGATGAAATGCGGCGGCTGCGTGCGGGCCGTGGAGCAGCGCCTGCTGGCTCAGCCCGGTGTGCGTCAGGCGAGTGTCAATTTGCTCACGCGCACCGCCTGGGTTGGGCTGGATCCGGCGGTCTGCGCCAGCTCGGTCAGCGCTGGTGTCGCACCGCTGATTGAGTCCCTGGCGGCGATGGGCTACCAAGCGCGCCGTCGCGATCGCGATGATCCTGCCGCTGAGCGGGAGGCCGCGCAATTTGCCCTGAGCTGGTGGCAGCGCTGGCGTCAGCTGCTGGTGGCGCTGCTGCTGGTGATCGTGTCGGCTGCGGCCCACCTCGCTGAAGCGCGGCAGGGGCCGCCCGCCTGGCTGGCCGACATCCGCCTGCATGCCCTGGTGGCCAGCCTCGCCCTGGCCCTGCCGGGTCGCACGATCCTGGTGCGCGGCGCCCGCTCCGCTCTGGTGGGAGCCCCCGGCATGGACACCCTGGTGGGCCTCGGCATGGGCAGCGCCTATCTCGCCAGTCTGGTGGCGCTGTTCTGGCCTGCGGTGGGCTGGGCTTGCTTCTTCAACGAGCCTGTGATGCTGCTCGGCTTTGTGCTGCTGGGGCGCTTCCTCGAGGATCGCGCCCGCAGCCGCACCGGCAGCGCCCTGCGCGCCCTGGCGCAGCTGCAGCCGGACCAGGCGCTGCTCCTGCTCGGCGAGGGACCGCAGGCGGCTGTGCGCCCCGTGCGGGTGGGAGCGCTGCAGCCGGGTGATCGGCTGCGGCTGCTGCCGGGTGATCGCGTGCCGGTGGATGCGCGGGTGCTGGAGGGCTGCTCCAGTCTGGATGTGTCCAGCCTCACCGGTGAACCGCTGCCCCTGGCGGCAGAGCCCGGTAGGGAGCTGGCCGCCGGCAGCCTCAACCTCGAGGCGCCGCTCACCCTGGTGGTGCTGCGGCCCGGTAGCCAGAGCGCCGTGGCGCGGATCATCGCTCTGGTGGAGCGCGCCCAGGCCCGCAAGCCGCCGATCCAGGGCCTGGCGGACCGCCTCGCCGGCCGGTTCAGCATCGCTGTGCTGCTGCTGGCCCTGGCCACGCTGCTGTTCTGGTGGCTGTGGGGCGCGCAGCTGTGGCCCCAGGTGCTGGCGGCCGCTCCGGCCCACGCCGCCCATCACACCCTCGGCGCCGGGGCCGCCAGCCCCTTTGCCCTTGCCCTGCAGCTTTCGATCGCCGTGCTGGTGGTGGCCTGCCCCTGCGCGCTCGGTCTGGCCACCCCCACCGCCATCAGCGTCGCCAGCGGCCGTGCGGCCCGGGCGGGTGTGCTGTTTCGCGGCGGTGATGTGATCGAAGCCGCGGCGGGTCTGCGCACGGTGCTGTTTGACAAGACCGGCACACTGACGCTGGGCCGCCCGCAGCTCTGTGCCGTGGAGCTGGTGGCGGCCGCGGGCCCCGTGGGCGGCCGAGATCATCTGATCCAGCTGGCCGCCAGCCTTGAGGCCTCCACCCGCCATCCCCTGGCCCATGCGCTGTTGCAGCGGGCTCAGGAGCTGCAGTTGCCGCTGTTGCCGCTCACCGCTGCTGCCACCCACCCAGGTGATGGCGTCAGCGCTGCGATTGATGGGGCGCTCTGGCGGCTTGGCCGGCCGGCCTGGCTGGAGGCGCAGGCCGTGGCGGTGCCGCTCCCTCAGGCGCAGTGGTTTGCGCAGTGGGAGCGCCAGGGTGCCACCCCGTTGGCCCTGGCCTGTGGTGAGCAGCTGGTGGGGGTGCTGGCCGTGCGCGATCAGCCCCGCCCGGAGGCGGCCGCCACCCTGGCGGCTCTGGCGGCGCAGGGGCTGCAGCTCGGTTTGCTCAGCGGCGACCGGCAGGGGCCGGTGCAGGCGCTGGGGATGGAGCTGGGGCTGCGGCCGGAGCAGCTGGCCTGGGAGTTGCTGCCCCAGCAGAAGTTGGCCCGCATCGAAGCCGCGCGCTGTGCCGGTGCGGTGGCGATGGTGGGTGATGGCATCAACGATGCGCCGGCGCTGGCGGCGGCGGATGTGGGCATCGCCGTGGGTACCGGCACCCAGATCGCGATGGACACCGCTGATCTGGTGGTGCTCGGCGATCGGCTGGAGGCCATTCCGGAGGCGCTGCACCTGGCCCGGCGCACGATGGCCACGGCCCGCGCCAACCTGGCCTGGGCGTTCGGCTACAACCTGGTGGTGCTGCCGATCGCCGCGGGGGCTCTGCTGCCCGGCTTCGGTGTGCTGCTTTCCCCTCCGCTGGCGGCGCTGCTGATGGCCATGAGTTCGCTCACCGTGGTGGTGAATGCCCTGCTGCTGGGGCGTGATGGCTGAGCACGGGCGCTTCCTGGTGCTGGATGGCATCGATGGCTGCGGCAAGACCACGCAGCTGGAGCGCCTGCGCGCCTGGTTGCCGACCAGTGGGCTGATGCCACCTGGCGCTGAGCTGGTGGTGACCCGGGAGCCCGGTGGCACGGCCCTGGGCCAGGCCCTGCGCCAGCTGCTGCTGCATCCCCCTGGCGAAGCTGCGCCTGGAAGCACCGCTGAGCTGTTGCTGTATGCCGCCGATCGCGCTCAGCACGTGCAGCAGTGCATTGCCCCGGCTCTGGCGGCCGGTCACTGGGTGCTGAGCGACCGCTTCAGTGGTTCCACCGCCGCCTATCAGGGCTATGGCCGCGGTCTGCCGCTGCCGCTGATTGATCAGCTGGCCGCGATCGCCACCGGCGGGCTCCGCCCCCATCTCACGCTGCTGCTGGAGTTGCCGTTGGCTGAGGCTCTGCGTCGCCGTGGCGGTCGCCCAGCCGATCGCATCGAAGCCGGCGGCGCTGCTTTTCTGCAGCGGGTTTGCGACGGGTTCAGCACCCTGGCGTGCCAGCAGGGCTGGTGCCGTATTGATGCGGCTCAGCCGCCGGATGTGGTGACGCAGGCGATCCAGGTGGCGTTGCAGGTGGCGCTGACCGGTGGCGGACCAGCCGCCGGCCCTCACGCCCATGGCTGAGCTGTTTGGCGGGCTGCTCGGCCAGCCCCAGGCGATCGCCCTGCTGGAGGCGGCCCTGGAGCAGCAGCGCCTGGCGCCCGCCTATCTGTTCAGCGGGCCGGATGGCGTGGGGCGGCGGCTGGCGGCGCTGCGCTTTCTGGAGGGGGTGATCGCCGGGCCGGCGGGTGCTGCAGCGGTGCGGCGCCGCCTGCAGGAGGGCAATCATCCCGATCTGCTTTGGGTGGAGCCCACCTACAGCGACAAGGGACAGTTGGTGCCGGCTTCCCAGGCTGTGGCGGCCGGTGTGAGCCGCAGGGCCCCACCCCAGCTGCGCCTGGAGCAGGTGCGGGCGGTGTCGCAGTTTCTGGCGCGGCGGCCGGTGGAGGCGCCCCGCTGCCTGGTGGTGATCGAAGCGGTGGAGGCGATGGCGGAAGGTGCGGCCAATGCGCTGCTCAAGACTTTGGAGGAACCCGGTGATGGCCTGCTGATCCTGTTGAGCGCCGCCTCCGATCGCCTGCTGAGCACGATTCGTTCCCGCTGCCAGAGCATCCCTTTCGCCCGTCTGGCGCCGCCGCTGTTGCAGCAGGTGCTGGCCGACCAGCCAGGGCCGGAGCTGGACCCGCCGGAGCTGCTGGAGCTGGCGGCCGGCTCCCCTGGTGCCCTGCTGCAGCATCGTCAGCAGTGGAGCAGCCTGCCGGAGGGGTTGGCGGAGCGCTGCGCGGCCCTGGCCGGCTCCGCCGGACCGATGGAGGCCCTTGCCCTGGCCCGCGATCTCAGTGAAGCCCTGGAGGTGGAGCAGCAGCTCTGGCTGCTGGATTGGTGGCAGCTGCGGCTCTGGCGTCAGCGCCAGGATCCGGCACCGCTGCAGCGCCTGGAGCGCCTGCGCCGCCAGCTGCGGGCCTATGTGCAGCCGCGGCTGGCCTGGGAGGTGGCGTTGCTGGAGCTGTGCGGCGCTCTGAGCGGCTGAAGCTCGCTCTGCCCGAGGGCCGCCGCCGGGCCGGGTTCAGGCGGCGGCGGTGCGCCGACTCGCGCGCGCTTCCTGCACCACGGCCGCCAGGGCCTCATGCTGGCTGCCGGTGGGGAGTTCCAGGCAGTAGCCGGCGCCGTAGACGGTTTTGATGAAGCGCGGTTTGCGCGGATCCGGTTCGAGCTTGGTGCGCAGGTGGCGGATGTGCACGCGGATGGTCTCGATGTCGTCATCTGGCTCGTAGCCCCACACTTCCTTGAGGATCAGTGAGGGGGGCACGGTCTGGCCGTGGCGCTGCAGCAGGCAGTGCAACAGTTCGAATTCCAGGTGGGTGAGCCGCACCGGTTCGTCGAACCAGATCGCCTCGAAGCGCTCCGGCACCAGGGTGAGGCAGCTGTAGCTGAGGATCTCGTTGTGCTTGACCGAGAGGGGGGCGCGGTCGCTGCGGCGCAGCAGCGCCTTGATCCGCACCAGCAGCTCCTCCAGATCGAACGGCTTGGCGAGGTAGTCGTCGGCGCCGGAGTTGAAGCCGCTCACCTTGTCCTTGGTGCTGCCCAGGGCCGTGAGCATCAGGATCGGGATACGGGCGGTGCGCTCATCGCGGCGCAGCCGCTGGCAGAGGGTGAGACCATCCACCTTGGGCAGCATCAGGTCGAGCAGCACCAGGTCGGGGATGTATTGCAGGGCCAGAGCCTGACCCTTGATGCCATCCTCGGCGCGCTGCACGTCGAAGCCGCTGTGCTCGAGGTGGCCGGCCACCAGCTCGCGCATGTCGCCGTCGTCTTCGATCAGCAGGATGCAGGGCTTCATGGGGTCGCTCCTGGATGGGGGACGGTCTGGGAGGGGCAGGCGCGATGACGGGCGGCGCGACTGACGCAGCGGCCTGAACCGGCGGATGAATCCAGGGGGATGACCCGTTGGTGTGATCCATGGTTCTGGACCGCTGGACGGAGGCGGTGGCCTGGGGCTGTGGCCCGGGGCCGTGGTCCGTGATGGGCGGTCAGCGGTGGGTGCCGGTTACGGCATGGTCCACCTGCACTCATGCAGGCCTTGATCCACTGCATTCTCTCTTCATCTTCAGCTTCTGCAGAGCAAACGACGCACCGCAACACCGCCTCGCATCTGCTCAGATCGTTTGCCTGGCGGGCGATCTGCTGGCACAACCACCTCAGACGACCCCGCTAATCTTCAGGATGTTTTCCACTCCTGCGCTGGCCGGGCCTTGCCCTGGCGGCATGGCTGGGCTTTGCCCCGGCGGCATGGCTGTGGCAAAGCCGGCTGCTGCCGACGGGAGGATTGCTGCGGCTGGATCTGGGCCGCGGCGCCGCCCTGGGCCTGTGCTGGGTTGGCCTGTGCCGGGCTGACCTGCCGGCAGGGCCTCTCCCCGGGGGGGCGTTGCAGCGAGCTGTCGGCGAACGTTGTGATCAAAAAAATACCCCAGCCGTAAGGCTGGGGTGAAGAGCTCCCCGGGCGGGATTCGAACCTGCGACCAATCGATTAACAGTCGATCGCTCTACCGCTGAGCTACCGAGGAATGCGCCCCGTCAGGGACTTGAAGAACTTACCCCTCAACCCTTCCCGCTCGCAAGGGGGGTGAGCTGCCGCCGCAGGCGCTCGCCCGGCTGCCAGGGGCCGACGCTGCCGTGTTCCATCAGGGCAGCGCCGTTGCACCACTTGAGTTCGTCCAGGCGGTGGGTGATCCAGAGGGCGGTGATCGGCTCCTGCTGGCGATCGCAGAGGCCGCGGATCAGCTGCAGGATTCCGGTCTGGCTGGTGTCGTCCAGCAGGGCGGTGGGTTCATCGAGCAGCAGCAGCCGGGCGCGGCTGGCGAGGGCGCCGGCGATCGCCAGGCGCTGCTTCTGGCCGCCGCTGAGGCTGTGGATCGGACGCTGCCGAAAGCCGCTCAGGCCCACCTGGGCCAGGGCCTGCTCCACTGCCGCCAGCCGCTCGCTGCGCGGGAGATCGGCGGGCAGGCTGAGTTCGATATCACTGCCGCAGCTGGGCAGCAACAGCTGATGGTCGGGGTTCTGGAACACCAGGGCCGGCTTGAGCGGCCGCCGCAGGCGACCGCGGGCTGGCTCCAGCAAACCGGCGATCAGACGCAGCAGGGTGCTTTTGCCGCTGCCGTTGCCGCCCACGAGCATCCAGAGCCCGGGCCGGGGGATCGTCAGGCTGCAGTGGTTGAGTGCGGTCTGACCGCTGGGCCAGGCGTAGCCCAGCTGCTCCACCACCAGGCAGGGCTGAACATCGCCTCCGGCCCGATCCTGCATGCTCTCCTCAGCCATCGATGAAGCCAGGGCGCTTGCTGCCGCCGCCCATGGCTGATTTCTCGTAGATCTGCACGGCCACCACCTCGCTGCTGAGCAGGCAGACGCGCTTGCTCTCCTCCTTTTCACAGCTGAGCTCCAGCAGCCGCGGATGACCGCTGTCCATGGCCTGCTTCACCTGGGCGTAGAGGTCTTCGGCGGCGGTCTGCTCTTTGCGCTGCACGGCCACCGGCATCGGGCTGAGCTTGATCGAGAGTTCGACGACGTACACGGGCGGGACGCATGGCCAGTGCCCACTCTGGCGAACGGCCGCCGCCGGCCGGGGTCACTAGGTGCTTTTGCTCATTTCCTGATCGAGCCGGCGGATCGGGGCCGGTTGGCCCGCCGGTGGCGGGCGGTTGCCCGTACAGTTGCCCTGTAACGCTTCATGAAGCCACTCTCATGACGATCGCTGTAGGGCGCGCGCCGCAGCGGGGATGGTTCGACGTCCTCGATGACTGGCTCAAGCGCGACCGCTTCGTTTTTGTCGGGTGGTCGGGTCTGCTTCTGTTCCCCACCGCC
>JBEBCC010000099.1:0-9313 GCA_041158125.1 Cyanobacteriota bacterium
GCTGGTGCGCCGCTCAGCCCTGGCGGAGGCTGAGCTGGTGGTGGGGGCACCCGAGAGCGGTGCAGCCGACGGCGGCGGCCCTGGCCTTCGCCTGCGGATCGACAGACCCGCCGGCTTCACGGCACCGCCGGTGGGCGCCGGGCGGCCTCATCCGGTCTGATCGGCCTCCAGCAACCAGTGCGCCACCGCCCAGGTGGCCAGGGCATCGTCGTGGTTGTAGCGGAAGATCCAGCGCAGGTTGTGGCTGGAGCCGCGGCGGGCACGGCCGGCGGTCGATCGAGCCCCGAGGCGCCAGCGACGCCACCACAGCAGCGCCCGGGCGCCATCCACCCCCTTCTGGCGCCAGCGGAAGCCCAGCCAGACGGCGGTGGCCTTGAGGCCATAGCTGGTGGTGGGCATCCACCACTGCTGCCGCAAACGCTGGTGGACATCCACCAACCGCAGCCGCAAGGCCGCCAGCTCACGCTCGCGCGAGCCCTGACGCTGGGCGAGGCGCAGCAGAGCGAGGCGCTCGGTCTCGCCGTAGTGCAGCACCGGCCAGTCGGGATAGGCCTGCAGCAGCTGCCGCAACCGCTGCCAGAGCCTGGCCTCACCGTGCTCCAGCAGAGCCAGCAGCGGCCGATAGGGCGCCGCCGCCGCCTCGGCCGGCAGCGGCCACTGCCCATCGGCGCGGCGGGCCAGCATCACGAAGCCGTGCAGGAAATCGTCGCGGGCGTCGGGGTCGGATTCGATGTCGTAGATCAGCACACCCGGGGCTGCCGCCAACTCCGGCAGAGCCGGGCCAGGTGCCCGCCGCAGCGGCTGGCCGGCCTGCTGCACCCGCGCCTGGGTGATCAGCTCAGCCGCCACCTCAGCGTGCTGCTCACCATGCACCGCCAGCGCTTCGGCCAGCCGCTGCGGATCGGCCGCGGCCAGATCCGCCAGCCGGTTGATGCCCTCACCCACCAGCATCTCGCGCCGCCGCGCACCGATGCCGCTCACCTCGCTGAGGTGGCCCTCGGCGACGGCCTGCTGATCACAGGCGACACGCCAGCTGCAGAGCACGCATTTCTTGCGATCCGCCACCAGAGGTGGTGGCTGAAGCCGGGCCAGGTCGTCCGCCAGCTTCAGCAGCGCCTCATCGAGCTGGCGCGGCAGGCTGCCGCTGAGGGGCAGCAGCTCCTGCTGCAAACCGCGGCCGGCCCCGTTGAGCACCAGGCCATGGGGTACCGGAGCCGACTGCTCCTGCTCCAATAGCCGCCCCCAGAGCGCCAGCACCAGGCGGTGTTCACGGGTGGTGCGCCGCCCCTGGCGGTAGAGCACCGGCCGATAGGCGTGCGGCCCCCAGCGGCTGGTCCCTTCGATGCGTTGCAACAGGGGCGGATGGGCCTCCAAGCGCAGGAAGCCAGGGAAGGCCGGCGCCGCAGGCCCTGAACCGCGCAGCCGCAGGCCCACCAACGCCGGCACAGCGGCGGCCGCCGCGCTTTCACCGCCCTGCGGGCGTTGGGGGAACAGGGTGGAGAAACTGCGGCGCTGCTCATCAAGCTGCAGCTCGCGGTGCGCCGTCCACTGACGCTGATCAGAGGCACCGAAGCGATCAAGCCAGGCGCGGCGCTTGCAGCGGAGCCAGCTGCGCAGCAGCCGGTCGGTGAGCAGGATCTCGCTGGACACGGGTTTCACCGTAGGCGGGCCGCTGCCGGCGCTGGCCGTGCCCCTCCTGCACGCAGGCGCACGGCCCGACTGCTGGCACGATCAGTAACGCCCTGCGCCTCTGCACCGATGGCATCCGCGCCCCTGCCCCTGGAGGCCAGCCCGATCGCCTTCGGCACCGATGGCTGGCGCGGCATTCTCGGGGTGGATATCACCGTGGAGCGGCTGCTGCCGGTGGCAGCAGCCGCAGCTCGCGAGCTGGAATTCTCAGCGCCGGAGGGGCTGACCAGCCGCGAGATCGTGATCGGCTACGACCGCCGCTTCCTGGCGCCCGAGCTGGCGGAGGCGATCTGCAGCGCCGTGCGCGGCGCCGACCTGGTGCCAGTGCTGGCGGAGGCGCCGATCCCCACGCCGGCCGCCAGCTGGGCAGTGGTGGAGCGGCAGGCGCTCGGCGCCCTGGTGATCACCGCCAGCCACAACCCGCCGGAATGGCTGGGCCTGAAGATCAAGGGCCCGTTCGGCGGCTCGGTGGAAGGCGACTTCACCCAGCGGGTGGAGCGCCGCCTCGAGGCGGGCGGCATCACCGTGCCGATCGCTGGCGACAGCCTCCGCTTCGATGCCTATGGCACCTACTTGCGCGGCTTGAAGGCCAAGGTGGACACCGCCGCCCTTAGCGCCGGCCTGGAGCGGCTGGGGCTGCAGGTGATCGTGGACCCAATGCACGGCTCTGCCGCCGGCGGCCTCACCCGTCTGCTGGAGGGGGCCGCCACCGGCGATCACCTGCGCGAGATCCGCTCGAACCGCGACCCACTGTTTGGCGGCAACCCACCCGAACCGCTGGCCCCTTACCTGGGGGAGCTGATCGCCGAGGTGCGCGCCTCAACCCTGGCCGGCCGGCCGGCGGTTGGCATCGTGTTTGACGGCGACGGCGACCGCATCGCCGCCGTGGATGAGCACGGCCGCTTCTGCAGCACCCAGTTGCTGATGCCGCTGTTCATCGATCACCTGGCCCGGGCCCGCCAGCTGCCGGGGGCGGTGATCAAGACCGTGAGCGGCTCCGATCTGATGCAACGGGTGGCCGCAGGCCTGGGTCGCCCCGTGCTGGAGAAGGCGGTGGGCTTCAAGTACATCGCCGCCGAGATGCTGACCGGCGAGGTGCTGGTGGGCGGCGAGGAATCAGGCGGGGTTGGCTTCGGCATGCACCTACCCGAGCGCGATGCCCTGTTCGCAGCGCTGCTGCTGATCGAAGCCCTGGTGGAGGGAGGCGTGCCTCTGGGGCAGCGCATCGATGCCCTGCAGCAGGCCCACGGCGGTGCCGCCGCCTACGACCGCCTCGATCTCCGCCTGCCGGACATGGCCAGCCGCGGTCGTCTTGAGCAACTGCTGGCCGCGACGCCACCGGCCGAGGTGGCCGGCGCAGCGGTGCAGGAGGTGATCCGCACCGATGGCATCAAGCTGCGTCTGGGGCCGAGCCACTGGCTGATGCTGCGCTTCTCCGGCACCGAGCCACTGCTGCGGTTGTACTGCGAAGCCCCCAGCGAGGCCCGCGTGGCGGAGGTGCTGGGCTGGGCGCGGCAGCTGGCGGAAGCGATCTGAATGCGGCGATGGTCGGCAACGCCGCCCCCTTGGATCCAGAGCCTGAACCGGTGGCGGTGGTTTGATGAAGCCCTGGATTCCTCTGATTCAGCCTGAGCCCATGCATCTGGTGATCGCCAGCGGCAATGCCGGCAAGGTGCGCGAATTCGGCGCCCTGCTGGCGGATCTGCAGCTTGAGACGCGGGCCCAGCCGGAAGGCCTGGCCGTGGAAGAAACCGGCAGCACCTTCGCCGCCAACGCCCGGCTCAAGGCCGAGGCGGTGGCCCGCGCCACCGGCTGCTGGGCCCTGGCCGACGACTCAGGCCTGAGCGTGGACGCCCTCGGCGGCGCCCCCGGCGTGCACTCAGCCCGCTACGCGGACAGCGATGCGGCGCGGATCGAGCGGCTGCTGCGGGAGCTGGAGGCCGCCGGTGCCAGCACCGCCGCGGCACGCGGCGCCCGGTTCACGGCGGCGCTGGCCCTGGCCGCCCCGAATGGCGGCGTGGTGCTGGAGGTGGAGGGCCACTGCCCCGGCACGATCCTGGCCGCCCCCCGCGGGGAGGGGGGCTTCGGCTACGACCCGGTGTTCTTCGTGCCGGAGCTGGGGCTGAGCTTTGCCGAAATGGATAAAGCCCAGAAGGCCGCCATCGGCCATCGCGGCCGCGCTTTCGCGACGCTGCAGCCACAGCTGCAGGCGCTGCTGGCTCAGGAGAGGCAGTAATCCAACGCCAGGCTGAGGCTGCGCTCCGGCGGCGGTGCCTCATCGGGATTGAAGCTGGCGGCGACCATGCGGGCGTAAGGCATCGGCCGGGGGGCACCGCCGCTGCGCTGGTCGATGCGCAGCAATTGCACGCGCCGCAACCCCAGGGTCTGGGCCGTGAGATCAGCCTGGCGACGCCCCTCCGCCAGGGCCTGGCGCAACAGTGAAGCCTGGAGATCGCGCTCCGAACCACCGGCGGCCTGTGCGGTGAATCCGCGCAGGGTCACCCCTGGCAACCGCCCGGCGGTCTGGATCAGGGCGTCGTAGGTGGCCTTGCTCACCACACCGGAAACAGAGGTGCTGGCGTGCTCGCGCACCGGCATGACACCCGGCCCCGTGCCACCGCCGCTGCGGTAGGTGCTGGGGGCGGGGATCGTCAGGTCGCCGCTCACCAACGGCCGCAGGGCGGTCCGCAGCTTGGCCAGGCGGCTGTTGAGCAGTGCCATCGCCTCAGCCTTGCTGGGCGCCTCCGCCTCCAGGCCCAGCTCAAAGCGGAAGCGATCGAAGGCGGCTGTGCCGCTCTGCTCCACCTGGAGCTGCAACAGGGTGCCGTCGCAGCGGGCCAGGCCTGCAGGCATCGCCATTGGCACCTCGACAGCCAGCGTGACCGAAGGCACCAGGGCACAGCTGGCGAGCGAGACCAGGCCAAGGGCGCACTGCGAGAAGGCGCGTTGCGGCGTCTGAATCGGTGCCATGGATCGGACCCGGAACATCATTGGCTCTGATCCGTGTCTAAAGCAAGCGCACACCGCTGGTGCACCTGCACCGCAGCCAATCTCCGCCGGCTGCGGTCGTTGGTCAGCGCACCGCCAGATCCCCAACCGCTGGCTGCCACGCCTCCAGCCGCCAATCGACCCCGCCACTGCACACCATCGGGTCACCTTGCACCAGCAGCACGGCAGCGGCGTAATCAGCCGCCTGCAGCACCAGCAGCCCGCCGCCACCGGGCCGGCCCTGCCCATCCACCAGATAGCCGCTGTTGATCACCACCCCAGCCGCCCGCTGCTCCGCCACCCAGGCACGATGGGCCTCAAGGTGAGGCTTCATCGCGGCGTAAGGACGCAGAAACGTTTCCTGCTTGATGAACCAGGGCACCGTCGGCGCGGGGGCACTGACCCCATGCTGCTCAGGCGGGGGCGAAACTGCCGTGCAGGCCATAGGGAAGCGCCAGGGGCAGCTCGAGCACCGCCAGCTCCACCAGCGTGGCGGCATCGAGGATCACCAGGTCGCTGGCGCAGCGGGCACCGTTCCAGACCACACACAGCACCCAGCCGTCATCCTCGGCGCTGGCACCAGGGCGGGGCACCATCACGGGCTCGCTGACGAAGCCCCGCGGCGCGGCACTCCAGACACGCCGCTCGCCGCTGATCAGATCCAGCTTCTTGATCGCCTGCAGAGGGTCGTTGCCGGTCTCGCGCTCAGCCACCGCCATCCAGCCGTAACGGCAGGGCAAGCCCTCGCGCTCGGGATTGACCATCGCGAACTCGCAGCAGCGCTCACTCAGGCGGGTGGTGCTGACCGTGCCATCGCTGAGGTTGATGCGGCACTGTTCGAGCAAGCCCTCCGGCAGCAGCTCGAAATCAATCGAGCGGAAGTCCACATCCGGGCCGATCGAGGGGAAATCGCTGTAATAGATGCTCTCCACCGCCAGCGTGTCGCCCTCCTCCCAGGCGTTGAGGTGGTGAAACACGAAGCCGTCGGGAGCGTCGATCAGACGCGGCGCCTGGCCGGCGAAGGCGCCGCTGTCGCGTGGGATCAGCCAGAACTTGGCCTGCCCGCCCGGCTGCGATTGCAGGCACTGGGCCGCTCCCTTGCGACCGAACACGTAGGGCAGCGGGTTGAAGGCGATGGCGTTCTGCAGGAACACCGCCCAGTTGGGGGTGATGGCGAAATCGTGCAGAAAGGCGAAGCCGTTGAAGCTGTCGCGGCGCTCGCTCAGCAGCTGGCCGGCCTTGATGCCGCTGGCGGGGTCGTCCTCGGTGGCAAACTCCATCAGGCGGATCGTGCTGCGCGGGCCGGTCTTGACGCCGAAGGTGACCATGCGCGGAGCACCGTGATGGCCGGGATCAAAACGGGGGTGAGCGCTGAAGGCCTCGCCGGGTTTGAGCACACCATCGAGCAGCGACAGACCACGGGTTTCCAGCGTGTCGGGGTCGAGGGCGTAGGGCTCGGCCGCCTCCCACAGGGCCAGCAGCTGATCGCCGAGCCGCACCACATGGGTATTGGCGATGTTCTTGAGGCGCAGGTCGAAGGCATTGGCCAACGGACCACCGGGCTTCTGGCTGCCGAACACGCCGCGGTAAAGCACCCTGCCGGCCTGCTCCTCCGCCAGCCAACCCTCCGTACGCACAAAGCGATTGCGCAGTTCCGCCTTGCCGCCCGCAAAGCGCAGGGCGGTGATCATGCCGTCACCATCAAAGGGGTGATGCACCCACTGGCCGCCACGTTCCAACCGGCCGGGCCCATTGCGATAGAGGGTGCCCTCCAGCTCAGGCGGGATGGCGCCACGGGCGGCAGCGACGGGCACGCCCTCCAGCTCCACCCCAACATTGCGGAAGGCGCTGGCCCAATCGGCGCGGTTGTAGGCCGGTGCAGGGGCGACGGTCATGGAGGCAGGGCACGGGCAGGTGGGGCCATCATCAGGTAACGGAGTGTGAAGGTGCGAGGGGGTGCGCAACGGCTCCCAAGATCCCCGCGCAGCCAGCCCCCGGAGCGGGGAGGCATCGGCACACCAGGAAGGGCCTGAACCGGCGCCTCAGGTTCCTGGATGCAGCAGAAACCATGACCAAGGCGGGGCGACCGGGCCTGTAGCCGTGGCGTCGCCAAGCGACGCCACACAGACCCTGGCCGGAGCACGATGCCCCACTCAGATCAGGAGCGGTGCCGGCGCAGCTTGCAGAGGGTCTGGCCAGTTGGCAGCAGTCCAACCGAAGCTGCATCTGCAATCAGCAGGATCGCCACCAACACAACCGGCATCTCCGAGAACCTCCAGAGCGGCAGAGGCAACGGCCATGCCAACGCACCATGCATCTTCACCAATCACCTCTCGGATAGAGGCAGCCAATCCATGGGGATCGACAAGCCGCTCACCCATCGCCTCAGAATCAATGAGAGCGTCGCGAAGCATGGCGGAGCAGACATCGCAGGCCAATGGCGAAGCATCCTCAGCCCCCGTGATCGAATCCACAGCTGAGGTCGGCCCAGGCGAGCATGCCGTGACAGGAGTGGTGGCAGAACTGGTGAGGCTGTCCTGCTCGACAACAGGGAAGCCTTCCTCGTACTCAGGGATCTGAGTGGCTGTCGCGCCACCCTGAGCGGCAAAAGCAACATCCTCCGCCACTCCAATGCTGCCATCGTCATAGACAACGGCCATTTGGCCATAAACCTGCACATCACCGCCGGCAGCCAGATACGCCTGGCTGTCGCCGCTGTAGCCAAGGGCAATACTTTGAACACCCCAGGAGGCCAAATCCTTGAATTCACCAGACTGCTGAACACCATCGGAATTCAGATCCTGCCAAATACCGAAGTCACGCCAGGCGTCATCCCTCCGATCGAAGATGCCATCATTATTGGTATCGAAAACGAGTGCAAGCGCCTGCATATCCGTCTCAGCACCAGGCGCCCAGAGGGTGAATGCATATTCCCTGAGATCACTGATTAAGCCATCTTGATTGCAGTCGTACGCCAATAGGCCATCATTCGATCCCAGCCAAGCCATCGAGAAAGCATAACCAGAGAGCTCCACCTCAACCCCTTGCGATGCGGCCATATAATCAATACCCGCAGGTCCTAGGTCAATCACAATTGGAGCCACAAAGAAGCGCAGCTGGGAACTTGTAAACTGATAATCGTTGACAATCACCGTCGAGAACGATGTCGACGATGCACCAATTTTGACAGTGGTGTCGCCGGTAGCGGAGTCATAGACTATATCAACATAAGTCGGGCCAACCGAGCCGGCATAGATCAGGTCGTCAACACCGAAGCCGGCCTTAATATTATATACAGAAGGAGCCGCAGATTGCACATTAAAGACATCAGCGCCAGCTGTTGGCGTGTAGCTATAGACAGGCGGGTTGGAAGCCGGTGCACCCTGAAGGTCAACCGCAAAGGCATCAGCGGCAGAATCTCCGTCGCCATCTGTAGCCGTGGCGTTAAAGGCCATACTCACATCAGGCGCATCAAAGGCAGAAGAACTCGCAAAGCTAATCGCATTGATTTTTACACTGCCTTCAGCCATGACAAGCTGAATCGAGTCGATGTCCTTTGTGTCACTATAGTTCCAAACCTGGGCGCCGCCAGCCCCGCCAACCAGGTCTGTCGCGAGAACCTTTCTTAGCTCGCCCGACGTTGTCCCGTCCACATAGATGATGCGATAAAAAAGAGATTCAGAGGCCGCATTATACCCGCCTAGCGAATTATCAATAACGACAGAGAATGACCTGAAGGCAAAGTTCGGATTCACGACAAAGCTCTCATCGGCGGCCTGAACACCGGCCCCAGACCCATCGAAGTTGTTGTTTTCAACACCAATACCCGATGTGGATACATTCATCTCGGTATTAGCGGTGATAAAGCCAAAGGAGCCATCTCCACCTGTACCCGGCCCACCCGTCGTGTTTCCACCGGACCCAGGCGCGGAACGCGCCTCAATCTCGGCTTCTGTGTAATCTGAAGCACCAGTCAGGGATGCCGTCAGCGCTTCGTCTGCAGAGGTATCACCTCTAACACCAAAGAAGTTAATCGACGCCGTCGTGCCCGCGTAGGTGAGCGTTTGGCTGATATCTGGCCCACCTGCCGACAGCTTGCCTGTACTGGTAGAGATGATAGAGATGCTCTCGATTGGCTTCGCCAACTGAACCGTGTAAGCGCCATTGGCCAGCAGCGTCAGGGTGAAGTCAACCGCGGTAGGGGCGGTTGAACCATCTTTATCGAAGTCGCCCGTCAGAGTGCCTTTCCAAACATTGCTACTGAGGCCAGTCTCCGCGAAGCTGGAGACAGTGGCGTAGGCGAAGGTTTCATCGTAGTAGGTGATCTTGAACTGAATGCCATCGCTAGCAACGCCGTTTTGATCCAATGCCACGATTGCGATATCACTGACCCCATCCGCTCCAGGCGCTAAGCTCCATCGCCCAACCTGTGGCGTTGTGGAATTTGAGAAACCAACAATATTGCCGATATTGAAGTCCGTCGGAATATCATCCACAACATTCATCTTGATCGTCACTCCACCGGCAATCTCATCGCCATCTCCATCCACCCCATACACAACAACTCCGGCATCATTCAAGAGCTGCGCAATGTTCTCCGCTGAACCAGATACCACCAGGTTGTCCAGCAAACTAA
>JBEBCC010000100.1:0-21975 GCA_041158125.1 Cyanobacteriota bacterium
AGCCCTGGCGATCGGCCTGGGCGGCGCGATCGGTGAGCTGTGGGTGCAGGACGGCCTGTTGCTGCTGATGGCCCTGGGCCTCTCGGGCTTCGCCGGCTACCGCCTCTATCTGAAGAACAACTCCGAAAAGCGCCTGCAAGACGCCATCGCCGCCGACGAGCGCGCCATCGATCTGGCCTGCCGCTTCGGCTACAGCCTGCCCAATGCCTACAAGAGCCTGGGCGGCGCCCTGAAGGAGCTGGTGGAGCAGACCCGCAAGAAGAAAAAGCGCGGTTTCTACGAAGACCGCCTGGAGGCACTGCGCAAGAGTGCAGGCAAAGCCCGCGCCGAAATGGCCCAGCAGCAGGGCTCCCGCCAGTCCGTGAGCAGTGAGAACGTCTATGGCTGAGGCCGTCAATCCCGCCCCGACCACCAAGCCGAGTCCCGATCCCAGCCGCCCCCGCCTCGATCCCGACGACAGCAAGGCCCTCGCCCTGCTCGCTGCCGAGGCCTGCGACGATCGCAAAGCCGCTGACATCGTGCTGATCCACGTCGAGGAGATCTCCTCGATCGCCGACTGGTTTGTGATCGCCACGGGCTACTCCGATGTGCAGGTCCGCGCCATCGCCCGCTCAGTGGAGGACAAGATCGAGGAGCAGAGCAGCGGCCGGCTGCCCCTCCGCAAGGAGGGCCAGACCGAGGGCCGCTGGGTGCTGCTGGATTACGGCGAGGTGATCGTGCACGCCCTCACCCCGGAGGAGCGCAGCTACTACGACCTCGAATCCTTCTGGGGTCACGGTGCGAAGGAGACCTACCTAGGCTCGGCTGAGAGCACGACGGCCTGAGGCCGGGATCTATGGCAGGCCCAGAGCCCCAGCCCGACCCCGGTCTCCGCGAGGCTCTGCTCAGCGAAATCGACGCCTGCCCGGTGCCCCCCGAGCAGCGACCGCTTGAGCTGTATCGCGAGCTGCAGGCCTCCTGGTTCTTCGCCTGGCCCCACCGCGGCAGTTCGGGTCTGGCGGTGCCGCTGGGCCGCAGCTGGCTGTTCGCCATGCCGCTCACCCTGCTGGTGGCCACCGGCAGCGTGCCACTGCGCCACGACCCGTTGCGACTGGCGATCGCCGGTGGCGTTGCCGCCCTGCTGGTGCCGCTGCTGCTGCTGTTGCGCCAGTGGCTGGGCTGGAGCACCCTCAACCAGCGTCTGATCGCCACGGCGGTGGAATACGAGGAATCCGGCTGGTACGACGGCCAGGTTTGGGAGAAACCGGTGGCCTGGCGGCAGCAGGATCTGCTGGTGTCGCGCCATGAGGTCAGGCCCGTGCTGCAGCGCCTGCAGCGCGCCTTCGCCGTAATCGCCGCACTGCTGCTGGTGGGCGCCGGCCTCTGTCAGGCTCTCTGAGCGAATGGCATCGGCTGGAGAGCTCCTCAGCCTGATCCCCCTTCCTCACGCCTCCGCGACGCCCCCCGAGATCACCACTCCGCGATGAGCTACTCGAGCAGCTTCGCCCCTTCCGCCCGCACGGGTACGCCGCCCCTGGAGGTGCACCTCAGCCGCGGCGGGATCAGCGAATCCCGCCATCGCGTCCATGCGGTGGTCTGCGATCAGCGCGGTCGCGTGCTGATGCGCGCCGGCGATCCGCAGCAGCTCAGTTTCGTCCGCTCTGCCCTCAAGCCCTTCCAGGCTCAGGTGTTCGTCAGCAGCGGCGCCGCCGATCATGGCCAGCATGACGATCGCGCCCTGGCGATCGCCTGCGCCTCCCACGCCGGCGAGGCAGCCCAGGCCCGCGAAGCCTTCAAGATCCTCTGGAGGGCTGATCTTGAGCCCAGCCAGCTGCAGTGCCCCATCCCGGCCGGCCGCCAGAGCCCCCTCGAGCACAACTGTTCCGGCAAGCACGCCGCCTTCCTGGCCACCTGCCGCCGCTTGCACTGGCCGCTGGAGAGCTATCTGCAGACGGATCACCCCCTGCAGCAGCAGGTGTTGAAACGCGTTGGGGAGCTGCTGGGCATGCCCGGCGCCGAACTGGTGACCGCCCGCGACGACTGCGGTGCCCCCACCCTGCAGCTGCAGCTGGCCCAGATGGCCCTGCTGTTCGCCCACCTCGGTGCCGGCGAGCAGCCGGAGCTTGAACGCCTCAGTCGGGCGATGCTGGCCCATCCGGAGCTGGTGGCCGGCGAGGGCCGCTTCGACACCGCCGTGATGCGCGGCGGCCACGGCCAGATCCTGAGCAAAGGTGGCGCTGAGGGCATCCAGTGCCTGACCCGCGTCGGCGAGGGCCTGGGGCTGGCGATCAAGGTGGAGGACGGCGCCAGTCGCGCTAAGCACGCCGTTGCCCTGCACCTGCTGCGCCAGCTCGAATGGCTGACGCCAATGAGCATTGAAGAGCTCAGCCAGCGCTTCCTTGAACCCAACCCCGGCGTGAAACTGGAGGTGAGCGGCGAGCTCCGCTTTGATAACGGTCGCTGACCGACTGGCCGGAGATCTGGTGGCCGCAGATCAACCGGCTGCATCCAGCTCGAACTGGGCCGCCGCCGCCAGGGTGGCTTCCACCGCCAGCAGCTGTTCCGCGATCGCCGGGCTGATCGTGAAGGTGTTCAGCCCCTCGGCCGCCAGCCGCGCCAGATCATTCGGACAGCGCAAGCTGGCCACCAGCAGCCGCAGCGGCGCCTCCAGGCGATCCACGCAGCGCTGCATGCGGATCAGCTCGGCGTGACCATCGCGGCCCTGGTCGCTGATGCGGCCCAGGTAGGGGGCGATGTAATCCACCCCCAGGGCTGCCGCCAGCAGCACCTGCGCTGGCTCATAGCAGGCCGTGAAGGTGAGCGGCACCCCATCGGCCCGCAGGCCGCGGGCTGCCTCCAGGCCAGCGGCCGTGAGCGGCAGCTTGATCCAGATCCGCTCCGGCGCCAGATCGGCCAGGGCTCGGCCGCAGCTGAGCAGATCGGAACCCCAGGCCTGCAGATGCAGCTCCTGCACTCCCAAAGCGAGGGCCTCCTGGCTCAGGGCCCGCAGGCTGGACAGATCACAGGGGCGGCCGGCCCGCTTCAACAGTGTGGGGTTGGTGGTGACGCCATGGAACAGCCCTGTGGGCAGCCACTGGCGCCAGGCGGCCGGATCGGCGCTGTCGAGCAGCAGTCGCAACAGCATCGCTCAGGCCTCAGCGCGGCGGTTGTGGCGCAGCGAATCGCCCAGGGCCAGCAGCAGCAGCACCACACCGATCAGGCCGCTCAGCCACTCCGGCAGATGCCAGTGCAGGGGGCTGATCACCACGCCCGCCAGCATCAGCAGCCCCAGGGCGCCGATGGCGTAGTGGGCGCCGTGCTCGAGATAGATCAGCTGGTCGAGCGCCTTCTCACGGCTGATCAGCACTGTCAGCGAGCGGATGAACAGGGCCCCCAGCCCCAGGCCGGTCATGATCAGGCCCAGATCGGTGGTGATCGCAAAGGCGCCGATTGTGCCATCGAGGCTGAAGGAGGCATCCAGCAGCTCCAGGTAGAGCAGGCTGGCCAGACCGCCGCTCACCGCCATGCGGCCCACCGCCTCCTCCTCGCCGCCGAACAGATCGGCCAGGGAGGTGCTCAGGATCTGCAGCACCAAGCCGATCAACCCGGCGAACAGCACATCGATGCGCAGTTCGGCCGGCAGCACCGCCGAGACGCCCATCAGAATCACCAGCGCCAGGGCCACCTCCAGCGAGGGCACCCGGCCGGCGGCGCTCAGGCGCCGCTCAAGCCGCTGCAGCCAGTGCAGCGTCTTGGCCTCATCAAAGAAGTAGCGAAGGAACACCATCAGCAGGAACATGCCGCCGAAGGCCAGGATGCGGGGCTCCGCCAGCTCCAGCAGGCGGTGGTAGCGCGCATGGTCGTGCAGAGCGGCATCGAGGGCCTCGCCCACACCGATGTTGCCGGCGAGGCTCACAAGCAGCAGCGGCCCGAGGAAGCGCACGCCGAACACCGGGATCACCAGCCCCCAGCTCAGGAAGAAGCGCTGCTGCCCCGGCGTCATCGTCTCGAGCACGCGGGCGTTCACCACGGCGTTGTCGAACGAGAGGCTGATCTCCAAGGCCAGGAGCACCAGCGTGACCCAGGCCGCCTGCAGGCCCGCCGGGCTGAAGCCGCCATGGCTGACGAACACCGCTGCCAGGCCGATGGCGCAACAGATCAGGGGGAAGCGCACATAGCGCAGATAACGATGCATCGGGGCGGATCCGCTGCGGCCATCCTGCCTGCGTTGCCGGCCGGCAACCCCGTGTTGTATGGTTAATGGGTCGCCGCGGGGTAGAGCAGTCTGGTAGCTCGTCGGGCTCATAACCCGAAGGTCGGTGGTTCAAATCCGCCCCCCGCCACCAAACTTCCAGAAGCCCCGGCCTTCTTTGAAGCGCCGGGGCTTTTTGTTGTTGGCCACTGCTGGTCGTTCCGTCTGCTGGTCGTTTCACTGCTCCGCTTTCACTGCTCCGCCATGGATCTGGACTCCTCCCCACAGGCCCCCCCACCGGCTTCGGAGTCGGACGTGGCCGCACCTCAGCAACCGGCGCCAACGCAACCGGCGGGTGCGCGCACGGGCCATCCGCTGCTCTGGGCCGCCGTGCTGGTGTGGCTGAGCGTTGAAGCCATCGGTGATGGCCTGCTGGCCCTGGCCACCCTGCTGCAGGATCTGACCGTCAACAGCACCAGCAGCCAAGCGAGCACAGCATCCAAGGACCAAACCGAAACCCCTGCTTCCACTCCTTCCTGGTGATCGACGCCATCGTCGTGGGCTCCGGGGCCACCGGTGGTGTGGCCGCTCTGACCCTGGCTGAAGCCGGCCTGCAGGTGCTGGTGCTGGAGGCCGGTCCGGAGCGCGATGCGGGGGCCAGCTTCGGCAGCGAGCCGCTCAACAGCCTGCGCCGCCTGGCCGCTCTCAGTGGCGGCGGCCAGCGCATCGCCGCCAACCACCCTGGTTATTGGAAAGCCAACCCGCAGCTCTATGTCGATGAGCGGCGCAACCCCTACAGCACCCCGGCTGATCGTCCCTTCCTCTGGACGCGCGGCCGCCAGGTGGGCGGCAAGAGCCTCACCTGGGGCGGCATCACCCTGCGGCTTTCCGATGCGGAGTTCCAGGCGGCCAGCCGCGATGGCCGCGGCCAGGACTGGCCGATCTGCCACGCCGACCTGGCACCGCACTACGCACAGCTCGAAAGGCTGCTGGAGGTGCATGGCCAGTGTGACGGCCTGCCTCAGCTGCCCGATGGTGCTTTTCAGCCTCCCCTGCCGCTGACGCCGGCCGAGCGCCACCTGCGGGCCAGCATCCGCCGCGATCTCAACCTGCCGCTGATCCACTCACGCGGCTTTCGCCTGCGCCACCGCGGCATCGGTTCCTGGCCTGGTTCCTGCTCCCAGGGCGGCGCCCTGGCCCGGGCCCTGGCCACGGGCCGCGTGCGCCTGCAGAGCAACGCCGTGGTGAGCCACGTGGAGGTGGATCCGCGCAGCGGCCGCGCCAGCGGCGTGGTGGTCGTGGATGCCGCGAGCGGCTTGCGGCGCCGGGAAGCAGCGGCGCTGGTGGTGCTGTGCGCCTCCACGATCGAGAGCGTGCGCCTGCTGCTGCATTCCCAGCAGGTGGGCGGCCTGGAGGAGGTGAGCGGTCGGCTCGGCCTGGGGCTGATGGATCACATCTCCACCAGCCGCTTCTTCGCCTTGCCCGATCAGCCGGCGTCGGCAGCGGCCACCGAGCTCTCCGGCGCCGGCAGCTGCTTCATTCCCAACACCGTCAACCTCGGCGATGGCACGGCCGACGACGGCCTCGACTTCCAGCGTGGCTACGGGCTCTGGTGCGGCATCCAGCGCTTCGATCCCCCACGGCCGCTGCGGCGCCGGCCCGCGGCGGCCGTGGGCTTCCTGATCGGTCATGGAGAGGTGCTCAGCAGCGACCACAACCGCGTCAGCCTTCATCCAGAGCACTGCGATGCCTGGGGTATCCCGATCGCCCACATCGACTGTCGCTGGGGCGCGAACGAGGCGCGCATGGTGGCTCACATGCAGGCGCGCATGCAGGCGGTGGTGGCCAGCGCCGGCGGCGAGATTGCACCGCTGCATGAGCTGTTCGTGATGCCGCTGGTGGAGCCCTTGGTGCGCGGCAGCCTGGCGATGGCACCAGGGGCACCGCCGCCCGGTTACTACATCCACGAGCTTGGCGGGGCCGCCATGGCCAAGCGCGATGATGCGGGTGTGCTCAACCCCTGGAACCAGCTCTGGCGCACCCCCAACCTGCTGGTGACCGATGGCAGCTGCTGGCCCAGCGCCGGCTGGCAGAGCCCCACGCTCACGGAGATGGCGATCACCCGCAGGGCCTGCGGCCACGCCGCACTGGCGCTGCAGCGCGGCGAGCTCTGAGCGGTCGACCCTCAGCCTGGCGACACACGGTCAGCCCATGCGCACAGGTGGCGGCATTCGGTGTCAACGACCACAACTGCGCTGATCACGAGCCTGCACACTATGTGGGCGACCTTCAAAGGGTCGGGCAAGGGAGAAACCTCAGGCGGGAGATCGGCACTCCCGCCTTTTTTGTGCCCTGTTCAATCGTGGCCGGTGGTTTATTCCTGCGAGCGCATGAACAGGCCGTTGAGATAGTGCTGGGCCACGCAGCGGTCGCTGCAGCCGTTCTGAAACAGGAAGCCGGCCAAGGCTGAGGTCATCACCCGGTATTGATCCCAGTCGGGCCGGTTCTGCAGGAAGGCACGCATGCCCTCGAACAGTGCCTCCGGCACCTCCGCCTCCAGGCTGACCACGGCCGGGGGTGGGGGGCTGGTGCCTGCGGAGTCCGGCGCGGCGCTGGCTGCGGAGTGCCCGGCCAGCCGTGCGGCCGCCCTGCTCTGTGGACCGGTTGTCGGCCTGTGCGAATCCAACGACTCACCCCCCATCAGGACACCCAGCAAGCCATACACCCCCGGGTACCGTCAAAAACAGCCAGGCAGGATGAACCCAAGACGCAACAGGCTGAGATCGCTGACCCCAGCTCTGTTTGAGCGCATCTGCCGCATTCCGCGGCAGGCTCCCCTAACCAGGGAGCGCAGCTTGTCAAGGCGAGCGGAGGCCAACAGCGGCAATCCCCAGAGCACC
This sequence comes from Cyanobacteriota bacterium, assembly GCA_041158125.1. Taxonomy (GTDB): domain Bacteria; phylum Cyanobacteriota; class Cyanobacteriia; order PCC-6307; family Cyanobiaceae; genus Vulcanococcus. The sequence continues at coordinate 7,072 of JBEBCC010000100.1, forward strand.
TGCCCGGGCCGCATCCCCCGCCACAATCCTGGGGAAAAGCAGGGGCAAATCTGTGGAAAAAACACAAAAACGGTGGAAAACGTTCGGGGTATCAGCAAAACTGATGACAGGGAGTCTCGTGGGACCTTCGCGGCGCTGAGACAGCTGCGAGCCATGGCTCGGCCTCGCCGACAGGCTGGATGCCATCAGGTACTGGTGTCAGCCGGTTTGCCTGGCGACTGCAGCGTGCGCGGCCCGAGCGGGTGATCGGCATGGGGATAGATGGCATGGGCATGGCTGTGGTCAGGGCCATGGCTGTGGCTGTGTTCGCCGGAGTGGGAGTGCTCGTGTGCCTGCTCACCATGGTGATGGCCATGATCCTCACCGTGATGGTCATGGTGATGGTGATGGTGGCCCAGTGGAATCGGGATGCCATCGGGTTGACAGGCGCCGGTGCACTCGTGTTCGCACAGCGTGCAGCCTTCGATCAGTCCCTCCACATGGTGGTGATGACTGCGCTGCGGCGCGCCCACCTCCGTTTCAAAACCCAGCACCTGGGCCCGGTACTTACAGAGCGAACAGTTCATCTGCGTGTCGCCGCGCACCACGTCCTCCACCCGTTCGCGGAAGGTGGCCAGCACCTGTGGATGGTCGCCCAGATAGCTTGCATCCACAAACTCCACCGCTGGATGATCCGCAGCCACGCGGGCGGTGTGCTGGCGGATGCGGCTCACCAGCACACCGGAGAACAGGAAATAGGGGAACACAATCACGCGCCGGAAGCCGAGACGCACCACATGGCGCAGACCGGGTTCCACCAGTGGGAAGGTGACGCCGGAATACACCGTCTCGCCCCAGCCAAAACCGAAGCCTTCCACCAGCATCCGCGTCACTTTGGCGACATTTGAATTGGCATCTGGATCTGAAGAGCCGCGGCCCACCACCACCAGCAACGTCTCCGCCGGGGGCACCGGCTCTGCACCCGCCGCCGCGTCAGCGCCCTCGATCGCCTCACGGATGCGGGCGCCGGCCGCCTGGATCATCTTCAGATCCACCCCCAGCTCGCGGCCGTAGTCGATGCGCAGACCCGTCTCGGCGGCGTACGTGTTCAGCACCGACGGAATGTCGTTCTTGGCATGGCCGGCGGCGAACAGCATCCCCGGCACCGCCAACACCCGCTTCACCCCCTGCTCGCGCAGCCGCTCCAGGCCATCGCGCAGGATCGGCCGCGCAAACTCGAGGTAGCCGTACTCCACCGGCACCCCTGGCAGCAGCGGCCGCAGGCCCTCCGCCAGCCGCGCGAACTCGGCAACCGCCAGCCGATTGCGGCTGCCGTGGCCGCAGATCATCACCCCGAGCGGCCCGCCCTCCACGCGGTCGAGATCCAGGGGCTGAAGAGGAGCGGTCATGGGCAAGAGCACCTGCGCCGACACTATTGCGGGCCGTGGCTGGCCCGTCATACCTGGCAGCGGGCGGCGCGGAGTGCAACCGGCCATGCCGCATCAGCGCCGTGATCTGCCGCTGAAGCTGCGCCAGATCCACTGCCAAGGCCCGGTTGGCGGGGCCTGACGGGGTTTGGTGGAGGCCCCACGCGCGCGTCACGATGCCCAAGACGGCCATTCCCGCCAGCCTCACCGCCATCACCGACGCCGCCGATGTGCGTTTCAACGGTGATCGCCCCTGGGACCTACGGGTGCATAACCCTCAGTTCTATGGCCGGCTGCTGCGTCAGGGCTCCCTGGCCCTGGGTGATGGCTACGTGCGCGGCGATTGGGACTGCGACCGGATCGATGAGCTGATCTGCCGGCTGCTGCGGGCCGACGCCAACCGGCCGCTCAGCCCAGGCGCCTGGCTGCGCGATGCAGCGGTGCAACTGCAGGAGCGGATCAGCAACCCGCAGTCGCGGCGGCGGGCCTTTGTGGTGGGGGAACGGCACTACGACATCGACCCGCGCGTTTATGCGGCGATGCTCGATCCCCAGATGACCTACAGCTGTGGCTACTGGCGCCAGGCCCACGACCTGGCCACCGCTCAGGACCACAAGCTGCGCCTGATCTGCGAAAAGCTGCGACTGCGGCCCGGCCTGCGCCTGCTGGACATCGGCTGCGGCTGGGGATCGCTGGCGGGCTACGCCAGCCGCCACTATGGCGTTGAGGTGCTGGGGCTGACGGTTTCGGCGCGGCAGGCGGAGGCGACCCGCGAGCGCCTGGCGGCTCTGCCGGTGCAGGTGGTGCTCTGCGATTACCGACAGCTGCCGCAGCTGCAGGCCGGTCGCTTTGATCGCATCGCTTCAGTGGGGATGTTCGAGCACGTCGGCCGCCGCAACGACGCCACCTTCCACAGCATCGTGCACCAGGCGCTGCACCCGGATGGTCTGGCCCTGCTGCAGACGATCGGTGCCGCCCGCCCGAGCCTGCGCACCGATGCCTGGATCGACCGCCATATCTTCCCGGGCGGGCGCCTGCCCGCCGCCAGTGAGCTGAGCCGTGGCCTGGAGCGGCACTTCCTGATTGAGGACTGGGAGAACTTCGGCCCTGATTACGACCGCACACTGATGGCGTGGTGGCAAAACTTTGAGGCAGCCTGGCCCGATCTGCAACGGGACAGCACCACGGAGTTTCATCGCTTCTGGCGCTACTACCTGCTCAGCTGCGCAGGCTTTTTCCGCTCACGTCAGGGCCAGCTCTGGCAGGTGGTCTTCAGCCGACCGGAGCGCAACGGCAGCTATCAGTCCTGGCGACCTGCCCGCGCAGAGATGCTGCGGGCAGAGGCGAACTGATGGCATCACCGCCGCAACCATCACCGCAATTCAAAAAGCCAACAGAAGATTGAGGCTGATCAACAGTCCAATCGATGAGTGATGCCTTCGGGGACTATCTGCGCAGTATCGGCAGGATCCCCCTGCTGACGGCGCAAGAGGAAGTTCATCTGGGATTGATTGTCAAGGAATGGATGGAATCACCGCAGGCCTCCAAAGCACTGCAGCGGCGTGGTCGCCGAGCCCTGCAGAGGATTGTCACCGCCAATCTTCGCCTTGTCGTCACCGTTGCTCTGCGCTATCTGCGACGCCTGAAGCATCTGGCTCACGATCCGATGGATCTCGTTCAGGCTGGCAACCTCGGTTTGCTGAGGGCCGCGGAGAAGTACGATCCAACCCGTGGCTACAAATTCTCAACCTACGGCTACTGGTGGATCCGTCAGGCGATCAACCGTTACCTGCAGGAGCACAACGGCAGCATCCGCCTACCTGTGAATCTGGTGAGTCTTGCCAATCGAGCCGAAGCCCTGCAGTCGCTCGGCCAGAGCCAGCTCAGCCATGAGGATCTCGCCCGCATTCTTGGCGAGAGCAGTCAGCGTATTATGTATGCGCTTACCGTCCAGCACCGGAGCAATACAGTCTCTCTCGACCAGCAGCTCAGCGGCAGTGACGGCGACATGACTCTGCTGGACACCGTCTCCGACAGTCGATTGCCAACGATTGAAGATGACTACGGTTGGATGCACAGTCAGATCCAACAGCTGTCCACGCCGGAGCGCACTGTGATCCAACTGCGTTACGGCGAGAGCCGCCAACGCTCCTTTGCCGAGATTGCCCGCTTGACGGGACGCAGCAAGGATCAGGTGCAGCGACTGGAACGTCACGCCCTGACCAAACTGCGCCGTCACCTCACCCCTGTTCTCTTCCCGGCCCAGGGCTGACCGGATCGACGTTGGCGACAGGCTCCTGGCTAGAGCAAACCCAGGTCGGGATGGCTGATGCCCCCGACCCGAGCCCGGATCCTGTCGTCAGAAGCTGCGTGTCTTCACATGGCCATTGCCCATGGGTGGATGGGCATGGGCGATGGTGGGCTGACCTTCACGCTGCTGATCACGCAGAGCATCTTCCAGCAGAAATGCACAGAGATTGGAAACGGATCGACCCTCCTCTTCAGAGCGACTGAGCAAAGCCTCGTGCACGTAGTAACTGAGGGTGATCGAGATGCGGCGCGGTTGGCGCTGAAGCACACGAAAGCGTTCGTTCATGATTGCAACCAGGGTTAATGCGGTGAATACATGCCAAGATGTGTGGCCCTTAGGGCTCTCTCAGCAAGATGAGAATAAAAGCGAAAAACACAGTACAGGCGCTTATTTCAGCCCCTATGCCACCGCAGATGCGCAGCAGCCTGATGCCGTCAGAGGCGGATGCGCCAATCGCACGAGGCTGGTCGACGTGATCAGCGGCGACACAGCTGCCGCTCGAACCAACGGCGGCTCGCCGCAGCCACCGTTTCGAGGGCACCGGCCTCCGTGAAGAGATGACCGGCACCCGGCACCACCAGCAGGTCATGGCTGGCCCGCAGGTGCGCCGCAGCCCAGGCATTCAGCTCCAGCACATCCACATCCGCCGCGCCCACGATCAACAAAGTGGGACAACGCACCAGGCCCAGGGCGGCAAAGGCCAGATCTGGGCGGCCGCCGCGGCAGACCAGCGCCTGCACCCGATCCGGTCGCTGCGCCGCCACCTCCAGCGCCACGGCCGCTCCCGTGCTGGCGCCGAACAAACCCAGGGGCAGTGATGCCAGGTCGGGATCGCGCGCCAGCCAATCAACGCTGGCCAGCAGATTGTCCCGCGACAGACTCAACAGGCGCGCAGGCTGGGGCGGCAGCACGGCGGCTGCGGGCAGAAGATCCAGCAGCAGCGTCGCCAGTGCCCCCCGCTGCAGGTGCTCGGCCACCGCCCGGTTGCGTGGACTGCAACGACCGCTGCCGCTGCCGTGGGCGAACACCACCAGGGCGTCCGCCCCGACGGGCACGGTCAGATCCGCCTGCAGCTCACCGCCGGGACAGGGAATCCGCAATGGCCTGATCCGGAGCTCGCGCACCATCAGCGGCACCGCGGGGAAACAACACGCGACCTGGGGGGCCATCACCGCCCTGGACGCCTCCAGGCTGATGCGACCAGCGGGCAATGGCTGCGGCTGCGGCGAGGCCGACCCTGGCCGCAGCGATGCCACAGCAAAGCGGCACCGCAACGAGACCATCAGCGGCCGCGGCCAGCCACCACCGCCAAGGTGGAGGCGTGCATGCGGCGATTGATGTCCCCCTGGTGCGTGGCCCTGCTTCCGCAAACCCAGCGCACCCGAGCCCGGGTGCGCTGGCTGGACAGCGATGGGCGCTTCACCGTGGCGAGCGAACGCGCCTGGACCGTGGTGGAACCGGAGACAGCCGCGCGGCGTCTGCAGCTCTGGCTGACAGCGCACGGACGCGATCGAGTCCGCTTGCAGCGGCTGCGGCTGCTGCCGGTGAGCGCTGACGATCGCGCGCCGACGTTTGCTGCAGCATCCAGGCCAGACCTGAGGGTTTGCGCCTGATTCGGCGCTGAGCCCCCGATTTAGGGTGCCTTCTGCAGTGAGTTGACAGACGCGTGCAGACCAGCGAGGAGAACCGGGCCGAGGAACTGCGATCCCTCGGCTGGAGCGCCGAGGACGTGCGTCGTTACGCGGACCTCTGGGACTATCGCCAGCGCTGGGGCGCGATCAACCTGGAGCGTGAGGATCGCGCCTTCCTGCGCAAGGCCGAGGCCGCCTTGCCCCGGCGCCTCAGTGGCAAAGGATCAGAAAAGAAACGCACCCGCGATAAATCGCACTATCGCTGGCTGGCCTTCCACCTGCAGGCGATGCAGGCCGCTGCCGCCGGCCTGGATCTGCAGGCCGGCGAGCAGGCGGCCTGGCCGATCCTGCTGGAGGAGGAACTGCGGGTGCTCGATTACTACGAGCCAGTGCTGGGGCTGCCGGACACCCTCAAGGCCCGCGAGCTGGTGGCATTCCGGGAGCAGTGGATCAGCCGGGCTGCCAGCCAGGGACGGGTGCTCGACTTCGATTTCCTGGCACCGCTGGAGGCGCTCAAGCAGCGTGAGACCACCAGCTGGAAGCCGCTGCGGGGCGACGGCAACGGCGACAGCAGCTACCCGGTGCTGGATGCCGATAGCGCTGCTGGCTTTCGAGCCGAACTGCGCCAGGCGATTGCCGCTGAGATCCGCCGGCTGTTCCCCTCACTGCAGGACTCGGACAAGCCAGCTCCGGCGGACGACTGGCAGGCACCGGCAGCGGGCTGACCAACGGTGCTGCAGCCGGGCCGACCCGCCTGGCAGCGGCGGTAAGTTGTGTGTTTGAGGCAGAGCCATGGGCTCCACCGATTACACCAGTGCCATTGCCGTGATGGTGACCGTGGCTCTGGTACTCACCGCGATGGTGGTCTATGTCGTGACGCGACCCACGGATCTGGGTCGCAAGTGAACGAGGCTGCGCCGCAATGCAACGCACCCGGCGCAGTCTTCATAAATCCTTCCACGGATCTGGCGGCGGCAGCGCGCACACTGTCGGCACCATCAGGACCTCCGTGTCAGATCTTTCCATGCCGCTGCAGCCATCCATCCAGGCCTGCGGCGACCCCAGCCCGCCGCCAGCCTGCCCACGCTGCGGCGGCAGTGGTCAGCTGCGCACCGGCCACGGCGCTTACCGCACCTGCCTGGAGTGCGCTGGTCGGGGCTGGATCGGCAGCGGCCTGCTGCACCACCGCTGAGCGGCAACCAGGCAGATCGGTCCCTGACGACGACTCAGTCGACCGGAATCGTTACCACTTTGTTGACTGGGGCGTCGGCCCTGCGCGGAATGCTGATTGTCAGCTCACCATTTTCGCAGTGGGCGTGAATGCCGGAGCGATCGGCATCCTCTGGCAAGGAAAAACTACGGCTGAAGCTGCCATAGCTGCGCTCGACCCTGTGAAAGTGCGGCTTCTTCTCTTCGGTTTCACGCTTGCGTTCGCCCTGAATTGTGAGCATGTCTCCGGCCAGGCTGATGGCGATGTCCTGCTTGTTCATGCCAGGGATATCCGCCTTGAACAAGTAGGTGCCATCGCTTTCGCAGATGTCAACGCGTGGACCCCATTCACCTATTGCCAGGCCGGTGGCGAGGCGTGGAAAGGGCATCGCCATGGCACGATCGACCATCGCTTCGATGTCGCTGAGTGGTTCCCATTTGATCAGGCCCATCGGTGCTGTCCTCGCAGGGGATGATGACAACTGCAGGCTAGAAATCAGTGAAATCAGCCGGGTTGCCTGATCCTGATCTGCAGCGTCGCCGCCCCAGTCTCTCTAGAAGTCGTCCTGAGAGAATGGATCATGGCGCAGTTGATCGGCCTGACGCTCCAGCCAGTAACAGGCGAGATTCGAGAGTGAGCGTCCTTGCTGATCACTGCGTTGTACGAGGATGTCGTACAGGTTCCAAGGCACCGTGATCGTGAGACGCTGAGGCTTTCGGAATGGATGGCGTCCCGTGCTGGGATCCACAGAGTGACTGCCAACAGCCTCACGATGATGATGCGCCATCGCTTCCAGTGAAATCTTGAGAGAACATTAACTCCCTCGCTCTCTCCCTTTGTCATGCCCCTCTCTGGGGGCCGTGGCTGTTCAGATGCAGCAGAACCCGCTCCATGACTAGGCTCTATCGAGATCTGGTCATCTTCAGCTCAGTCAATCACGCCGCATCCTGCAGTGGCAGTAAGGCGGGAATGCTGCTTGATGCTGCATCCTGCTCACCACATCGGGCAGTGCCAGCCACCCATGCCGTGCGGCGCCGCCGCCGGCATGATCAACCGGCAACGATTCAATTCGCTCAAACTGCCAGCCCGATCCAGGCAACGCAGCTGGTCCTGCAGCAGCACCTGCTGCTGGCGGCTCAGCTGGAGCAGCTGGGCTCGGTGCTGGTTCAGCAGTTGCGTCTGGCTCGGTGTCTGGCTGATTGCCTGGGCCATCGACGGGGTCACGGTGTGACCCGGCGGCGGCGTAGCTGCATGAGCGGCTGATAACGGCAGGCTGCCGAGGCTGAGGGCCAGGCAGCAGAGTTGATCGCGGGTCATGGTTGTTCGGGTGGATCGAGGTAGGGATCAGGCCAGCGGTGCGGGGCGCGAGCGGCTGCGACGAGCGTTCTCCTCAAGATCGCAAGGCTGGTACTCGCCGCAGATCTGATTGCGACCCGTGTAAGGCCAGAGCGCGATCGGCAGTTGCATGGCAGAAAGGCTCTGACCGTTCGGATAGGGTGCAAAATTCAGCGCCGCTCCGCTGAGTTGCACGCTTTCCACGCTGTAATGCGCAGGCGCATGGCGGATGCAGGGAGCGATCGAACCGAGGCTGGTCATCTCCAGACCATGGCTTTGATCCCAATAGGTGCAGGTCTGGCAGTGCTGCGTGTTCATGGCGGTGCTGGTGCGACAGGGGAACGATCCGGCTGCGGTCGGTTCAGTCGCTGGCGATCCAGTCCTGGGCCGCCAGCAGATCTGAGCCGCTGAAGCCGCGGCTGCGGGCCTGGCTGAAGGGCTGCAACAGTCGCTGCACCAACGCCTGGCGGCCATCGCCGCTCAGTACCGCCAGTCGACGGGGCAGCTGGCGGTAATCGCGGATCAGGGCCAGGTGCTGACGCAGGGCAGCCAGGCCCTGCCAGCCCTCAAACTGCCGCAGATCCAGCAGCACCCGCGGTTCCGCCACGGCGCTGAACAGCTGGGCCAGGTCGTCCTCGATGCGGCTGTAGGCCTCCGGATCGAGCTGGCCGATCAACGTCACGGTGATCACATCACCCTGACGATCGACATGAATCGTGCCGAGGGCCTCGCTCAACCAGCGGCGCGCCGTATCCAGCTCCGCCAGATGGAAGATCTGCAGTGGGCAGGGCAGCAGCAGTGCCAGCGCCCGCAGGCCGTGGCGCATCCAGGCATGGTCGCTGACCACAGCCAGCCGCTGGAAGCCATCCCAGTAGCGCAGCCCCAGCTCCGTGTCATCCCAGGCGGCAGCCAAGCTGAAGCCCTCAAAGTCGGGCTCGAACACCAGCAGAGCCTTGATGCGGTCGTATTCGGCGATGGCGTCGCGGATCGCTGGAGCTGCCACCCGCTCCACGTCATCGCCGCTGAGGCGGCCACTGCAGCGAAACCCCACAGTGCCGGCGGGCAGGTCGTTGAGGCGATCGATCATGGCGGGCCGTCCCGGGCTGAAGCCGAAACCTATGGATGGCTTCAGGACGCAACGGCCGGCGCCCTGAGTCCGCGCTCAGAACGCGGCTCTGCTGCGGCAGAGCGGCTGCAGCCCTCAGGCGTTGCCGTCAACGCGCTACTGCATCCGTCCGGCGCCAGCGCCAGGCCCGTCTGCCCTCCCAGCGCCCCCTGATTGGCGTTGACTTCGGCCCGATCAATCCGCTGCCGGTCCAGCCAGCGGTGCCTATGCGGTGACGTCGGCACCCGGATCGCCCCAGTGCAGCGGCTCATCCACCTGACGGTGCCACGATCGATCGCCTGCAGCAGAGTCATCTCGGGCGATCCAGCCGGGCGCCCCACGCCGCGGGTACTCACACAGCGACGTTGGCAGGATGCCGGCGATGGGGAACCGCCTTGCCCGGCCCAGCACCACCCCGCCGCCGAGCAGCAGCCTCAGGGATGACGGTGCCACCGCTGTTGCAAAGCGGCCAGCAGAAACACCAGCAGACCGGTGGCGATCAGCGCCAGACTCAGCGATGTGGCCAGGGGAACCGGCAGCACGGGAACCTGTGGCATGGCGACCGGAGGGGTGAATGCGCCAGACCAGCGCATGGACATCCCCGCTTTAGAGCGGCGGCAGCGGAATCACGATCACTGCCGCGTCATCAAGGGGCTGACACCGCAATGGTGCGGTGTGATCGCAGCAGCGACGGCCCCGCGGCAGGGCACCTGATCAACCTGCGGAGACAGATGATCTCTGGGGATGTCGCGATGGCATGCAGCAACGGCTCCTTCGTGCTGGAGTCGCCCGCGTTCGCGGATGGAGCCCTGATTCCGAGCCTGCACAGCGGCGAGGGACTGAATCTCTCGCCGCCGCTGCACTGGCGTGGTGCCCCAGCCCGCACCCGCAGCTTCGCCCTGGTGATGGACGATCCCGACGCGCCCACGGGCCCATGGCTGCACTGGCTGCTGTTCAACATTCCGGCGCAGCTGCAGCGGCTACCTGCCGGCCTGGAGCGCAGCCCAGAGTTGGCCAACGGCGCCCGCCACGGCCGCTGCTGGGGCGTGGGCAGCTTCCAGCGCCTCGGCTATCAGGGGCCGCTGCCACCGGCGGGGCGGACGCACCGCTATCGCTTCCGGTTGCATGCGCTGGATCAACCCTTGGAGCTGCCGCCGGGTTGCACGGTGTCCGACCTGCAACGGGCCATGGCGGGGCACCAGCTGGGACAGGCCGAACTGACCGGGCTTTACGCCTGTAGCAGCGCGCCAGTGGCCAGCGTGCGGCATAGTGCCGCAGAGTGAGGCCACGTCTCTCGTCTGTGGCGCCTGCGGGTGGAGCCCTTGCGCAAGTGGTGACATCACGCAAACAACTTTCGATGGTGCTGCCGGTGACCCTGATCACCGCGATCAAACAGCGCGCCTCCAGCCGCGGGCAATCCGTCACCGCCTACATCACCGCTCTGGTGCAGCAGGATCTGAGCACCGCCGAGGATGGATTGTGGGATCAGGGCGGTGCCGGCCTGGTCGAGCGGCTGCAGCGACTGGAACAACGGGTGACAACGCTTGAGCGGCGGCATTCGCCAACTCATCTACAGCAGATGTAGAAAGGATGTAGACCGCCCGTGGCGGAGCCCGCTGATGAACGACTCCCGGCCTCGCGACTCCAAGCCCACGAACTTCAAATCTGCCGACTCATGGCCAGCTGACTCCGATTCCAAAGACACCAGGCCAGGCCCCCGCGGCCGCGGCAGATCCAGTCGCATCAGCGTCAGCCTGCATGAAAGCCTGTTCAGGCAACTCGAAGAGCTGGCCCAGGAGGAGGGGCGCAGCCTCAGCAACCTCTGCGCCCGCTTGATCGAAACAGCACTGGAAGACCATCGGCAGGCCTCATGAGCCCCCGATCGGCGCTAGACCGGAAGAACCGCCGAGGTGGCAGCGCGGCCAGCAGCGCCCCCACTGGTTCAGGCCGGCGGCGATGGGCACCTGCAAAGGCTGACCATTCCTCACACCACCCTGCCCCGGCTCAGTGCCGGGGCTTTTCTGCACTGCGAGCTCAGGGCTCAGGGGTGTCAGTGTCACTGGCACCGCCCTGCACCTGTTCACGGGCGCAGCGGGCGAGAGCCGCATAGCGCTCATGCAACTGATCGCGCTGCTGCTCAGCCATCTCCTCAAGATCAAGCAGGGTGTTGTGGGCACCGCGAGTGGCACGGATTAACTCATCAAGCTTGATCTGCAGTGCCTCGCTATCGCGATTCTGGGTGTTCTGAATCACAAAAACCATCAAGAATGTGATGATCGTGGTGGCTGTGTTGATCACCAATTGCCAGGTGTCGCTGAAGCCGAACAGTGGTCCTGTCGCCAGCCACAGCAGTACCACGAGGACGGCCACGCTGAAGCTGATCGGCCGACCGCTGACCCGCGCCACCTGACGGGCAAACCAGCCATACCAGTGCAGTGAAGCTCTCACGCCACCAGCTTGAAGAGAATCGCGATCGCTGACGGCGGCGCAACGCCGCTGTGGTGCTTCAACCCTGCTGCAAGCGGGCCGCAGTGGCGCCATCCGCTCGAGCCGATCCCCCAGGCTGAACCATGAACAGCGGTATGGAGCCGAGAGATGGACAACGGCAACTGGGAGATCGGCTTCAACTCCGTCAACCTCGACGAGCTGCTCAGCGGTGAGAAAGCCGCCATGACCCTCTGGTTCCTGGCCGGCTACCTCAAGGGCCTCACCGATGGCTGCGATCTGAACAGCGATGACCGCCGGATGGTGCTGGAGCCTGATGGCGAGGGCAGCTGGCGACTGCACGCGAACGGGGCCGATGGCGACGGCACGCACGGCTGATGGGAAGCTGGCGACGGCGCCATCCGTAGCTTCCTGATGACCATTCCCGCTGAGCAGTTGCTCGCTGCCCTGCACTGGCGCTATGCCACCAAGAGCTTCGACCCCGATCGCACGATTGACCCCGCCACCTGGCAGGCCCTTGAGCAGGCCCTGGTGCTCACCGCCTCGTCCTACGGCCTGCAGCCCTGGAAGTTCCTTGTGATCACCGATCCAGACCTGCGGGCTGAGCTGCGGCCCCATTCCTGGAACCAGAGCCAGATCAGCGACTGCTCGCATCTGGTGGTGCTGCTCAGCAAGCGCACGATCCGGCCAGTCGATGCCGATCGCCTGATCCAGTGCACCGCCATGACCCGTGGTCTGGAGCCCGCCGTACTCGACGGCTACCGCCAGATGATCCAGGTGGATCTGATCGAGGGTCCGCGCAGCGCTGTCATCGAGGACTGGGCGGCACGGCAGGTCTACATCGCCCTGGGCAATCTGCTCAGCAGCGCCGCTCTGCTGGGGGTCGACACCTGCGCGATCGAAGGCTTCAGCCCGGCGGACTACGACCGCATTCTCAAGCTAGAAGGCAGCGATTACCGCAGCTGCGTGGTGTGCGCCTGCGGCTACCGCAGCGCCGACGATCGCTACGCCAGCCTTGCCAAGGTGCGCTACGCGGCCACCGATCTGATCGAACACCGCTGAGCAGACGCCGCTCAACCTTCACCGCCGGAACCCATGAATCGTGTCGCCCTGACCGTCAAGCTCCAGATCGCAGCGGCGGTCTTCGTACCGATGCTGGCCCTGGGGCTGTGGCTGAACAGCCTGGGGTTCTTCAGCTGAGGGCAGCAGCGAGCGTCCCGATCGCAGTGCCCCTCGCTGAGGAGCCGGTTCAGCAGCAGCTGCCGGCGGCGCGACCAGCTCCGCCGGGCGATGCGTCAGCCCCCTGATCAAACGGCAGGCTGCTGCCGCAGCCTTCGAACAGGCCGTAGTGGCGCTGGTCGTCGCCGATGAACTGGAAGTGCGGCGCGAAGCGGCTTTGCTGCAACATGCGGAAGGTGTTGCCGCACACCGGGAACACCCGTCCCGCGGCGATGCTGTGGTGCTTGTCGAAGGGCAGCCGCTCGGGGAAGTCTTGAATCGTGCCCAGATAGATCACGGCCTGGCCGTGGTCCTCGCAGGCATCCTCCAGCTCCGCGATCTGGAACAGGCGGTAGGTGGCTGAGAAAAAGCGCGTCTCCCCCAGCATGGTCCGCAGCTCCGGATCGGTCACGGCCAGGGGGCGGTCGCTCACCAGGCGCGGATCGGCGCAGCCGGCGCCGCGGGCCAGGCGCAGGAAATCGTTCCAGTAGAGGGCTCCGCCCAGGCATTCGCCGTACAGCACCGGATGGCGACGCACCGGCTCTGGTAGGCGCCGATCGGCGTAGACATCCGAGAAGTAAAACTCGCCCCCCGGCCGCAGCAGGCGCTGCACACCGCGCAGCACCGCCGCCTTGTCGGCGGAGAGGTTGAGCACGCAGTTGCTCACGATCACATCGAAGCTGGCCGGCTCCAGATCCAGCGCCTCCAGCTCCTCGATCCGTCCCTCCAGAAAGCGCACGTTGTCGAATCCGAAGCACTCGGCGTGAAAGGCCTGATGTCGGCGTGCAACCTCCAGTTGCTCGGGCGTCATGTCGACCCCCACCACCTCGCCGCTCGCCCCCACCAACTGCGCCAGCAGGTACACGTCGCGACCGCTGCCGCTGCCCAGATCGAGCACGCGGCAGCCCTCCAGCAGCGGCGGGCACACCAGGCCGCATCCGTAGTAGCGGCTGCTCACCTCCGGATGCACACGCGCCAGCAGCGGCTTGAGCCAGGCCGGCACCGCATCGGCATCACAGCAGGCGCTGGTGCGCAGGTCAGCGCTGCTCTGCAGCTCCTGGCCGTAATAACTCTGCACCAGCTGCTGGATCTCGGTGGTGCCCGTGCCCGTCATGGCGGCCTGATTGATCAGCGACCGCTCAAGTCTGCTCACTCCTGAACGCCTCCAGCGATGGCCCAAAGGAGCGCCCGCCTGCCGCCGGGCGATAGAGGCCGGTGGCTGCAGGGTCTGGCGTCAGCCAGGCCGGCACCATCTGGCCGGCGCTGAGCAACGGCAGTGGCGCCGGACCCACCCAGCCGCTCGGGTGCTGGGGCGGCAGGGGGTAGCGCAGCTGCAGGCGATCGCCGGGGCGCAGACGGGCGCCGCGCGGCTGGCGAACGACTGCCAGCACCCGAGCCTGCACCAGCAGCTGCTGGGGCTGCAGGGCAGGCCAGCGCTGGACGGCCAGCACCTCGAGCTCAAGCCGCAGAGGGGCCTCACGCTGCTGCTGCCCGTAGACCCACGGCGGCAGCTCAGCCCGGGCCGGGGGGGATGAAGCCAGCCAGAATCCGGCGCCCAGCAGCGATCCTGCCGCCACAGCAGTCGTCAGACCAGTTTCCAGACCAACCATCAGACCGCGCATCGATCCTCCTGATCCGCTCAACGTGGCGCCCCTGCCAGCCATCACGCTCGCGCTGCCGCAACGGCCACCCCTAGATTTCTGAGCCTGAGATCACATCTCTTCATGTTTGACGCCTTCACCAAGGTCGTTGCTCAGGCTGACGCCCGCGGCGAATTCCTGAACCCCGGCCAGATCGATGCCCTCGCCGCCATGGTGGCCGAGAGCAACAAGCGGATGGATGCTGTGAACCGCATCACCTCCAACGCTTCCAAGATCGTCACCAACGCTGCTCGCGATCTGTTCGATCAGCAGCCTGCTCTGATCGCCCCCGGCGGCAACGCTTACACCCACCGTCGCATGGCTGCCTGCCTGCGCGACATGGAGATCGTGCTCCGCTACATCACCTATGCCGTGTTCACCGGCGACGCTTCCGTGCTGGAAGACCGCTGCCTGAACGGCCTGCGTGAGACCTACCTGGCCCTGGGCGTTCCTGGCGCTTCCGTGGCTGAAGGCATCCGCAAGATGAAGGACGCCGCCATTTCGATCGCCAACGATCGCAACGGCATCACCCCCGGCGACTGCTCCGCTCTGATGAGCGAAGTGGGCACCTACTTCGATCGCGCCGCTGCTGCTGTTGCCTGA